>NZ_JBOGDB010000334.1:0-3863 GCF_050701515.1 Mycobacterium sp. | reverse complement strand
GCCCGGGTCGGGGCGAAGGTAGTCCTCGCCTGCCGCAACACCGCCAAGGGCGACGAGGCCGCGGCGGGCATGACCGGCGACGTCGAGGTGCGCAAGCTCGACCTGCAGGACCTGGCATCGGTGCGGGAGTTCGCCGACGGTGTGCACACCGCCGATGTGCTGGTCAACAACGCCGGCATCATGGCGGTGCCGTACGCGCAGACCGTCGAGGGGTTCGAAAGCCAGATCGGCACCAACCACCTCGGTCACTTCGCGTTGACCAACCTGCTGCTGCCGAAGATCACCGACCGCGTGGTCACGGTGTCGTCGATGATGCACCTGATCGGCTACATCAGCCTCAAGGATCTCAACTGGAAGTCGCGGCCGTACCTGGCCTGGCCTGCCTATGGCCAATCGAAATTGGCCAACCTGCTGTTCACCAGCGAGTTGCAGCGCCGCCTCGACGCTGCGAGCTCGCCGGTAAAGGCGCAGGCCGCCCATCCCGGCTACTCGGAAACCAACCTTCAGGGCCGGACGGGAAACGCGGTCGGCACGAAGTTCTGGCTCGGCGTCACCCGGCTGGTGGGCACCGATGCCGACTTCGGCGCCCGGCAGACGCTCTACGCCGTCTCCCAGGACCTGCCCGGCAACAGTTTCATCGGTCCCCGGTTCGGGATGCGTGGCCCGACCCGGAGCGTCGCCCGCGGCCCGCTGGCCCGCGACGCAAAGAAGGCCGCAGCGCTGTGGGAGCTATCCGAGCAGCTCACGGACACCAAATTCGCGCTCTGAGCAGCTGATGCGCTAACCTAGCTCGGCGTCACGGCGAGGGTGGCATCTGACAGTGCCACCGTTATCGACGGGAACACGCTTTGCGTAGTTGCGACCCTGGCCGTGCTGAGAATTGACCGGCGTAGAGGAGCAACACCCCCATGGCCAAGACTTCAAGTCCCACCACCAATAACCTGACGGCCGCGGTGCGCACCGAGACCGGCAAGGGCGCATCGCGCCGTGCCCGGCGCGCGGGCCAGATCCCCGCGGTGCTGTACGGCCACGGCGCCGACCCGCAGCACCTGCTGCTGCCCGGCCATGACTTCGCCGCGGTGCTGCGCCACTCGGGCACCAACGCGGTGCTCACCCTCGACGTCGACGGCAAAGAGCAGTTGGCACTGACCAAGGCGCTAGACATCCATCCCATCCGCCGCAACATCCAGCACGCCGATCTGCTGGTGGTCCGCAAGGGCGAGAAGGTGACCGTCGAGGTCAACGTCGTCGTCGAGGGTGAGGCCGCCTCGGGCACGCTGGTCACCCAGGAGACGAGCACGATCGAGATCGAGTCGGACGTGCAGGCGATCCCCGAACAGCTGACCGTCTCCGTCCAGGACGCCGAAATCGGCACCCAGTTCACGGCCGGGACGATCGCGTTGCCGCCCGGCGTCGTGCTGGTGTCGGACCCCGAGATGCTGGTGGTCAACGTCGTTCCGGCGCCGACCGCCGAGGAGCTCGAGGCCGAGGGTGCCGGCGAGGTCGAAGAGGAAGAAGAGGTCGCCGAGGAGGCCGCCGAGGGCGAGGAGGGCGCCGAGGGTGCCGAAGGTGCCGAAGGTGCCGAAGCTGCCGAGGGCGGCGAGGGCGGCGAAGAAGCCCCCGCCAAGGAATCCGAATAATCGGGTTCCGCCGCAAGATGGCCGAGCCCTCCCCCTACCCTCCAGGTGGGCGGTACCCCCAACTAGTGGTGGGCCTGGGCAATCCCGGGCGCAACTACGCCAAGACCCGGCACAACCTCGGCTTCGTCGTCGCCGACCTGCTCGCCGAGCGGATGGGGTCGAACTTCAAGGTGCACAAGCGTTCCGGCGCGGAGATCGTCACGGGCCGGCTCGGCGGCCGGTCGATCGTCCTGGCCAAACCGCGGACCTACATGAATGAGTCGGGTCGCCAGGTCGCGCCGCTGGCCAAGTTCTACTCGGTACCGCCGGCCGACATCGTGGTGATCCACGACGAACTCGACATCGAGTTCGGTCGTATCCGGCTCAAGTTCGGTGGCGGTGCGGCCGGTCACAACGGGTTGCGCTCGGTGGCGTCGGCCCTGGGCACCAAGGATTTTCAGCGCGTGCGCATCGGCATCGGGAGGCCACCGGGCCGCAAGGATCCGGCGGCGTTCGTGCTGGAGAACTTCGCCGCCGTCGAACGGCCCGAGGTTCCGCTGCTCTGCGAACAGGCCGCCGACGCCACCGAGCTGCTGATCGCTCAGGGCCTGGAGCCCGCCCAGAACACCGTGCACGACTGGGAGTGACGCCTTCCCGTAGCTCCGCGAGCTGGGGACACCTCCCGTAGCTCCGCGAGCGTGCGTAGTAAGACAACTATGCCTTTGCGTGTCGATGAAGGAGTTGAGGACGTCCTCCTGCTGTCGTTGACGGGTTCTAGTCCCAATGACAGCGAGGAGGACGTCGTGTCCAAGGGTAGTGGGTTGTCGCGTGGTGACAAGCGTCGCAACGCCAAGTTGGCTGAGTTGCGCCGGCTGGTGCCGGTCGATAACGCGATTCTGGGTATTGATCTGGCGGATAAGAAGCAGGCGGTGGTGGTCTGTGATCATGATTCGCAGGTGCTGGCTCGCAGGACGGTGAAGGTGCGGGCCTGGGATTTGGGCCCGGTGCTTGATTGGGCCCGCGGCGTCGCGGGCAAGCATGGGTTCGCCGGTGTGACGGTGGGGTGTGAGCCGACCGGGCATCGCTGGATGGTGCTCAATCAGCTTGCCGTTCAACAGGATATGACCATGGTGTGTGTGAACCCGATGTTGGTGGGCCGGGCCCGGGAGTCCGAGGACTACACCCGGGATAAAAGCGATGACAAGGATGCGATGCTGATCGCGCGGCTGGTGGCCCAGCTGCACTGTTATGTGCCTGAGCGTGCCGATGAGAGCTGGGCGCGGCTGCGTCAGCTGGGGGCGCGCCGGGAGCGGTTGGTCACCGAGGCCACCGCGTGCGTGGCCCAGCTGCGGGATCTGCTCGAATGCGCCTGGCCAGGGGTGCTGGAGGCCGCGGCGAAACCGTTTGACTCGGCTAACTGGTGTGCGGCCCTGGCGGTGGTGCTGGCCCGGTGCAACGGCCATCCGGAGCGGTTGGCCCGGATGGGCCTGGCGCGGTTTGAGGCCGCGGTGGTGCGCGAGCTGGGTCGTTGGGGTGGGCAGCGCAGGCGACGGCCCATCATCGCCGCGGTCTATACCGCCCTGGTCGACCCGACCGGAGTCTTGGCGCAGCGCCCCGGCGCGCTGGAACGCGCCCGCTGGGTGCTGGCCGACTGGCGGGCCACCAAAACCCGCCTGGGCGAAGTGGAAACCCGCATGGTCGAGATCCTCGACGAGCTGGGGCTGACCGAGTTCGTCACCAGCATCCCCGGGATCTCGGCGGTGGGAGCGGCGGCGATGTTGGCCGAAACCGGGGATCCGACCCGCTTTGATAGCCCGCGCGCGCTGGTCAAGCACGCCGGGCTGTGCCCGCGCGAGAACACCAGCGGCACGTTTCACGGCCGGGCGCGGATCTCGCGGCGGGGCCGGCCCCGGCTGCGGCTGGCGGCCTGGCGCGCGGTGTGGGGGGCGCTGCCGCATAACCCGGTGATGGCCGCCCGCCACCGGTATCTGACCACCCGCCAACACAATCGGCTCACCGATGGTCAAGCCCGCGCCGCCATCGCCGCTGCGTTGTTGCGCTGGATCCACGTCGTGGTCACCCGCCGCGTGCACTGGGACGCCGCCATCGCCGGCGCCCCCGCCGACCTGCCCGCCGCCGCTTAACGAGGAGCCATCTGAATGAACCGTGGTTGGGGCCAAGCTCCACGCGTGCCTGAGGCACCAGCAGGTGACCTCGCCAGACACCATGAGCAGGCCCCGCCCG
>NZ_JBOGDB010000333.1:0-3007 GCF_050701515.1 Mycobacterium sp. | reverse complement strand
TTGATCATGTTCGGCTCCTTGCTAATTCGTCGACCAGTTCGCGACGAAGCACCTTGCCGGTCGCGGTGGTGGGCAGTTCTTCTCGGAATACCACCCGGTCGGGAGTTCTCGACCCACGCAGGCTCTTGCGGACATACTCGCGCAATTCGTCGGGATCCGGACTGGCGCCGTCGCCGGGGACCACCACCGCGACGATGATCTGCCCCCACTCGGGATCCTCCGGTCCGACGACCACGCAGGCGCGCACGTCGGGATGCTCGACAAGGACGTCTTCGATCTCCGCGGGCGCGATGTTCTCGCCGCCCCGAATGATCGTGTCGTCGGATCGTCCGCCGATGAACAGGTAGCCGTTCTCGTCAAGGATGGCAACGTCTTTGGTCGGGAACCAGCCGTCGGCGTCGAGTACCGAGCCGATCTCGGCGTACCGGCCCGACACCTGATCGCCGCGGACGAACAGTTCGCCGGTCTCTCCCGGGCCGAGAACGGTGCCGTCGTCGGCGCGAATCTGCACCTCGATGCCGGGCACCGGCTGACCGACCGAGCCGAGTCGACGCGCGACCGCCTCGTCCGGTGCCGCCAGCGCGTCCCGGTGATCGTCCGGGGTGAGGACTGCGATCGTCGAGCTCGTCTCGGTGAGGCCGTACGCGTTGACGAACCCCACGCCGGGAAGCAGCTCGAGCGCCTTGCGAACCAGCGGCAGCGCCACCTTCGACCCGCCATAGGCCAGATTCCGCAGCGTCGGCAGCTGCGCACGTGTGCGTTCGAGTGCAGCCACGATGCGATCGAGCATCGTCGGGACCACGGTTGCGGTGGTGATGCCCTCGTCGGCCACCATGCGAACCCACTCTTGCGGGTCGAACCTGGTCAGGTACACCATCTTTCGGCCCGCGTACAGATTGGACAGAGCCGCACCGACACCGGCGATGTGATAGGGCGGTACACAGATCAACGCGGCGTCCTCGGCGGATGCCGATCCGAACTCCACCGTGCCGGTGACGTAGCTGGTGAGATTGTTGTGTGTCAGCTCGACGGCCTTGGGCCGCGAAGTGGTGCCGGACGTGAACAGCACGACGGCGACATCGTCGGGGTCGGGGAACTCGGCGACCGCGTCGGCGGTGCGGGCAGACTCGATGAACTCATCCGAGGAGATCACCTGCTTGCCCGCGCCCGCGACGAGATCTCGGTACTCGGCATCGGCGATCACCAGAGGTGTGGGCAGCCGGTCGATCAGTTCACGCAGCCCATCAGCGCTGAGCCGGTAGTTCAGCGGCGTGACGGCCACCGAAGCCCTCGCCGACGAAAAAAGCAGCAATGGCAACATGACACCACCAGCGCCGACATAGGCGACGTGCTGGGCGCCGGACGCCGCGATCACCCCGGCCCCACCGTCGGCAAGAGCGCTGAGTTCGGTTGTGGACAGCCGCATGCCGCCGGACACCACTGCCGTCCGGTCCGGATCGCTCGAGGCAGCCATCTCGAGCAGCAGCGAAATGCTCATCGTTTGTCGACGAAGATATCAAGTATGGGGTTGTCGCCGCCCCCGTAGCGGGACAGGTCGGTCACGCCGGCCTCGGCCAACAGCGCCGAATCGATGTAGCACTGACCGTTCACCTCGACGGCGGGCCGGGACAGGATCTCGACGGCGGCATCGCCCATGAGCTCCGGACTGCGCGACCTCGCGAGCATCGCCTCGGCGTTGGGCGAGTTCGCCACCGCGGACGTCGCGATATACGTCTCGGGCCACAAGCAAGCAAAGCCGATGCCTGCGTCGGCGTACTCGGCCGCCCAGCCCAGCGACAGCAACGTCATTCCGTACTTCGACAGCGTGTAGGACGGGTGTGCGCCCAGCCAGTGCGGGTTCATGTTGATCGGCGGTGCCGGCGTCAGCACGTGCGCGTCGGGTGACTTGCGCAAATCCGGCAGAGACGCCTTGGTCAGCAGGAACGTGCCCCGGACGTTGATGTCCATCATCAGGTTGAACTTCTTGGCCGAAAGCTGCTCGGTCGGTTCTGTTGCGATGGCGCTGGCGTTGTTGACGCAGATGTCGACGCCGCCGAAGCGCTCCACCGCGGTGTCGACGGCGCGTTGCACGTCTTCCTCGTTGCGGACGTCGCCGACCACGGCCGCGCCCTTACCGCCTGCGGCCTCGATCTCCGCGACGGCGGTGTGCACGGTGCCCGGCAGCTTGGGGTGCGGATCGGCCGTCTTGGCCAGCAGCACGATGTTGGCGCCCTGCCTTGCCGCGCCGACTGCGATCGCCAACCCGATGCCCCGACTGGCGCCGGAGACGACGAGGGTTCGATCGGTGAACGATTGCCGCTGGCTGGACATGGACCTCCTCGGATGTCGCCGTGCCTCATGCTACCGGACTGGTATTGCCATTCTCATTTTAGGCAAGTGCCATAATCACTGTGTACCGGGTCTTCGCTCGACGTCCCAACGTCCCGACAGGCCCCGCCCAGTGCACGTTTCCGGTCTGCGGTATTGGCATTCTCATTTTTTGCAAGTACGTTATCCATTGATGACCGACCCAGTTCAGACCCCCTCCGGCATCCCGCTCGAGCCCGTCTACGGACCGGCCGATCGGGCCGGTGATCCGCCTGCGCCGGGTACCTACCCATTCACCCGCGGCAACTTCGCGAGTGGGTACCGCGGCAAGCTGTGGACCTTCCGCCAGTATTCGGGCTTCGGGACCGCGGAGGAATCCAACCGCCGCTACCGCTACCTGCTGGAACAGGGTGGAACGGGGTTGTCGGTCGCGCTCGACCTGCCGACCCAGTGCGGCTTCGACTCCGACGATCCCGAGGTCAGCGAGGAGGTGGGCCGCGTCGGTGTTGCGGTGGACACGCTCGCCGACGCCGAGATCCTGTTCGACGACATTCCGCTGGACAAGATCAGCACCAGCTTCACCATCAACGGCACCGCGGCCATCCTGTTGGCGTTCTACGTCGCGGCCGCCGAGAAGAAGGGCGTGCCGCGCGAGAAGCTCACCGGCACCATCCAGAAC
>NZ_JBOGDB010000332.1:0-9252 GCF_050701515.1 Mycobacterium sp. | reverse complement strand
CGTCTTTGTGATCGGCACCGCCGGCCGACTTCGCCTTCTTTCGGTCCAGCGCCTCCCGGAACTTTCGTTTGGTGTCGTCTTCCGGTGCTTTGGCCATAGCCGCAGCCTAGCGCGGCGCACCCGGCGGCGTCGCGGCCTTTTCCACGCGCTCAGCGCATCCCCGGCGGCATGCCGTACAGGTGCGAGATCTGCAAGGTCATCACCACCCGGCGGTCGTCGACCATCGCGCGCCGGTAGTCATCCCAATCCGGGTGTTCACCGGCGATGTTGCGGTACAACGCAATCAGCGCTTCGACGGTGTCGTCGTCCGGTGCTGCGGCGGGCGGGGTGAGGATGGCGTTTCCCTCCGCCACCGCATAGGACCAGCCGTCGTCGCAGCTGACGTGCAGTGACGCCCTGGGGTCGTGGCGCAGGTTGCGGGTCTTGGCCCGGGGCTCGGTGATCGACGCCTGGATGGCGAGGTTGCGCGGGTCGAAGTGATACGACACGTTCGACAGCTGCGGCCGGCCGTCCTGCTTGATGGTGGCCAGGACACCCAGTGAGTTATTGCTGATCACTGCGAGCAGCTTGTCGTCGAACACCTGGCGCGTCATTCCTCGAGCCTACGTCTCTAGGATCGAACCAATGACCGTGATCGACGGCAAGCTGGAGTTCGGCGAATGACCCGGTACGCGGCGTTCCTGCGCGGGGTCAACGTCGGCGGGGTCAACCTCAAGATGGCCGAGGTGGCCGCCGCGTTGGAGAAGGCCGGCTTCACCGGCGTCCAAACCATTTTGGCCAGCGGCAATGTGCTGCTGGAGAGCCGTTCGGGCGTCGACGCCGTGCGGAAGAAGGCCGAGAAGACACTGCGCGACGAGTTCGGCTACGACGCGTGGGTGCTCGCCTACGACCTCGACACCGTGCGGGCGATCTCAACGGCCTACCCCTTCGAGCGCGAAGTCGAAGGCAAGCACAGTTACGTCACGTTCGTCACCGACAAGAAGGTGCTCGATGAACTGGCGGAGCTGGCCAAGCAGGCCGGCCCCGACGAAAAGATCAAGCGCGGCAAGGGCGTGATCTACTGGCAGGTCCCCAACAAGGGCACCCTGGACACCACCATCGGCAAGACGATGGGAAAGAAGCGCTACAAGTCGTCGACGACAACCCGAAACCTGCGCACGCTGGACAAGGTGTTGCGATGAGCGCCAAGGCAGACGGCACCGCCCTCACCGGCGTTTCCGAGACCGCGCTTCTGACCCTGCTGGTACGAGCCACCGAGGCGCGCAGGCCGGACTCCATCATCGACGATCCGATGGCGATCAAGCTGGTGGACGCCATCGACTTCGATTTCGCCAAGTTCGGGTTCACCCGCCGCCAGGACATGGCGATGCGCGCGCTGGCATTCGACAACTACACGCGGCGCTACCTCACCGACCATCCATCGGCCACCGTCGTCGCGCTCGCCGAGGGGCTGCAGACCAGCTTCTACCGCCTGGACGCGGCGGGCATCGGCAACCAATTCCGCTGGCTCACAGTCGATCTGCCACCGATCATCGAACTCCGCCGGCGACTCTTGCCGCATTCTGGTCGCGTGTCGGTGTGCGCGCATTCGGCGCTGGACTTCGGCTGGATGGACCGGGTCGACACGACCGACGGGGTATTCATCACCGCCGAGGGTCTGCTCATGTACCTGCAGCCCGAGGAGGCGCTCGGGCTGATCACCGAATGCGCCAAGCGCTTCCCCGGTGGCCAGATGATGTTCGACCTGCCGCCGGCCTGGTTCGCGGCCTGGGCACGCCACGGCATGCGGACCTCGCTGCGTTACCGGGTGCCGCCGATGCCGTTCACCCTGTCCGTCGCGGAGGTCGCAAATCTCGCCAATACCGTTCCGGGCATTCGCGCCGTGCATGATCTGCCGATGCCCGCGGGCCGTGGCAAAGTGCTCAACGCGCTGATGTGGACGGCGCAGCGACTTCCACTGCTGGATCCGGTCCGGCCCGTTTTCACACTGCTGGAATTCGGCTAGCAGCTAGCCGAACGCCGACGACACGTATCGCAGCGCCTCGTCCTTACCGATGCCAAGAGCCTTGGCCGCCGTCACATAGCTGTGCGCGGCGGTCGCCATCGCGGCGTCGGCGGGATCGGCACGTGCGACGAAAGTGCCGAAACGGCCACGGGTTTCGAGGATCCCCGCCGACTCCAACTCGCGATAAGCGCGGGCAACCGTGTTCACCGCCAGGCCCAACTTCGCGGCCAGTTCACGAACCGTCGGCAGCCGTGTGCCCGGCGACAGCCGGCCGTCCCGACTGCCGTCGATGATCTGAGTCCTGAGCTGGTCGAACAGGGGTTTGTTCGCGTTCGGATCAACCTGCACCCATTCCCCCAACTCGGCCACCTGCCTAGTATCGCGCAGACCCGCTAGTTTGGTGATGTGCAAGTGACGGTGCTCAGCGGGGCGGGCATCTCCGCCGAGAGTGGGGTCCCGACATTCCGCGACGTCGAGACCGGGCTGTGGGCCAAGGTCGACCCGTACGAGATCTCCAGCACACAGGGCTGGCAGCGGCACCCGGAGAAGGTGTGGGCGTGGTACCTGTGGCGGCACTACCTCATGCAGTCGGTCCAGCCCAACAACGGCCACCTCGCCGTCGCCGCGTGGCAGGACCACGCCGAGGTGCACGTCGTCACTCAGAACGTTGACAACCTGCACGAACGGGCCGGCAGCCAACGCGTCTATCACCTGCACGGCAGCCTGTTCGAATTCCGTTGCGACCGTTGTGAGTCCGAGTATCAGGATCATCTGCCAGACATGCCCGAACCCGTCGAGGTCGCGCCGCCGCCACAGTGCGAATGCGGCGGGCTGGTCAGGCCCAATGTGGTGTGGTTCGGTGAGCCGTTGCCCGACTCCGCGTGGCAGAACTCCGTCGATGCGGTGGGCAACGCCGACGTGGTGGTCGTGGTGGGCACGTCGTCGATCGTCTACCCCGCCGCTGGACTACCGGAATTGGCACTGGCCAACGGCATTCCGGTGATCGAGGTCAACCCCGAACGGACCCCGCTGTCGGATGTCGCGACGGCCACGGTGCGGGAAACCGCTGCCGGCGCACTGCCGGGGCTGTTACAGCGTCTGCCTGCCCTGCTCGGCTAGGCCGCCGTCAACTCTCGATTCTGTAGTTACCGTGCTGGTTACTCGGACTTTTTCGCGCCAGCTACAGAATTGGCGGCTTCCAGCCGCGGGACACCAGCGCCGTCCTTATCCGCTCGACGACGTCCTCTGCGTGGTCCTCCTTGATTACGCGGATCACCTTCCACCCCATGCGCTCTAGCTTCGGCATCACCCGGATGTCCTTGACGTACTGCTTGCGATCGGTTCGATGTTGATCCCCGTCGTACTCGGCGGCCACTTTGAAATCCTCCCAGCCCATATCGAGCCAGCGGACCACACGGCCATGGTTCTCTACGACAGGAATCTGGGTGGTTGGGCGAGGTAATCCCGCATCGACCACCAACACCCGCAGCCACGTCTCCATCGGCGACGCTGCGCCGCCATCGACGAGCGGCAAGGCTTCACGCAGCTGAGGCAACCCACGGGCACCGCGGTAGCGCTTGGCGAGCAACCATACGTCTTCGAGGGAAAACGGCGACGACCACATGAGGGCATCGAGACGTGCTATCGCATCGTCACGCGGCAGGTGCCGGCCCAGGTCAAACGCGGTTCGCGCCCGCGTGGTTACCGGAATGCCGGCGATACGGGTGATCTCATCGTCGGCGAAACGTTCGTCGCGTGCGATCAAGCCGCGCGGTGGCCTGCTGTTAGACCAGAGCAGCTCGATCGTGATGTCATCGTCGATCCACGATGCGCCGTGCAATGCAGACGCGGCCACCCCTGCGATCACTCCTCGACGGTCGGACCGCAACCACGCGCCTGCGATCCGGTCGCGAAGTGATACGTCGTGGCCCTTGGGAACGTAGACATCGCGGAAGATTCGCCGATGCCAACGCCGCAGCTCGTATTCATTGAGCATGCCTTGCGCGACCGCTTCGCTGCCCACAAACACGTTCCTCATAGCGAGATGGTGTCAGCGGACGCCGACAAGCTATCGCCGCTGCGCTAGGCCCCGGGCTTCACCGCGCGACCGATGGTGTACTCCGCCACCGGCGTCGGAAACCATGCCGGAAGCGCGGGCTCACGGCGCACGGCCCCCACCTCGAAGCCCGCGCCCACGATTGATGCTTCGGTGTCACGATGCGTGTGGCAGTTGCCCATCAGCCGGGGCCATACGGTGGCGTCGGCGAATCTCTGCAGCCGCCCGCGAAAACCGCCGTTGGCGACGTGCTCGAGGTAACGCAGCTCGCCGCCGGGGCGCAAGAACGAATGCAGTTGTCGCAGAACGCCGTCCGGGTCGTCCACCGAGCACAGCACCAGCGAACACACGACGGCGTCGAACGGCTTCCCCCGGGGATCCTTCGCGAACTTCTCAACGGTGCCGGTGCTCACCGTCACCGGAAAGGTCGCTCTTTCTGCGGCTTCGCGAGCCAGCGGGGCCAGCCGTCGCTCCGGTTCAACGGCGACCACCTCGGTCACCGTCGGCGGATAGAACGCGAAGTTGGTCCCGGTCCCCGCGCCGACCTCCAGTACCCGGCCGGACAGGCCTGCCAGGTTCTCTCGCCGCAGCCGCTGGATCTCCTCGGTTTCGTGGTTGGACAAAAAGGTCCACAGCCGTGCGAAGAATGGGTTGTCTGTGGTGTCGCTGGTGTCGCTCACGAATTCCTCTCGGGCGGTTGGCGGTTGAGCAACCAGTTGACGGTCTCCTGCGGTGTTGCGTCGTCGCCGACGAGCCCGAGCACGATGTGGCCGCAACATACGGCCGACAAGGTCTGGTCGACGAACTCCTCGACGTCACCCCAGGGCAGATACGGGCGCGAGATCAGCAGCGCCGCCACGCCGTGCGCGGCGGTCCACAATTGCAGCGCGGCCGTGGTGGGATCGCCCGGGGCATAGATGCCCTCTTCCATCAACGACTCCACCGACTTGCGCATGTGCAGGAACGCCGAGCTGTTCAGTGTGACGTCGACGTCGCTCCCGGGCCTGCCCTCGCCCATGGTGGCGATCCGGTACAACTCCGGGGTCTGCATGGCGAAGCGGACATAGGCCAGGCCCTGCGCACGCAGCAGTTCAATGGTGGACGGCTGATCGGCCGCGACGCGCTGCATCTCCTCGTCGAGCTTTTCGAAGTACCGTGCGCACACCGCATCGAGCAGCGCGTCCTTGTCGACGAAGTGCAGGTAGATCGACGGCGGTGTGACGCCGACCCGCTGCGCGACCGAACGGATCGACACCGCCTTGGCGTGCCCGGTTTCCAGCAGCAGCTCGGTGGTGGCGTCGAGGATTTCGTCTCTGAGCTGCTCACCGGAGCCGCGCGGGGCGCGCCTGCGACGCAATGGCTGGGTTACCACGTCAACCAGTGTCCGTCACCGAGACCGCGACCCGCTCCCGTTTCTCCGCGGGAGGAATCAGGTCGTCGGTCGACTCGCTGATGCCGATGCGTTCGTGCAGTCGGGCCAACGGCTTGGGCGCCCACCAGTTCCAGCGGCCCAGCACGTGCATGAAGGCCGGCACCAGCAGCATCCGCACCAGGGTGGCGTCGACGAGGATCGCCAGTGTCAGGCCGACGCCGAACATCCGCATGAATGCCACCTGGGCGGTGATCAATGCGGCGAACGAGATGGACATCACCAACGCGGCGGCGGTGATCACGCGGCCGGTACGGGCCAGGCCCAGCGCAACGGCTTCGTCGTTGTCGTCCCGCGTCTTGCCCTGCCGGGACAGCCAGTATTCGCGGATCCGCGACACCAGGAACACCTCGTAGTCCATCGACAGGCCGAACGCGATGCAGAACAGCAGCACCGGCATGGTGGCCACCAACGTTCCGGTTGCCGTGGTACCCAGCCCGCCGAGATGACCCTCCTGGAAGATCCATACCAGCGCACCGAACGCGGCGGTCAACGACAACACGTTGAGCACCAAGGCCTTCAGCGGCAAAACGATGCTTCCGGTCAACAGGAACAGCAGCACGAATGTGATCGCCGCGATCACCGCCAGCACGACGGGGATCCGTTCGGTGATCGCCACTGAGCTGTCGCGGTTGACCTGTGCGACGCCGGTCAACTGCACCTGCTTGCCGTCGGGCGGGTTCACCGCCTGCAGCCGGTCGAGCTGCGCCGCGGAGGCGTCGGAGAACAGGGGCGCGTCGCTGCCAACGGTCAGAAACGCGCTGCCGTCCGTCAGTCCGGTTGCGCCCGTGGGCGGACCGGCCGGTGCGCCACCGACGAACGTGCCCGTGGGTGAGGACACCGAGGACACGTCGGGGACCTGGGAAAGCTGGGCGGCATAACGGCCGAGTGCCTCGGGCGTCACCCCTGTCGCGTCGGGGAGCACCACCCTTACGTTGCGTGCCGAGTCGACGGCGAAGTCATTGCGCAGCTGGTCGCCGACCTGGCGGGCGGACAATGATTCGGGCAACACGCGGTCATCGGGGAAGCCCCATTTCGCACCGAGGAACGGCGCGCCGAGCAAAAGCAATAGCGCAACGATCGCGACGCCGATCGGAATCGCACGGCGGGTAACGAGTTTCGCGGACCGATACCAGAATGTCGCTTCGACCGGTTTGGCGACCGGCTCCGGTCGTCCGAACACGCGGCGCAGCAGGCGACGCACATCGAGTGAGTCCAGCCTGTCCCCGAGCAGCACGATCGCGGCCGGTGCCACCACGATGGCCGCGACGGCCGCGAACGCGACCACCGCGATGCCCGCATAGGCGAAGGACTTGAGGAAGTACATCGGGAACAGCACCATCGCCACCATCGACAGCGCGACCGTCAACGCCGAAAACAGCACGGTGCGGCCGGCGGTGGCCATGGTGCGGATGAGGGCCTCATCGCGCCCGGATCCGGCCGTCAGCTCGTCCCGGTACCGGCTGACGATCAGCAGCGTGTAGTCGATCGCCAGCGCGAGGCCCATCGCGACGGTCAGATTCAGCGCGAAGATCGACACGTCGGTGAAGTAGGTGATCGCGTGCAGCACCGACATCGATCCCAGGATCGCGAAGGCTCCGACCGCCAGCGGCACCGCCGCGGCAAGCAGGCCGCCGAACACCCACATCAGCACCAGGAAGCTGAGCGGAATCGCGATGGATTCCATTAGCAGCAGGTCTTTTTCGCTTTGGCCGTTGACCTGCACGTAGGTCATCGCCTCGCCGCCGGCACGCACGGTGACACCATCTCGGTCGTGTACCAGTCGTTCGGTCAGCTCCTTGGTGTATATCTGCGCATCGCTCTCGCCGCCGGTGATGCCCGCGACGATCAGCCCGGTCTTGCCGTCCTTACTGACCAGTGCTGGCGCGGCCGACGACGGCGCTGTCCATGCGGAGGTCACCTCGCCCACGTGCGGCGACGCCTGCAACTGCGCGGCGATGTCGGTGCCGACCGATCGGGCCGCAGCACTCTGCGCGCCGGCATCCGAGGTTACGGTGATCAGCAGGTCCATATCGCCCTGGTCGAACTTGTCGACCAACAGCTTGGTGGCCTGGGCGGACTCCGACGTCGGATCCTGCATGCCACCCGCGGACAGGCTCTTGGTGACCGGGATGCCGAAGATGGCTGTCGCCACCATCACCAGCAGCGCGATGACGATGATCCGCTTCGGCGCGGCAATGGCCAGCCGGGCGATTCGTTGCAGCACGTTGCATCCTTCCGCAGAGCCCACCGGGGATATCAGCGATAACTTATCAACGATAACTCAGCTGCGTCAACGCGTCACTCCAACCGATGATTACGGCAATGAGCCGTGGAATGTTCACCGCCGCGGCCGTTCACAGGGTCTTCCCAGGCGGCGTGGCGTCGTCAATCGGTGAAGAACTCGCCGTCGAACGCGGCGAGCAGGACATCGACCGCCGCACGCATGTGACCGCTGGGCATGCCGTGACTGAGTAGACCCACCCCCATCGCCGAACCGATGAAGGCGATCAGCATGTCGTTGTCCTGGCTGGTGGGTGGAATCTCCCCGCGCTCACGGGCACGATCGAACATCTGGTGCAGCGCGTCGTACAGTCGGCTGCCTTCGGCCTGTAGGGAGGACAGCAGGTCAGGATGGCGGCGAAGCTCGATGGGTATGGACGCCAGGAACGGAGTGATCGCCGGGTGGCGTTCATGGGCACGCACCGACGCGCGGAAGATGGCGGCGATCTGTTTCCTGAGGGTGTCCGCGGACGCGATGGCCGCCAGATACTCGGGGAGCAGCTCGGCTTGCGCCGCATCGAAGGCCGCCCGGTAGAGGTCCTTCTTCGACCCGAAGTACTGGTAGATCGATGAATGATTGATTCCGGCCGCCTGCGCGATCTCGGTCATCCGCGCGCCGGCGTAACCACGGTCACCGAACTGGATTTGGGCGGCGTCGAGCAGACGGGCCACCGTCTCTTCCCCCGAACTGCCCGGTGGTCGCCCGATCTTGGCCGAGCGTCGCCGCCGTGCCCGCGACGCCGCCTGCGTCACCGCACAACCCGACTACTAGGCCGGCTCTCGGCGCGCGCGTCGTCCGGCACCCGCCGCGCCGCATACCGCGCGTAGCACGCCAACACCACCAGCGCGGTCAAGGCCAACGTCACGATGACGATCTGGCCCGCCGGGACTGGCCGGGCGGCGAAGTTGGCGGCGGTGATGATGCCGTATCCGACGACATGGATGCCCAGTAGGGTCCAGCCGGCCCGGTCCAAACCGACCGGTCGCTTGTCGGCGAACAGGAACACCACACAGACGAGCACCGCGACCGCCAGCACGAACGGATAGTGCGGAAGGTCCAAGCCGATCGCGATGCCGATCGGAAAGCTCAGCAGCATCCCTCCGGTGTTCACCAGCAACCCGATGAGCACAGGGACACCCAGCAGTGTCACCCACGGTGCACGTCGGGCGGCGGCGATGTCGGCGGGAGTGGCGGCGCGGCGGCGTTCCCACTGCCATACAAGCCACATCAGCAGGGGTGGCCAGGTCATCTGCCAAATAGCCTCGGCCATCGGCCAGCCGTACCAGTACCGGAACATGTGCCGCCCGCCGATCGTCCAGTCCAGCCACTCCCACCACCGCACTCCCGGCAGCGGTCCGGTCAGCCCGTAGGGCGCGTCGACGAGCACGGTGAATACTCCCGCCGACACGGCGCGGGCCAGGATTGAGCGGATGCCGAACGCCTCGACGAGTTTGAATCCCAGGAACATGATGGTCGGG
>NZ_JBOGDB010000331.1:0-21219 GCF_050701515.1 Mycobacterium sp. | reverse complement strand
GCGATAATCATGGCCAGTCCGGTGAAACTCAGCGGGCTGTACCGCAGCCACGACGGGTGCCAGCGGGCCAGCTCCCGGCCCAGCGGGTCACGTTCATCAGTCGAGTCGTCGGCCGGGGCCAGCGAGTCGGCAAGCAGGATCGAGCGCAGGCGTGGCACCTCCTCGGCGCGCACCGCGTCCAGTGCGAACGCGGCGTCGGCCCTGGCTTCCTGCCCGGTGCTCACCCGCAATACCGTCAGCCCCAGCAGCCGATGCAGCAGCCGGGCGTCGGTCTGCACGGAACGAATCCTGTTGCGAGGCACCGACACAACCTTGCGTTGAAGTATGCCGGTCCGCAGCTGCACCTCGTCGGGCTCGATGCGGTAGGTGGTGGTGAACCACCGGGCGATGCCGAACGCGACCGTCAATCCCAGCGCGAAAACCGTCCACATCGGGTTGCCGGTAGCCGAGCCGAGCACGATCGCGCCGATCAGCAATGGAAGCTGCCGCAGCACCTCGTGCACGGGGTGCACCAGCAGCATGCGCGGGCTGAGCCGATGCCAGGGCCTCTCGGTGGCCGCAACGGTCACGTCGCATCCCCCGCGCCGATCGCGGCGATGTCGGTGAGCTGCGCGACGACGCGGTCGGCGACATCGGAGTCCAACGCGACGATGTGCACCGCACCGGCCGACGAGGCCGTCGTCACCGTGACGTTGGCCAGCCCGAACAGCCGGTCCAGCGGACCGCGATAGGTGTCGACGGTCTGCACGCGGGAGATCGGCGCGATCCGGCGTTCCTGGATCAGCCAGCCCGAACGGGTGTACACCGCCTGCGGACTGATCTCCCAGCGATGCACCCGATACCGCCATAGCGGCACCAGCACGACGAACACCAGTATGCCGACCGCGGTGAGGGCGGCCGCCGCGACGTGCAGCCAACCGAACCGCCGGTCGAGCGCGAACCACACCAGCTGGGCCAGCACCAGCATCAGCCAGGGGATCGCCGCGCCGATCGCCCACACCAGCGGCGCGTTGCGGCTCGGCGGGTTGGCCGGGTCGACCAGTGTCACCTCGTTGGTAGCACTATTCATACTTCGAGCATGGCGCATGCGCCGTAAGGTTTCGATCATGAGTGCCAAGCAGAAGTGGGCCGCCGCCGATGTGCCTGATCAGTCGGGGCGGATCGCCATCATCACCGGTTCCAACACCGGCATCGGCTACGAAGCCGCGGCCGTGCTCGCCGACAAGGGCGCACACGTCGTGCTCGCCGTCCGCAACATCGATAAGGGCAACGACGCCAAGGCGCGAATCACCTCGGGGGCCCCGAACGCCGTCGTCACCGTGCAGGAGCTCGACCTGACGTCGCTGGACGATATCCGCAAGGCGGCCGACGAGCTGCGCGCCAGCTACCCGCGTATCGATCTGCTGATCAACAACGCCGGCGTGATGTACACGGACAAGGCCAGCACCAAGGACGGCTTCGAGCTGCAGTTCGGCACCAACCACCTCGGCCACTTCGCGCTCACCGGTCAGCTGCTCGACAACATGCTGCCCGTCGAGGGCTCGCGGGTGGTGACCGTCAGCAGCGTCGGCCATCGCATCATGGCCAAGATCCATTTCGACGACCTGCGGCTCGACCGCGACTACAACCGGGTGAAGGCCTACGGCCAATCCAAACTGGCCAACCTGCTGTTCACCTACGAGCTGGCGCGCCGCCTGGCAGCCAAGGGGGCCCCGACCACCGCGCTTGCTGCGCACCCCGGTGGCTCGCAGACCGAGCTGCTGCGCAACATGCCGGGTGGCATCAGACAGGTCAGTGAGTTCTTCTGGCAGTTCATCGCGCAGCCACCCGACATGGGAACGCTTCCGACGCTGCGCGCCGCCACCGACCCGGAGGCACAGAACGGCCAATATTACGGCCCCGACGGATTCCACGAGCAGCGCGGGCACCCGAAAGTCGTTGAATCCAGCAAACAATCGCACGACGAAGACATCCAGCGCCGGCTGTGGAGCGTTTCCGAGGAGCTGACCGGCGTCACGTATCCGGCCTGACCCAATGCGTTCGGTCGAGGAGCACCGGGGGGTGGTCGCCGGCCTGATCACGCCCCGCGCACCGGTCGGCGTACCACTGGCCGACACGCTCGGCCTGGTGCTGGCCGAGGATGTGGTGGCGCCGCTGTCGTTGCCCGGCTTCGACAATTCGGCCATGGACGGCTACGCCGTCATTGCCGGCGATGTCGCGCCGGCGAGCACCGAGCAGCCGGTGCTGCTGCCCGTCGCCGAGGACATTCCCGCCGGCCGCACCGATTTCCTCACGCTGAAACCCGGTACGGCACACCGGATCATGACGGGCGCACCGGTTCCGTCCGGGGCCACTGCGGTGGTGCCCGTCGAGGCCACCGACGGGTCGACCGACACCGTGGCGATCCGCGCGACCGCCAAGGCCGGCCAGCACATCCGCCGCGCCGGAGAGGACGTCACCGCCGGCACCACCGTGCTGCGCGCCGGGCAGGTCGTCACACCCGCCGTGCTGGGCCTGGCCGCGGCGCTGGGTCTCGGCGTGCTGTCCGTCATTCCCCGGCAGCGGGTGCTGGTGATGTCGACCGGCTCGGAGCTGGTGGCACCGGGCATGCCGCTGAAACCCGGCCAGATCTACGAGTCCAACGCCTTCATGCTCGCCGCGGCCGTCCGTGACGCCGGCGCGCACGTGGTCGCCGCCCCGATGACCGGCGACGACGTCGACCAGTTCCGCGCGGTGCTGGACCGCCACGCCGGCGAGGCCGATCTGATCATCACCACCGGCGGGGTGAGCGCCGGCGCGTACGAAGTGGTAAAAGAAGCGCTCGGCGCGCAGGTCGACTTCGTGAAGGTCGCGATGCAGCCCGGCATGCCGCAGGGCGCCGGCCGAGTCACCGGAGCCGCTGGGCCGGCGACATCGGGTACAGCCACACCGATCATCACGCTGCCCGGCAACCCGGTCAGTGCCCTGGTGTCGTTCGAGGTCTTCATTCGGGCGCCGCTGCGCGCGGTGATGGGCCTGCCCCAGCCGGAGCGCCCGCGGCTGACGGCGGTGCTGACCGAAGAGCTCAGCTCGCCGAGCGGCAAGCGGCAGTTCCGCCGCGGCGTACTCGACGCCGGCAAGGCGTCGGTCACCAGCTACGGGCCACCCGCGAGCCACCACCTGCGCTGGCTGGCGTCGGCCAACTGCCTGCTGGAGATCGACGAAGACGTCGCCGAGCTGGCGGCCGGATCGCCCGTGCAGGTGTGGGACCTGTCCGACGGCTGATCACCCGTAGAATCGCTGCACGATGGCCAGACGCCCCGACCTCAGATCAGGCCCCGCGCGACTGTTGGCGCTGGCGAAAACCACAATCCCTCCGGTGCATCCCGCCGGGCTGCCGTTCATCGGCGCCAGCCTCGCGGTTGCCGCGGCGGGCCGAAGATATCGGTGGCTGCGCCGCGGCGGTCTGCTGGCGGCCGGTGCGAACGCCGCGTTCTTCCGTCATCCCCCACGCGTTCCGCCCAGTCGGCCCGGCGTCGTCGTCGCACCCGCCGACGGCCTCATCTGCCTGGTCGAAGAGGCAGAGCCGCCCGCCGAACTGAACCTGGGCGCCCGGCCCCTGCCTCGGGTCAGCATCTTCCTGTCGATCTTCGACGCGCATGTCCAGCGCATCCCGATAAGCGGTGAGGTGGTCGCCGTCGTGCACCGTCCCGGGCTGTTCGGATCGGCCGAGCTCGCCGCGGCCAGCCAGGACAACGAACGCAACAGCGTGCTGATCCGCACACCGGAGGGCGTACAGGTGATCGCCGTGCAGATCGCCGGCCTGGTCGCCCGGCGCATCGTGTGCGATGTGGCACCCGGCGACAAGGTTTCGATCGGTGACACCTACGGCCTGATCCGGTTCGGCTCACGGCTGGACACCTACCTTCCCGAGGGCTCCGAAGTGCTGGTCCTGCCCGGCCAGCGGGCGGTTGGCGGCGAGACGATCCTGGCGGAGCTGCCTCGATGAAAGCCCGGATGAAGCCGTCGCAGATCAGCCTGCGGCTGCTGCCCAGCGCGATGACGGTCGCGGCGATCTGCCTCGGGTTGTCCGCGGTCAAGTTCGCGCTCGATGGCCGTCCGACGGAGGCGATGGCGCTGCTCGCGGTGGCCGCGATCCTGGACGCGCTCGACGGCCGGATGGCCCGGCTGCTCAAGGCGACATCGCGGATGGGTCAGGAGATCGACTCGCTCGCCGACGCGGTGAATTTCGGTGTCGCACCGGCATTCATCGTCTACGCGACGCTGCTGTCCCAATCACGGGTCGGCTGGATCGTGGTGCTGCTGTACGCGGTGTGCATCGTGCTGCGGCTGGCCCGGTACAACGCGATGCTCGAGGGCGACCAGCCCGCCTACGAGAAGGAGTACTTCGTGGGCATGCCGGCCCCGGCCGGCGCGATCGGCTCCATCGGACCACTGGCCGCCAAGATGCAGTTCGGCGACGGGTGGTGGACCTCTGAGTGGGCGGTCTCGATCTGGATGGTCGGCGTATCGTTGCTGGTGGTCAGCGCCATCCCGATGCGCAAGATTCACACCTTCGCCATACCGCCGAGGATGGTCGTGCCGCTGCTGGCACTGCTGGCCATCGCCGTCGCCGCGGCGATTCAGTACGGCTACATCGTCATCATGGCGATCATCACCGCCTACGTCATCCACATCCCGTTCGCGGTGCGGACGAAGGCATGGCTGGCCAAGCACCCCGAGGTGTGGGACGAGCGGCCCAAGGCACAACGCCAGGCACGGCGGGCGATTCGACGGGCACAGCCGCATCGGCGGTCGATGGCCCGGCTCGGACTGCGAAGGCCGGGCGACTGAGGTGACCGGGCTCGACGTCGCCGACCGCCCGACACCGCGGCAGCAACTCACCCTCACGGCACGGCTGAACACCTCCGCGCTGGATTCGCGTCGCGGAGTGGTGCGCCTGCATCCGGAAGCCATTGCCGCACTGGGCATTCGGGAATGGGATGCGATTTCGCTGACCGGCTCGCGGACCACCGCCGCAGTGGCCGGGCTGGCGCCGGCCGGCACTCCCGCGGGCACCGCACTACTCGACGACGTCACGCTGTCGAACGCCGGACTACGCGAAGACACCACCGTGCTGGTCGCCCCGGTGACGGTGTACGGCGCCCGGTCGGTGACGCTGCGGGGCTCCAATCTGGCCACCCAGTCGATCTCGTCCGCGACGCTGCGTCAGGCCCTGCTGGGCAAGGTGATGACGGTCGGCGACACGGTGTCGCTGCTGCCGCGTGAACTCGGCCCCGACATCCCGACGTCGGCGGCCAGCAGCGCGCTGGCGTCCGCCGTCGGTATCACGTGGACATCGGAGCTGCTGACGGTAACCGGCGTCGATCCGGCCGGACCCGTCAGCGTGCAACCGAATTCATTGGTCGGCTGGGGTAACGGGGTGACCACGACACCACAGCCGAGCGCCGGCCGGGCCGTCGTCACCACCCCATCGCAGTCGCAAACCGAGCCGACGCTGCGGGTCGATGACCTCAAGGGTGTACACACGCAGGCGACCAGACTCACCGAATGGCTGAAACTCGCGCTCGACCAACCCGAACTTCTGGAAACCCTTGGCGCTACGGCGAATCTCGGCGTCCTGGTGTCCGGGCCCGCCGGCGTCGGCAAGTCCGCCCTGGTGCGTGCGGTCTGCGCCGACCGGCGCCTCGTCGAACTGGACGGCCCCGAAGTGGGTGCGCTGCGCGCCGAAGACCGGCTGGCAAGCGTCGCTTCCGCAGTGGCCACCGTGCGCGATGGCGGGGGCGTGTTGCTGATCACCGACATCGACGCGCTGTTGCCGTCGGTCGCCGACCCGGTGGCGACGCTGATTCTCACCGAACTGCGCAGCGCGGTGGCCACCCCCGCGGTGGCGTTCGTCGCCACGTCTGCCGTGCCGGACAGCCTGGATCCGCGGCTGCGGGCACCCGACCTGTGCGATCGCAGCTCGGGTTGAGTCTGCCCGACGGTGCGGTCCGCAAGCAGCTGCTGGAGGTGCTGCTGCGTGACGTGCCCTCCGAAGGCCTGGGCCTCGACGAAATCGCCGAACGCACACCGGGTTTCGTGATCGCCGATCTGGCCGCCGTGGTGCGGGAGTCAGCGCTGCGGGCGGCGGCGCGGGCCAGCGCCGACGGCAAGCCGCCGGTGTTGACGCAGGACGACCTCACCGGCGCACTCACCGTCATCCGCCCGCTGTCCCGATCGGCCACCGAAGAGGTGGCGGTCGGCTCGGTGACACTCGACGACGTCGGCGACATGGCCGAAACCAAGCAGGCGCTCACCGAATCGGTGCTGTGGCCGCTGCAGCACCCCGAGACGTTCGCCCGGCTCGGCGTCGAGCCGCCGCGCGGCGTGCTGCTCTACGGTCCGCCCGGCTGCGGCAAGACGTACGTGGTGCGCGCGCTGGCCAGCTCCGGGCGGCTGTCGGTGCACGCGGTCAAGGGCGCCGAGCTGATGGACAAGTGGGTCGGCGCTTCGGAGAAGGCGGTGCGTGAATTGTTCCGCCGGGCCCGCGATTCCGCACCGTCGCTGGTGTTTCTCGACGAGATCGATGCGCTGGCGCCCCGGCGTGGCCAGAGCTTCGACTCCGGTGTGACCGACCGGGTGGTGGCCTCGCTGCTGACCGAAATGGATGGCATCGAACCGCTGCGCGACGTGGTGGTGCTCGGCGCCACCAACCGGCCCGACCTCATCGACCCCGCCCTGCTGCGGCCCGGGCGGCTTGAGAAGCTGGTCTTCGTCGAACCGCCCGATTCCGACGCGCGCCGCGAGATCCTGCGCACGGCAGGCAAATCCATTCCGCTGAGTGACGACGTCGACCTCGACGCGCTGGCCGGTGAGCTCGACGGCTACAGCGCCGCCGATTGCGTGGCGCTGCTCCGTGAGGCCGCGCTGACCGCGATGCGCCGCTCCATCGACGCCGCCGATGTCACCGCCGCCGACGTCGCCAAGGCCCGGGAAACCGTGCGGCCGTCGCTGGATCCCGTGCAGGTGGAGGCGCTTCGCGCCTTCTCGGCCGGACAGATGTGACCTACGGCTCGATCAAGCCAACCCGGATCGCATAGCGGCTCAGCGCCAGGCGATCTCGCAGGCCGAGTTTCTGCAGGATGTTCGTCCGGTGCCGGTCCACCGTCTTGGCGCTGATACCCAGGGTGTTCGCGATCTCCCGCGTCGAAAACCCCTCGGCGATCAGCTTGAGAACCTCTTCTTCGCGCGGCGTGAGGATGGTCTCCGGTAGCCCGTCACCTTGGCGGGCCCGGTGCAGGTACTCCCGAATCAGCGCGGTGACGGCGCCCGCGTAGAGAAACGGCTCGCCACGCATGGTGGCCCGGCACGCTTCGAGCAGGTCGCGGTCGGCGACCGACTTCAGCACGTAGCCGGACGCGCCGGCCTTGAGCGCCTCGAAGAAGTACTGCTCGTTGTCGTGCATCGACAGGATCAGGATCCGCACGTGCGGATGGGTCCGGTTGATTTCACGAGCCGCCTGCAGGCCGGTCATCTTCGGCATCGCGATGTCGAGGATGGCCAGGTCGGTGGGGGTGTCCTCGAGCGCCGCCAGGGCTTCGTATCCGTCGGCCGCTTCCGCCACCACCCGCATATCGGGTTCGGCATCCAGGATCATCCGCAATCCGCTGCGCACCAACGCGTGATCATCGGCCAGCAGGATGCGCGCGGGTTGAGCCAGCATCAGTCGCCACGCCCGCGCAGAGGTATGACGAGCCGCACCTCGGTGCCTTCCTGCTTCGGCGACGTGATGGTGAGGGTGGCTTTCACCAGCAGCGCGCGTTCCCGCATTCCGCTGATCCCCGCCCCCTCGGCGGCCACCCCGCCCCGGCCGTCGTCAGCGATGCGCAGCGTCAGGTGTTCGGTGCTGACGTGTAGGTCGAGCCAGACCTTGCTGGCGTGGGCATGACGCGCCACGTTCGTCAGGCTCTCCTGTGCAATCCGATAGCACACCAACTCGACGTCGGGTTTCAGCCGGGCGGACCCGGGCACGATGTGCTTGATGACGGAAATCCCGGTGGCTTGGCCGAATTCGCTGCTGAGCGCGTTGAGAGCGCTGTGCAGACCGAGATCTTCGAGTGCGTCGGGGCGTAGCCGACGGGCGATGTCGCGAACCTCGTCGAGACTGGCGCGCACGATTTCCTGGGCGTCTTGCAGCTCGCGGCGGATCGTCGCGGGCCCGCGGTCAACGGCGCGTTTGAGGGACAGCAGTGCGACGGTCAGCGTCTGGCCGATCTCGTCGTGCAGCTCCCGAGCGATCCGCTGACGCTCGTTCTCCTGTGCGGCCAGCGCCGATGCGCTGGCGGAGGTCCGCTCCGTCTCGAGCCGATCCAGCATGGCGTTGAAGGAGGCGATGAGGTGGTGCAGGTCGCCGTTGCCGCGATCCTCGACGCGGTCGCTGCGTCTGGGCGGATCGACTCGCCGCATTGACGCGGCGAGCCGATCCAGGGGGGCAAGACTCGATCGCAACAGCAACGCGTTCGCGGTCAGCATCACCGCCAACCCGACCACCAGGACCGGGATCTCGGTCAGCTTGATGCGCGCCGAAACGGTCGCCGGCGACACCGCAAGGATCAGCGTGCCCAGGACGAAGATCGCGCCGTTGATCAGAAAGACCCGCCGAAACAGCGCGGCCGCGGGAGTTCGCGCCCGTTTCATACCCACCAGCGTGGTCTGCCGCACTGTCCTTTGTCCATACAGGCCACCACCCCCCGGGAATGGGTGTCAGACCCGATGGTGGCGACCCGATCCACCGCCCAGACTGGCGTCAACTGCGGTAGGAGCATCGATGCAGATTCATCGGACGACGGTGCCCGGCAGTGGCGTTCTGCACCAGATCGTCACCCGGGACGGCGACAGCTTCTGTCTGCTGGTGGACAGGGCCGCCAATCGGCACCTGTTCACCTACGGCGGAGGCGAACTCGACGAGCCCAGCCGGGCGATCGTCCTGGAACCCGATGAGGCCGACCAGGTGGCCCAGATTCTGCACAGCCCACCCATTGCGGATCGCCTCCTGTCGCTGGAACGACGTGTGGACGAACTGAGCGGAGAACGGGGACGATGACCATTACTGCTGACCCAGCCGGCACCCAACGAAACGAAGACATGCAAGCACACGAGATCGCCGTGACCCCGCCGACGGTCCGGATGGACGACCCGGTGTCCAAGGCCGTTCAGCTGATGGTCGTCAACCGGCTGCCCGGGCTGGTGGTGGTCGACGAGTCGGACCGCCCGGTTGCCGTGTTGCCCGGCACGCAGGTGCTGCGGCTGGCGATTCCGGAGACGTATCGGGACGATCCCGCGCTGGTTCGCACCGTCGACGAGATCCACGCGGACCTGTTCTGGCATGGCCCCGGCAAGCTGACCGTCGGTGACTGCTTGCCGACCCCGGTCGCCAAGCCTGCCACCGTCGCGCCGGAGGCCACATTGTTGGAGATCGCCACGGTGATGGCCAACAAGCGGAGTCCGCTCATCGCGGTGGTCGATCGGGGCGGCAGGCTTACCGGCGCGGTGACCCTGGAGAGGTTGATGACCAGCCTGGCGGTGGCCGGACCCAGCGACTGATCCGCGCTCGGCGGGCCAACTTCGGCGGCAGGATCGGCAATGGCTCCCCTGCTGGCGCTCACGATTTTCGTCGTCGCCTTCTGGTTCATCGCCACCGAGCGGGCCAACAAGGTCAAGACGGTTCTGGTCGCCGCCGGGTTGATGACCATCCTCGGGCTGATTCCCGGCGCGAAGGTGTTCTATTCGGAGCACGAGGGGATCGACTGGAACGTCATCTTCCTGCTGCTGGGCATGATGATCATCGTCGGCGTGATCAAGCAGACCGGACTTTTCGACTTCCTGGCCATCTGGGCCGCCAAACGGTCGAGGGGCAAGCCGTTCCGGCTGATGGTGATGCTGATGGTGATCACCGCGGTCGCCTCACCGGTGCTCGACAACGTCACGATCATCATGTTGGTCGCCCCGGTGACGCTGGTAATCTGCGACCGGCTGGAAATCGCGGCCCAGCCGTTTCTGATCGCGGAGGTGCTGGCATCGAACATCGGCGGTGCCGCAACGCTGATCGGTGATCCACCGAACATCATCATCGGCAGCCGGGCCGGTCTGACATTCAACGACTTCCTGGTGCACATGGCGCCGGCGGTGGCGATCATCTTCGCGCTGTTCGTAGTGTTCACCAGGGCACTGTTCCGTAAAGACCTGCGGTCCAACCACATTCGCCTCGACAATGTGATGGCGCTGCAGGAACGCCGCGCCATCAAGGACACCCGACTGCTGGTACGGTCGCTGGCTGTCCTTGCCCTGGTCATCGTCGGGTTCAGCCTGCATTCGGTACTCCATGTCGCGCCGTCGATCGTCGCCCTGCTCGGAGCGGGCACGATGTTGTTGGTCAACGACATCGACGTCGCCGACGTTCTCCCCGAGGTCGAGTGGCCGACCCTGGTGTTCTTCATGGGACTGTTCGCGATGGTTGCCGGTCTCGTGCATACCGGCGTGATCGGCTGGGTCGGCGATGGCGCCGTGGCGCTGTTCGGCGACAACTTCTTCCTTGCCGCGACCGGGCTGTTGTTCGGGTCTGCCGTGCTGGGCGCGTTCATCGACAACATCCCCTACACCGCGACCATGACCCCGGTCGTCGAGGGCATGGCGGCACAGGCACCCGACGTCGAAACCGGCCGGGCGTTGTGGTGGGCGTTCGCGCTGGGCGCTTGCTTCGGCGGCAACGGCACCGCGATTGCGGCCAGCGCCAATGTCGTGGCGATCGGCATCGCGCAACGGGCGGGCCACCCGATCAGCTTCTGGCGGTTCACCCGCTACGGCATCGTCGTCACCCTGCTGAGTACCTGCATCGCGTGGGTCTACGTCTGGCTGCGCTACTTCTAGAACCTGACAGTGACAAGTTCGGGTGGCACCTTCGGGAAGTCGGCGACGGCGCGACCATCGCCAGGACGGGGGATGGTAGCCGCATCCGCCCAGCTAGACTGGCGTTAAACCAAAGCCATATATCGGCTTACACCCCGACCACCGCGACCGATCGGAGTGCATGCTCGCCATCCTGTTCGCCCACGCGGCCGCCACCGCGTTGGCGCCCATGCTGGTGTACCGGTGGGGCCGGATGGCGTTCTATCCGCTGTCGCTCGTCCCGCTGGGCTCGCTGGTTTGGGTCGTGCTGAACTGGCCGGGGCCCGGGCAAGCACGGACCGTCAGCGTGTCGTGGGTTTCCGAGTTGTCGATGGACATCACGCTGCGGTTCGACGCGCTCGCTGCGATCATGAGCGTGCTGGTGCTGGGCATCGGCGCGCTCGTGCTGTTCTACTGCGCCGACTACTTCCTCCACCACGACGGGCGCAAAGAGAATCGCCTGCCCAGTTTCGCCGCCGAAATGGTCGCGTTCTCCGGCGCCATGTTCGGCCTCGTGGTCAGCGACAACATGCTGGTTCTCTACGTGTTCTGGGAGCTGACCACCGTGCTGTCCTTCCTCTTGGTCGGCCATTACGCCGAGCGCGCCACCAGCCGAAAGGCCGCAGTCCAGGCGCTGCTGGTCACCACGGCCGGCGGCCTGGCCATGCTGGTCGGCATCGTCACCCTCGGCACCGTCTCGGGAACCTACCGGCTGTCCGAACTGATCGCGGCGCCGCCGTCGGGGTTGGCGGTGTCGGTCGGCGTTGTGCTGATTCTCGTTGGCGCACTGGCTAAGTCGGCCATTGTCCCGCTGCACTTCTGGCTGCCCGGCGCGATGGCCGCGCCGACCCCGGTGAGCGCATACCTGCATGCCGCTGCGATGGTGAAGGCCGGGGTGTACCTGGTCGCCCGAATGACGCCGGGTTTCGCCGACTCGCCGCCGTGGCGTCCGATGGTGGTGACCCTCGGCGTACTGACAGTGGTACTGGCGGGCTGGCGCGCGGTCCGCGAATACGACCTGAAATTGATTCTGGCATTCGGCACCGTGAGCCAACTCGGCCTGATCACGGTGCTGGTCGGCACCGGCGGCAAAGACCTGATGCTGGCCGGGCTGGCCCTGCTGTGCGCGCACGCCATGTTCAAGGCGGCGCTGTTCATGGTGGTCGGAATCATCGACCACGCCACCGGAACCCGTGACATCCGCAGACTTGCCTGGCTCGGACAGCGCAACAAGCCGCTGCTGGTCATCGCGGTCCTCGCAACGGCGAGCATGGCGGCGCTGCCGCCGTTCCTGGGCTTCGTCGCCAAAGAAGCCGACTACGAAACCCTTGCGCACAGCGAATCGCTCGGTGCCGCAGCGCCTTTCGTGCTGGCCGCCATCGTCGTCGGTTCGGTGTTCACCACCATCTACAGCCTGCGGTTCTTGTGGGGCGCATTCGCCCGCAAACAGAAACCCGAGCCCACCGGGCGCGTCGCGAACATGCACCACCCGCCGGCCACGTTCCTGGCCCCTCCCGCCATCCTGGCCGCGGCCGGCCTGCTGTTCGGGCTGTGGCCCGCCCCGCTGGACCGTGCGCTGGACACCTACGCCGACACCGTGCCCGGCGGCAGCCAAGACGGGACAAGCTACGACCTGGCGTTGTGGCACGGCCTCGGTCTGCCGCTGCTGCTGTCCATCCTCGTGCTCGCCCTCGGCACGGCGGCGTTCTTAGGCCGTGCGCGGCTGCGTCGCGCCCGGGTGCCCTACCTGCCGCTGGGCAACGCCGACCGCGTCTACGATGCGGTGATCCGCGTCGTCGACGTGGTGTCCGTGCGGTTGACCGGCACCACCCAGCGCGGCTCGCTTCCCGCTACCCAGTCGGTGATCCTGTTCACGCTGGCGCTGGTGCCGGTGGTGGTGCTCGCGCTGGGCGCCCGCGACCGGCCCGAGTTCGCCCTCTGGGACTCGCCGCAGCAGGTGGTGGTCGGGCTGCTGATCCTGGCCGCCGCGGTGGGCGCAACTTTGATGCGCAACCGGCTGGCCGCCGTGCTGCTGGTCGGCGTTACCGGCTATGGCTGCGGCACGATCTTCGCGTTCCACGGCGCCCCCGACCTGGCATTGACCCAATTCCTGGTGGAAACCCTGACGCTGGTGGTCTTCGTGCTGGTACTGCGGACGCTGCCCGCCGAGTCGAACCGCACCAACCTCCGCCGGCACCGGTTACCGCGTGCCGCACTGGCGCTGGCGGTCGGCGCCAGTGTCACCACGCTCGCGGTGTTCGCGATGGCCGCCCGCACCGGCGTCCCGATCGCCGCGCTGCTGCCCGACGCCGCGTACTTCCGCGGTCACGGCGCCAACACCGTCAACGTGCTGCTGGTCGATATCCGGGCATGGGACACCCTCGGCGAGATCTCGGTCTTGCTGGTCGCTGCGACCGGGGCAGCGTCAATGGTGTTCCGGCACCGGCGTTTTGGTGCCGCTCCCCGAGTCGCCGATGCCGTCCCACCTGGCGCCGGGCTTACCGCCGCGATTGCGACCAGTCCGGCCGCCGGTGACATCACCTGGTTGCGTGGCAGCGAGTTGCGTGACCCGCGGCACCGGTCCCTGGTGCTGGAGGTCGCGACGCGGATGATCTTCCCGCTCATCATGGTGCTGTCGGCCTACTTCTTCTTCGCCGGCCACAACACGCCCGGCGGCGGCTTCGCCGGGGGGCTGACCGCGGGGCTCGCGCTGGTGCTGAGGTATCTCGCGGGCGGGCGCTACGAGCTCGGCGAGACGCTGCCGCTGGATGCGGGCAAGATCCTCGGAACCGGCCTGGCCCTGTCGGCGGGCACCGCGGTGGCGTCGCTGCTGCTGGGCGCCCCCGTGCTGTCGTCGGCGGTGGTGGAGTTCGACATTCCGGTCTTCGGCACGGTCAAGCTGGTCACCGCGTTGTTCTTCGACCTCGGCGTGTACCTGATCGTCGTCGGGCTGGTGCTCGACGTGCTGCGCAGCCTGGGCGCCCGGGTGGACGTCGAGATGGCCGAGCAGCAACAAGCGACGGTGACGGCGCGATGACCACCTATCTGGTTCCGCTCGTCCTCATCGGCGGTCTCACCAGCATCGGAGTTTATCTGCTGCTGGAACGCAATCTGACCCGAATGTTGCTGGGGCTCTTGGTGATCGGTAATGCGGTCAACCTGTTGATCCTCACCGTAGGCAGCCCGTCCGGAAATCCACCGGTGCGCGGCCGGACCAGCAATGGCGAGACCGCCACGGCAGATCCGTTGGCGCAGGCCATGATCCTGACCGCCATCGTCATCAGCATGGGCATCGCGGCGTTCGTGTTGGCGTTGAATTACCGCGCGTACCGGCTGACCACTGCCGAGGAGGTCGCCGACGATCCCGAGGACACCCGCGTCGCCCACCTCACCGCCGAGGAGGCAGCGGCCGTAGACGAGGGTCGCCCGATACCCGACAAGGCGCGCGACACCGACGAGCCCGACGAATTGGACGCGCTGCCCGGCTTGGAGGGGTCAAGGTGAGCCTCGCAGGGACGCTCACCCCGCTACCCGTGCTGATCCCGACGATCGGCGCGGCGGCGACGCTGTTCGCGGGGCGCCGGCCCCGGCTGCAACGCGCCATCACGCTGCTCGCACTGTCGACGGTGGTCGCGGTGTGTGGAGCGCTGGTCTACCTCACCGATCGCGACGGCACGCTGGCCCTGCACATCGGCGGCTGGGGACAGAGTGTGCCCGGTATGGGTCCGCTCGGCATCACGTTGGTGGTGGACCGGCTCTCGGCGCTGATGTTGGTGGTGTCGTCGATCGTGCTGCTGGCCGTGGTGCTCTACGCCATCGGGCAGGGCATCCGGGACGGCGACGAACGCCAACCGGTATCGATCTTCTTGCCCACCTATCTGGCGCTGTCGGCCGGTGTATGCAACGCGTTCCTGGCCGGCGATCTGTTCAACCTCTTCGTCGGGTTCGAGGTGCTGCTGGCGGCGAGCTTCGTGCTGCTGACCATCGGGGCCAGCACCGAGCGGGTACGCGTCGGCATCTCCTACGTGATGGTGTCGATGGTGTCGTCGATGATCTTCCTGATCGGCATCGCGCTGGTGTACGCCGCGACCGGCACACTCAACATGGCCGAGCTCGCCACCCGGCTGGACGGCGTCTCGCCCGGTACCCGCAGCGCGCTGTTCGCGGTGCTACTGGTGGCGTTCGGCATCAAGGCCGCAGTGTTCCCGCTGTCGACGTGGCTGCCCGACTCCTACCCGACCGCACCGGCACCGGTCACCGCGGTGTTCGCCGGCCTGCTGACGAAAGTCGGTGTCTACGCGATTATTCGGGCACACTCGTTGCTCTTCCCGACCGGCGGCCTTGATTCGGTGTTGCTGGTGGCGGCGCTGCTCACCATGCTCGTCGGCATCCTCGGCGCCATCGCACAGAGCGATATAAAGCGGCTGCTGTCCTTCACGTTGGTCAGCCACATCGGCTACATGGTGTTCGGTATTGCGCTGTCCAGCCAGCTGGGCATGTCCGGCGCGATTTATTATGTGGCGCACCATATCCTGGTGCAGACGACGCTGTTCCTGGTCGTCGGCCTGATCGAGCGGCAAGCGGGCGCTTCCACACTGCAAAGGCTCGGCGGGCTCGCAGCCGCCAGCCCGCTGCTGGCCTTTGTGTTCGTGGTGCCTGCGCTCAATCTTGGTGGCATTCCGCCGTTTTCCGGCTTCATCGGCAAGGTGGCGCTGCTGGAGGCAGGCGCCCAGAGCGGTTCGGTGCTGGCGTGGACGCTGGTGGGCGGAAGCGTGCTGACCAGTCTGTTGACGCTTTACGTGGTCACCCGCGTATGGACGCTGGCCTTCTGGCGCGTTCGGGCCGACGCGCCGGAGGGCGACGTGGCGGCCGCGGCTCCTTCGGTGTTGCTCGACGACGCCGAAGACATTGCCCTGGCCGATCGGGGCGATGTCGGACGGATGCCGGTGGGCATGCTGGTGCCGACCGGGGCGCTCATCGCGGTGGGGCTCACCTTGACCGTGCTTGCCGGGCCGATCGTCGCGTACAGCGAACGCGCCGCCACCGAGGTGCTGGACCGCGACCGCTACATCTCGGCAGTGCTCGGGGGTGTCACGCCATGAGACGCTACGCGCTGCGCGCGTGGGTGCTGTGCTGGCTGGTGTTGGTGTGGATCTTGTTGTGGGGCAACGCTTCGCCAGGAAACATCCTGAGCGGGTTGGCGATAGCGTTGGTGATCACACTGCTGCTGCCGCTTCCCGTCGTACCCATCGAAGGCCGGGTGCATCCGCTGTCCTTGCTGCGGCTGATGGCGGTAGTGGCCTACGAGTTGGTGCTGTCGTCGTTGCAAGTGGCCTGGCTGGCCATCAAACCAGGACCGCCGCCGCGCAGCGCGGTGCTACGGGCCCACTTGGCGATCAAGTCGGATCTGGTGCTGGCGTTGGCGGTCAACATCATCACCTTGATCCCCGGATCGATGGTGCTGGAGATCGACCAGGCGCGCCGGCTGATCTATGTGCACGTCATCGATGTCGGCTCCGAGCGGGCCGTCGCCCGCTTCTACCGCCAGATCGCACAGATGGAGCGGCTGTTGGTGACGACGTTCGAGCGAGACGCCGACTGGCGGCCGGCACCCAGTAAGGAGGTGCCCTAGTGAGCACCGTGTGGATCGTCGCGGCCGTGCTGCTGACCGCGGCCGCGACCATCACGATGTTTCGCATCCTGGCCGGGCCCAGCACGCTGGACCGGCTCGTCGCGCTGGACACCCTCGTCGCGGTGGCGATGTGCGCCATCGGGACCTGGGCAGCGTTCAGCCTGGACACCACGGTGACCTATAGCCTGACCGCGCTCGCGTTGATCGGTTTCGTCAGCTCGGTAAGCGTGGCGCGATTCCGGGTACCCGATACGGACAGCCGCCGCGACGACAGGGATGCGCGGTGAACGCACTTGACATTGTCACGGCCGTGCTGGTGCTCAGCGGCTCCACGCTGGCATTGACCGCCGCGATCGGCGTCATCCGATTCCCGGACACCCTGTCGCGCATGCACGCGGCGACCAAGCCGCAGGTGTTGGGCCTGCTATTGGTGCTCGGCGGGGCGGCAATCCGGCTCCGCGGCAATGTCGACGTCGGCATGCTGATCCTGACCGGCATGTTCGCCGTGATCACCGCGCCGGTCGTCGCTCATCGAGTCGGGCGATTGGCCTACCGCGAACAGAACATTCACGACTTACTGACCGAGGACGAGCTGCACGAGTACACCGAAGGCGGGACGGATAGCCAGAACTGACGTCACCGCTACCCGTCGGACAGCTGGAACTCGACCATCGCGGTGACGGTGTCGACGGCCTCGCGCAGCGCCTCCAGGCGTGTGGCCGGAGAGGGCGCAGCCAGCACCGCGTAGCGGTCGGCCTGACCCATCGGAACCCGGGACGCCAGCGCATAGAGCCGCTGCCCGAGATCGGGCATGTCGGTGGCGAGCAGATCGGCACGGCCCGGCAGCATAGCGCCACGGGCTTCGGCGATCCGCTCGAAGAGTGCGACGATGCGGTCTTCGACATCCCGGATAGCGTCCGCGCCCACTGCCTCACCGGGTTCGTCGGGCCATGGTTCGACCGCGGCCTGTGGGTAGGGGTTGTCCGGGTGCCATTCCAGCACCCGGATCCGCTCAGCCATCACGCATTTGAGTCGGTAGCGCCCGTCGCCGAAGTCCGCGCACTCGGTGATGTGGGCCAGGGCACCCACGTCGCTACGGGTGTCCCCGCCTCCGACTTCGCGCCCAGCCGCGATCAGCACGACACCGAACGCGGGGTCCTCCGCCGCGAGACAGTCGGCGACCAGTGCGGAGTAGCGCGGCTCGAAGATCCGTAGCGGCAGCTCCTGGCCGGGCAGCATCGCCACCTCGAGCGGGAACATCGGCGTGATCGGCACGGCTAGATGGCCAGCTCGCCGATCAGCGCGTCGACCACCGCGCGCAGGTCTCCGTCCTGCTCTTCGGCGACCCGCCGCTGGCGCTGATACGACGCGCCCTGCTGGTAGATGTCGGCCACCTGGGCCAGCTCGTCGGCGCAGCGCAGCGACTTGGCCACCGGCTCCAGCCGGTTCAGCAGCTCGTCCAGGTCCTCGGTGACCAACCGTTCGTTGCTGTCCGCATCCAGGATGATCACCGCGTCGAGGCCGTAACGGGCTGCGCGCCACTTGTTTTCCTGCACATGCCACGGCGGCATCGTCGGCAGTTCCTCGCCGGCGTCGAGGCGGCGGTCCAGATCGACGATCAGGCAATGGGTCAACGCGACGAGGGCACCGAGTTCGCGCAGGTTCGAGACGCCGTCGAAGACACGGACCTCGACCGTGCCCAGATGCGGTGACGGCCTGATGTCCCAACGGATCTCGTTCATATGGTCGATGATGCCGGTCTTCTTCTGGTCGTGAACGAAGCCCTCCCACTGCGCCCAGGTCTGGAAGTGGAACGGCAGGCCGGCCGTGGGCAACTGCTGAAACATCATCGCGCGATTGCTCGCATACCCGGTGTCCTCACCGTCCCAGTAGGGTGACGACGACGACAGCGCGAGCAAGTGCGGATAGTGGTTGAGCAGTGAGGTGACGATCGGCATGACCTTGTGCGCCGAGGATATTCCGACGTGCACGTGCACCCCCCAGATCAGCATCTGGCGGCCCCACCATTGGGTGCGTTTGATCAGCTCGGCGTACCGTGGCGCGTCGGTCAGCTTCTGTGCCGACCACTTTGCGAACGGGTGTGTCCCGGCACAGAACAGCTCCATCCCGCGATCGCGGACGATCCGGCGCGCGGGCCGCAAGGTGGAACGCAGGTCGTCCATCGCCTGGCCGGTGTTGTCGCATATACCGGTGACGATCTCGACCGTGTTGCGCAGTAATTCCTTGTGCACATGCGGGTTTTCGCCGATCTCGGCGATCACCGCGGCGGCCTCGTTACTCAGATCGCGGGTCTCGCCGTCAACGAGGGCGAACTCCCATTCGACACCAACAGTGGGCCGGGGCGAGCCGGCGAAATCAATGCGACTGCTAACCGGTGCCGATAACACCGCACGCCACCCGCTCTCCGGCGTCGCCGGTGGCCAGCGTGGTCTCGTCGGGTGGCGGAGTGCCGTTGATCTGCTGGTAGCGCTCCGGCGGGATGTTGGCAAAGTTGTCCGGCTTCGCGTGAATGATGATCGCCGTCTTGGCGCCCGCGAGCAGGTCCTCTGCAGTGAACGCGTCGGTGGTGGTAACCAGCGTCGCCGAGCCGTCCGCACGTACCTGTAGTGACGTGAGATCACCGCTGGCGGGGTGGCCGCTGTGGCCGGGGACCTGGAAATGCCCACCGGCGGAGTTGAAGTCGCCGGGCGCACCGCCCGTCGGCGCTACCGAGGCTGCTTCGCACTTGCCCACCGAATGCAGGTGCAGCCCGTGGAAGCCGGGCGTCAGCTCACCGGTCACGGTGGTCTGCACGGTCACGGTGGCGTGCCCGCCGGTGAAGTCGAAGTCGGCGGTGGCGACCGTGGTGCCGTCGGCGAGCTTGAGTTGCGCCGTCAGCTTCTCGCCTGCCGCTTCACCCTCGTGTTCACCGGCGGGGGCCACCGGCGACGGCGATCCCGTCCAGATCGACGGCGTGGTGGCCGGCTGCGTCGCCACCGGCTCGTCCGGTGTGCACGCGGTTGCGAGCGGGAGGGTGAGCAGTGCGGCGGCGGCCAGGACAGGGCCGATCGGCTTACCAACCGGGTTTGGGAACGGCATGCCGTGAGCCTAGCCCGTGACCGCCACGATCACGCCCGGTGGTTGATCGGTCAGGCCCGGCGCCCGGGGTTCCACCGGAGCCTGGAGTAACTGGCCCACCTCATCGGCTGATTCCCGCTCGCCGGGCGCGTCGCCAAAGTACACCGTGTTTACCGTGACGCCGTCCAGGGTGAGGTTGCCGGTCTCGGTGACGTTCCAGCCGGCGCCCCTGAGCTGATTGGCAGTGTTCTCGGCGGCGCCCGGTGTGGACGAGAGATTGAATACCCGCACATCGGCCTTGGCTGCCGGTGCCGGTGTCGCGGGTGTCGGCGACGGCGTCGTGGTGGTGGTCACGGTGGCCACCGGTTCGTCAACGTCGGAGTCGGAGCCCGAGCCCATGGCCTGAAATGCGACCAGCAGAAAGACCACTCCCAGGAACAGCAGCACCATCACCATGGCGCGCAGGGGAAGCCCGGAGGAGTCGGAACGGCGCTCGTTCATTGAGCCCACTGTATCGGCGTGGCTTTCGAGTCCGCGAAAGCCTCAGGTGACCTCGAAGCCCAGTCGGCGGGCCGCTCGCGCCTTCTGCCTGCTTGCGCGCAGCCTACGCAGGCGTTTGACCAGCATCGGGTCGGCTGCCAGCGCCTCGGGCCGGTCCACCAGCGCGTTGAGCACCTGGTAGTAGCGCGTCGCGGACATCGAGAACAGTTCTTTGATCGCGTCTTCCTTGGCGCCCGCGTACTTCCACCACTGGCGCTCGAACGCCAGAATGTCGTGCTCGCGGCGGGTCAGGCCATCGGTGAGGTCAGCGTCGTCCCCGGATTGCTCGGTCCGCGCCATGGCGCCGTCCATATTGCTCCTGGACCCTTCCCCACTCGAAAACATCGCTAGCGTTTCGGCGAACATTCAACCACGGGTTGACTGATTGGGCCGTGAGCCGGTCCCGCGAGTCGGCTACCTTAAGCTTGCCGCCGTGGCCGTCGTACCCATCCGAATCATCGGAGATCCCGTCTTGCACACCGCGACCAGACCGGTGCCGGTGAGCGACGATGGTTCGCTGTCGGCCGATGTTACCGAGTTGATCACAAATCTCTACGACACCATGGACGCCGCGAACGGCGTCGGTCTTGCCGCCAATCAGATTGGGGTTCGCAAGCGGGTGTTCGTTTACAACTGCGCCGAAGACCGTGGCCGGACCGCGCGGCGCCGCGGTGTCATCGTCAACCCGGTGCTGGAGACCTCCGAGGTGCCCGAGACCATGCCCGACCCCGACAACGACGACGAAGGCTGCCTGTCGGTGCCGGGCGAGTCCTTTCCGACCGGCCGGGCCGACTGGGCGCGAGTGACCGGGCTGGACGCCGACGGCACGCCGATCACCCTGGAAGGCACCGGCTTGTTCGCCCGGATGCTGCAGCACGAGACCGGCCATCTGGACGGCGTGGTGTATCTGGACCGGTTGATCGGCCGGCACGCCCGCAGCGCGAAGCGGGCGGTGAAGTCTCACGGCTGGGGGGTGCCGGGGTTGACGTGGATGCCGGGCGAGGACCCGGATCCGTTCGGTCACTGATGGTGCCCAATCTGCC
>NZ_JBOGDB010000330.1:0-12114 GCF_050701515.1 Mycobacterium sp. | reverse complement strand
GCTCGGACCTGGTCGATTTGGTCGTATGCGTAGTTCGCCATGGCGGCGACGGTCATCGACTTCCCCTCGCGGGCTAGCGATTCGTAGGTCTGGTCGCCGAGGACATCGCGCAGGTGAGCGACCGCGGTGCCGAACTCTGCGAAGAAAGGAAGGGCACCAAGCGGGCTTGTGACGGCGAACCCGGCGATGGTGGCCGCCGGCTCGTATCGTCCGAGCCGGTCGAAAAGCGCGGCAAGAAACAACAGCGGCTGCGGAATCATGTAGGTGTTGCCCGAGTCGTGATAGTTGCCGATCGCCGCGGTGAAGTAATCAAAGGCTGCAAGTGGGTCACCGTGTTCGGCCTCGACGCGGCACAGTAAGCCCGCAATGACTGAACGCGCGGCGCGGTTGCCGCTGTCTTGAGCGATCACCACGCTCCGGCGCAGGGCAGCGAGCGAGCGGACGGGATCGGTGTCATGGACGGCCATGCCCCAGGCGCCATGCGCCCAAGAAAGCACAACGGGGTTGCCGGTTGCCTCGGCGGCGTCGATCAGACCGTTCGCGGCCGCCATTGCGTCGTCATCTGAGCCTGTAATCGACAGAGCGATGATGAGGTTCGCCGTGACGTACGCATGGGTATCCCCGCGCGAGAGCTGACCACGACAACACCGAATCCACCGTTCCGGCTGGCCGACGCCAACGTAGGCACTGCCGACGATGCCTTCGGCGAAGTGCGGGACGTGGTCGGTTCCATCGCTGATCGCCGTCTCGGCGGCCTCGGTGTAGCGAACACCCAGATCGATCCGCCCGGCCATGTAGGAATTCGATGCCACCACATACAGGGCCGTGAGCCGGGGGTGGTCGATGGCGCGTGCCGGCTCGATGAGCTCTTCGGCCCACGCGATCGGTTCGTAACTCTCAGTCAGAAAGCCGAACCATGCTGCGTAGGTCGCGATTGGGGCGGCGACATCCAGATCGCGCTGGTCGGCAGCCCACCGAAATGCGGTGCGCAGGTTGGCCAGCTCGACGGTGAACCAGTCATAGGCATCCCGCTGTCGCGGGCTGTCCCACACGGCGAGGATGTCGGCTTCGCGCCCGGCGAAATAGCGGGCATGCGCTGCCCGAACAGTGTCTGTCTCGCCGCGGCCGACGAGTTGTTCCTCGGTGAACTGGCGGATGGTCTCCAGCATCGAGTATCGGGTCCGCCCCGCCGACCGGTCGGCGACCAGTAGCGACTTGCGCAACAGGGCGTCCAGCAGATTGAGGACGGCGTAATCGTCGGTGTCGTCGGATCCGGCTACCGCGCAGGCGCTTTGGAGGTCGAATCCGCCGGCGAACACCGAACACCGTGCCAACAACGACTTTTCGGTGTCATCGAGGAGGTCATAGGACCACGCCACCGCTTGGCGCAGCGTCTGGTGGCGCTCCAATCCGCGTCGTGGCCCCACCAGGAGTTTGAAGCGGTCATCGAGACGATCGCGAACCTCGGTCGCCGTCATTGACGCCATCCGCGACGCTGCCAACTCGATCGCCAACGGGATTCCGTCGAGGCGACGACACACATCCTCCACGGCGGCCGTCTCATCAGCCGAGGCACCCGAAACGACGCTCTGAGCCCGATCGACAAACAACTCCGTGGCCGCGTCGACGTCCAGCGACGGCACCCGCCACAATTGCTCGTCAGCCACACCGATTCCCTCACGACTCGTTGCCAACACTTTCACCGTCGCCGAGGCAGCGAGGATGGCCTCGATGAGAGCGGCGGCGCTGTCCACGACGTGCTCACAGTTGTCGAACACCAACAGCCGTGACCGGCCCTCCAAGGCCGACGCCACAGACTCGCTGACGCTTTTGCGCGCTTGTTGAGTGATGCCCAACACCGCCGCGACCGCGTCGGGTACCGCTGCAGGATCGGCGACGGCAGCCAGCTCGAAAACCCACACCCCGTCGACGAATTCGTCGGCCACCTCCGCGGCGACTTCCAGCGCAAGGCGGGTCTTGCCCACCCCGCCGACGCCGGTCAAGGTCACCAACCGATGGGCATGCAATGCCGCGTGGATATCGGAGACCTCGGTGTCGCGCCCGATCAAACTTGTCATTGCGGGCCGCAGGTTCCCCGGATTCGACTCGATTCCCCGCAATGGCGGAAACTCCGTCTCCAAGCCCGGCGCTTGCAGCTGAAAAACCGTGATCGGGTTCGGCAGGTCACGTAACCGCCGCGGCCCCAGATCCAGCAGGTCAACCCCGCTCAGCAGCCCGGCTGTCGAGCCGGCGACCAGGACCTGTCCACCGTGCCCGGCGGCCATCACCCGTGCAGCCCGGTTGAGCACAGTGCCGAAATAGTCGCCGTCGCGCAGTTCGGCTTCGCCCGTGGCGAGTCCCATCCGCACTGGCAACTCAAGTGCCCGCTGCGCAGCGACCGCGGCATCGACTGCGGACTTCGGCGAGTTGAACGCGGCGGCCACTCCATCGCCGGTGTGGCTGAATAGGAAGCCTTCGTGTTTCTCGATCGCGTCGCGCAGCGCCGCGTCATGGGCCAAAAGGGCCGCCCGCATCGCATCCGCGTCTGACTCCCACCGACGGGTCGAGCCCTCAATATCGGTGAACAGGAACGTCACCACCCCCGAAGGCAGTCCCCCTGCGGACACCCGCACAGGATGTCACGCATAGCCCTTTCCCCGGGGCCAATCGCTACTGACTTTCGAGACTCTCGTAACTCGTCTCACCCCACGCGTGTGCTTGAAATACACGTTGTCGGCAGGCAATGAGACAGTTCCTTGAAGGGATTACAGCCGCGGCTCAAGGCCGCGGCGGCTCGGTCCCAAAATCAAAGCTCCTACGTCGAAGACACCCAAGGTAAGGACCGTGGTGCAGTCACAGATCCCAGCGGACGACCCTCGTCCTCTACATCGCGGACAGGATCAGATCGACCCTAGGGAACATATGTTCGTGTCGGGCTCGGCCAGCATCCTGCACGCGGACCTGGATTCGTTCTACGCATCCGTCGAACAGCGTGACGATCCCGCGCTGCGCGGACGGCCGGTGATCGTCGGCGGCGGCGTCGTGCTGGCGGCGAGCTATGAAGCCAAGGCCTACGGCGTGCGCACGGCGATGGGCGGGCGCCAGGCCCGTCGGCTCTGCCCGCACGCCCTCGTCGTTCCGCCGCGGATGTCGGCGTACTCGCGGGCCAGCGACGCCGTGTTCGAGGTATTCCACGACACCACGCCGGTCGTCGAGCCGTTGTCGGTCGACGAGGCCTTCCTCGACGTGTCGGGCTTGCGCCGGGTGTCGGGCACCCCCGTGGAGATCGCGGCGCGGCTGCGGGCGCAGGTCCGTGACCGGGTTGGCCTACCGATCACCGTCGGCATCGCTCGCACCAAGTTCCTCGCCAAGGTCGCCAGTCAGGAGGCCAAGCCGGACGGGCTGCTGCTGGTGCCACCCGATCGCGAGTTGGCGTTCCTGCATCCGTTGCCGGTGCGACGGCTGTGGGGTGTCGGCGTGAAGACCGCGGAGAAGCTGCACGCGCACGGCATCGAAACGGTGGCCGATGTCGCCGAACTCGGCGAGTCCACGCTCGCCGCCATGGTCGGCGGTGCGATGGGCTATCGACTATTCGCGCTGTCGCGCAACATCGACCGCCGCCGCGTGGTGACCGGGGTGCGTCGCCGTTCGGTCGGCGCCCAGCGAGCGCTGGGACGGGCTGGCAACACCATGTCCGCGGCCGAAATCGACGCCGTGGTGGTGAATCTCATCGACCGGATCACCCGCCGGATGCGCAAGGCCGGCCGCACCGGGCGCACGGTCGTGCTGCGGCTGAGGTTCGACGACTTTGGCAGGGCCACCCGGTCGCACACCATGGCGCGGGCGACCGCGGCGACGGACGTCATTCTCGACGTCGCCCGCAACCTCGTTGAAGTGGCCGCACCGCTCACCGCCGAACGGGGCCTCACCCTGGTCGGGTTCGCGGTGTGCAACATCGATCGCGACGGCGCCCAGCAGCTGGAACTGCCGTTTGAGGAACACGCCGACACTGTCGCCCTGGACGACGCTGTTGACCGGGTGCGCCAGCGGTACGGCAATACCGCGCTCACCCGCGGGGTGCTGCTGGGCCGCGATCCCGGCCTGGAGATGCCGCACCTGCCCGACTAGGACGCCGTCCAATCCAAGAGCTTCTCGGCGGGCCAGGTATTGACGATCCGTTCCACCGGCACTTTTGCGTCCATTGCGCGTTGGGCGCCGTAGCCGAGGAACTCCAGCTGGCCGGGAGCGTGCGAGTCGGTGTCGATGGAGAACAGGCAGCCGATCTCCAGAGCCAGGTTCAGCAGCCGGGTCGGCGGGTCGCGGCGCTCGGGCCGCGAGTTGATCTCGACCGCGGTGTCATGGTCGAGGCAGGCGGTGAACACCTTCTCGGCATCGAACTTCGACTCCGGACGGATACCCCTGCCACCGGTGACCAACCGGCCGGTGCAGTGCCCCAGCACGTCGGCGTGGCCGTTCTCCACCGCCTTGGTCATCCGGCGCGTCATCGCCGGGGCATCCATGGCCAGCTTGGAATGCACGCTGGCCACCACCACATCGAGCCGCTCGAGCAGCTCGGGCTCCTGATCCAGCGATCCGTCCTCGAGGATGTCGACCTCGATGCCGGTCAGGATCCGCAACGGCGCCACCGTCTCCCGCAGCTCGTCGATCACATCCAGTTGCTTGCGCAGCCGCTCGGGCGACAGCCCGTTGGCGATCGTCAGCCGCGGCGAATGGTCGGTCAGCGCACAGTACTCGTGGCCCAACTCCCGTGCGGTGAGCATCATCTCCTCGATCGGCGCCGATCCGTCGGACCAATTGGAATGCACATGCAGGTCACCGCGCAGCGCTGCCCTGATCTCCCCGCCACCGAGATCCTGCGCCGCCGAACGTAATTCGACGAGCGCATCGGGCTCGCGGCCCGCCCATGCCTGGGCGAGGACCTTTGCCGTCTTGGGTCCGATACCGGGCAATGACTGCCAGCTGTTGGCGGTGCCGTGGCGTTCTCGTTCGGCCTCGCTCAGCCCTTCCACGATATCGGCGGCGTTGCGGTAGGCCATCACCCGTCGGGGCTCTTCGCGGGCCCGATCCTTGTAGTAGGCGATCTGGCGCAGCGCGACGACCGGATCCATGGCTCCAGTGTGCCCGGTCAGGGCGCCCGCCAAGCGGGATCCCGACCGCTCAGTGCGATGATCCGGTCCAGCACCGGCGCATCGTCGGGGATCGGCACGGCCGGCCCGAACAGGCCTTCAGTGGGACCCTCGGCGGCGATCGCGCTCACGTGCGGCAACACTGTGTCGGCGGTTGCGGTGTCGATGTCGTAATCCTGTCCGGTCGCGGCCGCCACGTCCCAGCCGTGGACCACCACCTCGGTCAACGCGATCACCCCGCCGAACTCGCCGGGGAAGTCGACACCGCCCGCGCGGGTCATGCCCTGCCACGCATCCGGGTCATGCCATGCACTCGCGAGCTCTGCCAGACGCGCCGGGTATGCGGTGCGCCAGTCGTTATCCAGCGGCTGCGCACCCTCCTTTGGAGGTGTATCGGTCAACGGCCCGAAGTCCTTGCGCGCCGCGGCGGTGAACGCGAGTGCCAGGCCGCCGACATGCGCCACCAGCTCATTCACACGCATCTTCTCGCACGGCGTCGGGGTATTGAGCTGTTCGTCGGTCACGTTCGTCAGCACGTCGGCGGTGCGCTGGCAGGCCGCAGTCAAGTCGATCATGTGTGTACTGACCGGCGCGACGACCGCAATTCATCGCGTCCGATCGCGAAGCCGCCTCGTGGCACCGTGAACAAGAGCCCGGACCTGGTCCTCGTCGGCACCGCCGGCGAAGAACAACATCTCGTCGTCCGCCTCGAACACGTCATCCGGTTTCGGGAGAATGATCCCGCTGTCACGAATCACGATGGCCAGCGCGGTGTTCTCCGGCAGCGGTAGGTCGCGCACGCGCTTCCCGACCAATGGATCGTCCGCGGGCAGTTTCAGTTTGGCCAAGCTCACCTGGCCTTGTCGGAGTTCCATCAATCGCACCAGGTGGCCGATATCGATAGCGCCCTCGATGGCCGCAACCAGTGCTCGTGGCGCAGAGACCGCGACATCGACACCCCACGCCTCGTTGAACAGCCACTCATTGCGCGCGTCGTTGACCCGCGCCACCACCCTGGACACCCCGAACTCGGTCTTGGCCAACAGGGCAGCCGTGAGGTTCACCTTGTCATCGCCGGTCGCCGCGATCACCACGTCACACATCTGCAGTCCGCTTTCTTCGAGCGAGGCGAGCTCGCACGCGTCGGCCAGCAGCCACTCGGCATTGGGAACCGTATGCGGTTCGTAGTGACGGACGTTGTGCTCGATCAGCAGGACCTTGTGGCCATAGGCCAGTAATTCCCGGGCGACGGACCGACCGATCGCTCCGGCACCGGCGATGCCGACGCGCATCATCTGATGCTCGTCAGCGCGGCTTGACGCCTCGGTGGACCGCCTTCTGACTCGGAACACGAAATAAGGTTAACTGCACGTCAATCCACCCAGCGGTTCCGAACGGGGATGAAATGACCTTGCAGCAGCTGTATCTGGTGCTGCTGGCCGGTGGGCTCGTGCTGCTGGCGAGCATCGTCGCCACCCGGGCGGCCAGCCGGGTGGGCTTACCCAGCCTGCTGCTGTTCCTGGGCGTCGGCGTCATCGTCGGCGAAGACGGGCTGGGACTGCATTTCGACAATTACCTGCTCGCCGACCACCTCGGCACGGTGGCGTTGGCGGTCATCCTCATCGAAGGCGGCCTGACGACGCGGTTTGCCGACGTGCGGCGGGTGTTGGCACCCGCGGGCATGCTGGCCACCCTCGGTATTGGAATCAGCATGGTGGTCACCGCCGCGGGGGCACACCTGCTGCTCGGAATCGAATGGCAATTGGCACTTCTCCTGGGCGCCGTCGTTTCCGTGACCGATGCCGCCGCCGTTTTCTCGGTGCTGCGCATCGTGCCGTTGCCGCGCCGTGTCGCGGGGCTGCTCGAGGCCGAGTCCGGATTCAACGACGCCCCCGCCGTCATCCTGGTCCTGATGTTCAGCGTGACGCCGCTGGAACTGTCCCCGGTGCACGCGCTCGGCGAGTTGGTCTACGAGCTGGGTGTCGGCGCCGCGATCGGGTTAGGTTGTGGATTTCTCGGTTCAGTCGCCCTGCGCCGCATCGCCCTTCCGGCATCCGGTCTGTACCCTCTTGCGACCTTCGGGCTCGGCATGGTGGCATTCGCCGCGGCAGGTTCCGCGCACGCGAGCGGGTTTCTCGCCGCGTATCTGGCCGCGGTTGTTCTGGCCAATTCCGGACTACCTCACCGCTCGGCCACCCGGTCGTTCGCGGAAGGGCTCGGTTGGCTGGCACAGATCGGCTTGTTCGTCCTGCTTGGCCTGCTGGTCGACCCCAGCGACCTCGGTCAGGAATTGGTGCCTGCGATCGTCATCGGATTCGTCCTGCTGTTGCTCGCCCGGCCGTTGTCGGTCTTCGTTTCACTCACCGGATTCCGGATTCCCTGGCGCGAGCAGGCGTTCGTGTCGTGGGCCGGTCTGCGGGGTGCCGTCCCGATCGTGTTGGCGACGTTTCCGATCGTCGGAGGCGTACCCGACAGCATGCGCCTGCTGAACATCGTGTTCATCCTGGTGGTGGTGTTCACCCTGGTGCAGGGGCCCACCCTGCCCGCACTTGCCCACCGGTTGGGACTGATTCCGAAGGAAGCCACCCGCGAGATCCAGGTGGAGGCGGCTCCGCTGGACGTGTTGGAGGCCGAGCTGTTGACGACGACCGTGCAGCCGTCGTCCCGGTTGCACGGAGTCACGGTGCTCGAGCTGCGGTTACCCGACCCCAGCGTCATCACTCTGATCATCCGGAACGGTCACACGTTCGTTCCCCAGCCCGAGACGCGGATCGCGGCCGGTGACGAGGTACTGATCGTCACCACCACCAAGACGCGCACAGCAGCCGAACGCAGGCTGCGCGCGGTGAGTCGCCGCGGCAAACTCGCCTATTGGTTCGACGAGTACGGCGAAGCGGACTGACCTGGCGGGACTAGGATCGATGCAGTGCGCTTCGCTTTCAAGACATCCCCGCAGAACACCACCTGGGCCGACATGCTGGCGTTTTGGCAGGCGGCCGACGACATCGACGTCTACGAGTCCGGCTGGACCTTCGACCACTTCTATCCGATCTTCTCCGACTCCACCGGCCCCTGCCTGGAGGGCTGGATCACGCTGACCGCACTGGCGCAGGCCACCAAGCGGCTGCGAGTCGGCGTGCTCGTCACCGGCATCCACTACCGCCACCCGGCGGTGCTGGCCAATATGGCCGCGGCGCTCGACATCGTCTCCGACGGCCGGCTCGACCTGGGCATCGGCGCGGGCTGGAACGAGGAAGAGTCGGGCGCCTACGGCATCGAGCTGGGCTCGATCAAGGAGCGCTTCGACCGGTTCGAGGAGGCCTGCCAGGTGCTCATCGGCCTATTGAGCCACGAGACAACGAGTTTCGACGGCAAGTTCTATCAGCTCAAGGATGCGCGCAACGAGCCCAAGGGTCCGCAGCAGCCCCATCCGCCGATCTGCATCGGTGGCAGCGGCGAGAAGCGGACACTGCGCATCACGGCGAGGTATGCCGATCACTGGAACTTCGTCGGCGGCCCGCCCGAGGAGTTCGCGCGCAAGCGCGACGTGCTCGCCTCGCACTGCGCTGACATCGGGCGCGACCCCAAGGAGATCATGCTGTCCGCGCACGTCCGGCTGGACCCGGATCGCGACTACGCCAAGGTGATCGACGAAGCCGGTGCGCTGGGCAAGGAAGGACTGGACCTGGCGATCGTGTACCTCCCGCCGCCCTACGATCCCGCGGTGCTGGAGCCGCTGGCCGAGACGATCAAAGACTCCGGGCTGACGACCGCGTCCTGAAAGTTGTTGCCGGAGCGACAATTAGCAATCGCAGGCCGCCGCGGCTCAGCAGCAAAGTCGAGTGACGGTAACGAAAATATAACGGTTAGGCAAAGACAGGATCACAGGACGGCGGCGCGTCGTAACCAGCGTGGTCCACAGTTGCTATACGCCGTACCGAAGTAGCTCGTCGGGGGTGATCAGCCGCTCTGCCTTGGCCGGGAACTCACGGCACCTTACCGGGTGGCGGAAGAATGACCAGGCGATTCGACTCACGCGCGAACGTGACAGCGGGTTGAGGTACATGTCGATAACTCCTGCGGTATAGCAATAGCTGAACCAGGGCCTTACGTTACCGCAGTGCCCTCATGAAGTCATTAGATACCCGACAACTGGCAAACAGAATTAGGCGCGCCGGGCAATCATCAGATGATTTTATTGAGTCAGAAGTGACTAATGGGATCCGGTGATTCGGACCATTTGCCGTACTGACCGAGCACATCCTGTCCAGCGATTACGATCACCCGGGACGGGGGAGGCACCATGACCGTTCGGCAGTTCGAGCATCACACCGATGGCATCGACTGGTACTGCGAACAACGCGGTGACGGGCCGCCCATCGTGCTGGTGCCCTCCGGGGAGGGCGACTGTTCATCGTTCGAGAAGGTGGCCGCCGCGCTCGCCGATCAGTTCACCGTGCTGACCTTCGATATGCCGGGTTTCTCGAGAAGTACCGTACGAAGCCCCGACTTTGTCTCGGCGCCGCTACTCGCCGACCAGATTGCCGAGCTCGTGCGATCGTTGGGCTGTCATCCGGCCACCTTTTACGGCTGTAGCTCCGGAGGGATGGCCGTGCTCGATCTCGTCGTCCGGCATGGTGCTTTGGTACAGAAAGCAATCGTCCATGAAGTGGCAGACACCCGCGCAACCACACTGTTGGGCGACCTTGCGTCCCAAGATGATCCGACCATTGTCGAGACCTGCCGGTATCTCTTCGCATATGTCATGAACGACGACGCCGCAGCGTGGGAAGCGCTGGGAGACGAGTTCCACGCGCGGCTCGCCACGAACTATGTGACGTGGGTTCGACGATATGTCGCCCCCGGCGTATTGGTGGAACACTCATCCGCGGACCTAGCAGGCAAGCCGATAACGTGGACGATCGGCGGGCTGTCTCCGGCGGGCAGCTTCCTCGACAACGTCGTACTCGCGACGCAGGCGGGTCTCTGCGTTGACGCGTTGATGTGCAAGCACTTTCCTCAGGTAAGTGCGCCGGACATGTTGGCACAACACGTTCGGACCAACGCGGCCGTCACGGCTTGAGGAAGACGTCGTTGAGCGTGACGGTGCGCAGTTCGCGCGCGCGGATGATCTCGACGAGTTGGCCATAGACATGGGTGACCGGCAGGTGGTTCAGATGCCCGATCACGATGGCCTGCGGGGTGAAGTTCTTGTTGGCCGCGTTGAAGATCTCCCGCTCCGGGATCACGACGTGGTCCTCCAGCGAGCCCGACCACAGCGTGCCCGCGGTGTAACCGAGCTCGGCGGACAGCTTGTCGACGTGCGCATTGTGTTGTCCATACGGCGGCCGGTAGTACGGCCGCGCATCGATGCCGTAGGTCTTCCAGAGGAAGCCGTGGTTTCTTCGGAGCTCTTCTGCCACATGGGTCAGCGGCAGCTTCGTCAGATCGGGATGAGACCAGGTGTGGTTGCCCAGCTGGATTTGGCCGTCGTCGACCAAGGGGCGCAACATGTCCCGGTTTTCGGTCCACGACCGGTAGATGCCGTTGACGAAGTACGTCAGCCGCACACCCGTGTCCTTGGCGAACTGGGTGTAGAGCCGCACCACATCACTGCTCACGCCGTCATCGACGGTCAGCGCCAGCAGATCACCGTCACCGGGCAGGCTGGTGAGCACACCGCCGCCGGGTAGCGGAACGCGTGCCTCACGTGGGGGCGGCGGCAAGATCCTTGGGGTTTGTTCGGCGGCGACCTGTGCCGGTTGTGCGGACTGCGATTGCCCGCCGGTGCTACACCGCGACAACCCGATGGCGCCGAGGGTGACCACGGAGAGCGCCACCAGGAAGTGCCGCCGGTCCAATGCGGACCCGGCGGATGGGGTTCTGGTGCGGCGGTAGCGAGTGGCAGGCAAAGCGGAACCAGTCTTGACTCGACCGGGTGCGAACCGGCGCAGACACGCCGGGTGGCCGGCCCGCTCTAGCGCTGCGGTACCGCGGTGGGTTTGATCGGGGCAGGTAGCGCAGTTTTGCCCATCAAAAGGCGATCCACCCCGGCGGCGGCGGCCCGCCCTTCGGCGATCGCCCAGACGATCAGCGACTGGCCCCGGCCCATGTCGCCGGCAACGTATACGCCGGGCACCGAGGTGGCGAAGTCGTCGTCGCGGGCGACATTGCCACGATCGGTGATTTCGACGCCCAGGTCGGTGAGCAGGCCCTCCCGCTCGGGGCCGACGAAGCCCATCGCCAGCAGCACCAGGTCGGCCTCCATCTCGAAGTCGGTGCCCTCGAGCTTCTCGAACCTGCCGCCGGCCATCTTGACCTCGTGTCCGCGCAGCCCGGTGACCCGCCCGTCGCGACCGGTGAATTCCTCGGTGTTCACCGAATACACCCGCTCGCCGCCCTCCTCGTGGGCGCCGGACACCCGGAACATCAGCGGGTAGACCGGCCACGGGGTGGAGTCGGCTCGGGTGTCCGGCGGGCGCGACATGATCTCGAACTGATGGACGCTGACCGCCCCCTGGCGGTGCACGGTGCCCAGGCAGTCGGCGCCGGTGTCGCCGCCGCCGATGATGATCACCTTCTTGCCCTTCGCGGTGATCGGCGGCTCCCCATCCTCACCGAGCACCGGATCGCCCTGCTGCACCCGGTTTGACCACGGCAGGTACTCCATCGCCTGATGGATTCCGTCCAGGTCGCAGCCCGGGATCGGCAGGTCGCGCCATGCCGTTGCGCCGCCGGCCAGCACCACCGCATCGAATTCGGCGCGCAGTTCGTCGGCGGTGATGTCGACGCCGACGTTCACGCTCGCGCGGAACCGGGTGCCCTCGGCCTCCATCTGCTCGAGCCGCCGGTCGATGTGGCGCTTCTCCATCTTGAACTCCGGGATGCCGTACCGCAGCAGGCCGCCGATGCGGTCCTCCCGCTCGAACACCGTCACCGAGTGACCGGCGCGGGTGAGCTGCTGGGC
>NZ_JBOGDB010000329.1:0-12185 GCF_050701515.1 Mycobacterium sp. | reverse complement strand
GGCGGTGCCAGGCGAGCGGTGCGGCAAGTGATTTCGCTACTCGCGGATGGCCGCCCTGTCATCGCGCACTGCTTCGCCGGCAAGGACCGCACGGGTTTCACGGTGGCGACCGTGCTCGAGACGCTCGGGGTGGAGCGTGACGCGATCCTGGCCGACTTCCTGCGCAGCAATGCCGCCGTCGCCCCGCTGCGGGAGCGGATCCTCGAGTCGGTCCGCGACCGATCGGAGACGCCGGAGACCGTCACTTTCGCCGAAGCCCGGCTCACCGACGAGGTGCTCGGCGTGCGGGAGGAATACCTGGACGCGGCACACCGGACAATCGAGCAGGACTACGGCGGACTGCGGGGCTACCTCGACGCCGCGGGCGTGACGATCGACGACGTCAAGGAGCTGCGTGCCGCGCTATTGGGTTAAGAAGACCCCGGCCACCCACACCACGGTCGCCAGCAGCGCGCCGGTCAGCTCGATACCCACCGACAGCGCAACGCCTTTGAGCGCGTGCACCGTCGACGTCCACGCCAGTCGCTGGTCCCGCCGGGACGCCAACTCGGCCAGGTAGATGCCGAGCACGAAACCGATCACCAGGCCCAGCACCGGAATGATGAAGAACCCGACGATGCCGAGCACTGCGCCGGCCAACAGGGTCTTCGTGCGCACGTCGGCGCGCCGCATCCGCTGCACCGGCCACATGTACTTGATCAGTGTGGTGGCCGCCAGCAGCGCTGTGACGATACCTAGCGTCACCCACGACACCGCATTGTGCTCGACGACTGCCCAGACCACTACCGCAGCGTAAACGAGCAGTATCCCGGGCAGCACCGGCACCACGATGCCGATGAGACCGACCGCTATGGCGAGCGCTACGAGAACGATCCCGGCGGTAGTCACGAAACGAATCTACGCGTCATGGTCGTAGCTGCTCGGCAAGGTCGAGAAAATCCGTTGCCGTGACGTCGAATTCGCCACGCTCAACCGTCCCTGGTCGCCGACCTGGGCCGTGCTCGAGCGGCCGGGCGACGAACGCCGTCATCAGGCCCGCGCCGCGCGCCGCCCGTAGGTCGCCGGGATGGGCGGCTACCAGCATCAGCTCATTCGGCGGCACGTCGAGCAGGTCGGCGCAGCCGAGATATGCCTCCGCATCCGGCTTGTAGTGATGAAACAACTCGGCCGAGATCACGCAGTCCCACGGCAGCCCGGCGCGTTTGGCCATGTTGGTCAGCAGCGACATGTTGCCGTTCGACAGCGTGGTGATGATGAACCGTTCCTTCAGCCGGGTCAGGCCGGCAACGCTGTCCGGCCACGGGTCGAGCCGGTGCCACGCACGGTTGAGGTGATCGACGTCCTCGCTGCAGACCGACGTGACTCCCACCGCGCCGAGCAGGTCCTCGAGGATCATGCGGTGCAGGTCGTCGATTCGCGTCCAGGGCAGTTCGCCGCGGCGCACTCGGTCCATCGCAGGCGCATAGCCGGCACGCCAGTTGTCGGCGAACGACGGCCAATCCTGTTGAATGCCGTGGCTCCGGCCGAACTCCTCAACTTCGCGAATGACGCTGGAGCGCCAGTCGACGACGGTCCCGAACACGTCGAAGGCCAGCGCTCGAGGCTTCATCGTTTGTTCTTCGCGCAAGCGCTCATCACCATCACGGCTGTAGCACGACCTTGCCGAGCACGCCGCCGTCGGCCAGGCCCTGCAACGCGGCCCGCCCCTCCGAAAGCGGAAACCGCACCGGCGGAGGTGGCCGCAGCCCGGCTTTGACCAATTCGGCGACCCCGAACTCGAACACCGACTGGGATCCCGGCTTGCGGTTGACGTACTCGCCGTATCCGACGCCGACGACCGCGACGTTGCGCAGCAGCAGCCGGTTGACCTTGACAGTCGGGATCCCGCCCGCCGCAAAGCCGATCACCAGCAGTCGACCCTCGGTGGCCAGCGCCCGGATCGCGTCGTCGAACGGCTCGCCTCCGATGGGGTCCACCACCAAATCCACCCCGCGGCCGTCGGTGTGCTCGAGCACCGCGGCTAGCCAGCCGTCGGTCAGCGGCAGCACGATGTCGGCACCCAGCGACTCTACGAACTCTTTCGCATGCGGCCGGTGCACCATGGCGAACACCTTGGCGCCCAATGCCTTTGCGATCTGAACAGCGGCCGTGCCGACACCACCTGCCGATCCCAGCACCAGCACCGTCTCCCCTGGCCGCAGGGCCCCTCGGCGGGCCAGTGCGAAATACATCGTCTGGTAGTTGCCCAGCAGTGCGACGGACTCGGCGTCGTCGATGTCATCCGGGGTGGGCTTGAGGTTGGCCGGTGGCACCACCACCCGTTCCGCCCACCCGCCGAGCATGGCCATCGCCGTCACCCGCTGGCCCGGCTTGAATTCGGACTCATACGGCGCCGATCGCACCACTCCGGCGATCTCGGTGCCCGGGATGAACGGCGGCTCGAGCCGCAGCTGATACTCGCCGCGCAGGAGCAACAGGTCGGGGAAGCTCACGCCGGCCGCAGCAACGTCGACGACTACCGAATTTTGATCGACAACATCGGCTGGATCTTCTATATCCGTGTATACCAGCCCTGTCGGCCCGGAAAGTTCGCGCGCGACAAGCGCTTTCATGTGTTGCCGGTCAGCCGAGGCTGAAGGTGGCCCGCTGTGCCGCCGACAGGTCGGTGATCTCGCCCCACTTCGCGGCGACGTCGTCGACGGTCGGCACACCGTCTGAGAACGTGACCCCGTCGTTCTGGAACAGCGCCGCGCGCTGCACCTTGCCGCCGCCGACGATGAAAACCGCTGCGGTTTCCTGATTTTCCTCGCTGACCAGGTAGGCCATCACCGGCGCCACATACTCCGGTGTGAGCTTCTCGAACACCTCCGGCGGCAGGATGTCCTGGGTCATCCGAGTGGCCGCGATCGGTGCGACGGCGTTGGCCTTGATGTTGTACTTCGCGCCCTCCTGCGCCAGCGTGTTGATCAGCCCGACCAGGCCCAGCTTCGCGGCGCCGTAGTTGGCCTGGCCGAAGTTGCCGAACAGGCCGCTGGTGGAGGTGGCGACGACCACCCGGCCGTAGCTCTGCTCGCGGAAGTGCGGCCACGCCGCGCGGATCACGTTGTAGCCGCCGTACAGGTGCACTTTCAGCACGGCATCCCAGTTCGCGAACTCCATCTTGTGGAAGGTGCCGTCGCGCAGGATGCCCGCGTTGCTGACCACGCCGTCGAGGGTGCCGAACTCGTCGAGCGCGGTCTTGATGATGTTCTCGGCGCCCTCGGACTCCGCCACGCTGTCGTAGTTGGCCACCGCGCGACCGCCAGCGTCCTTGATCTCCTTGACCACCTCGTCGGCCATCGCCGAACCCGCGCCGGAGCCGTCACGCGCACCGCCGAGGTCGTTCACCACGACGCTGGCGCCCTCTTTGGCGAGCGTCAACGCGTACTCGCGCCCGAGCCCGCCGCCGGCCCCGGTGACGACGATGACGCGATCCTGCACTCCTGGCACTGGTGTTCCTCTCCTCGATTAGGGCAGGCGCACGGTGTTGGTCAGAACAGCTTGCGCGCCAGCTTCCACGCCTTCTCTGTATACGGGGGATAGATCATCGCCCCTAAGTCGGGTCGGGTCGGCTTGGTCATCACCGACTTCTTGTGGCTGAACTCCTCGAAGCCCCACCTGCCGTGGTATGCGCCCATGCCCGACGGTCCGACGCCGCCGAACGGCAGCTTGGTCGTGGCGAACTGGAAGACGAGGTGGTTGACCAGCATGCCGCCGGCGGACACCTCCTTGATCACCCGTTCGCGGATCTTCTTGGTCTTGGTGAACAGGTAGGCGGCCAACGGCTTGGGCCGCGAGTTCACGAATTTGATTGCCTCGTCCAGGGATTGGACAGTCACCACCGGCAGGATGGGCCCGAAGATCTCGTCGCTCATCAGCGGCTCGTTGAGATCGGGATCGACGACGACGGTGGGCTGGATCTGCAATGACTCGGCGTCCGAACCACCGCCGATCGCGATGGTGCCCTTGGTTTCGGCCACCGAAGCGGTCAGCCGGTCGAAGTGCCGCCGGTTCACGATGCGTTTCCCGGTCTCGCCGGACTCGAACTCGGTGACGGCATCCTTGATCTTGTCGACGAGCTTGTCGCGGATCTTGGCGTCCGCCAGCACGTAGTCGGGGGCGATGCAGGTCTGACCGGAGTTGATCAGCTTGGTCCAGGCGATCCGCTTGGCCGCGACATCGATGTCGGCGTCGTCGGCGACGATCACCGGGCTCTTGCCGCCCAGCTCCAACGTGACCGGGGTCAGATGCGGCGCCGCGCTTTCGTACACCTTTCGGCCGATCTCGGTGCCGCCGGTGAACAGCACCCGGTCGAAGCCCTGCGCGATCAACTCCTGGCTGACCGCACCGTCACCCTCGATCACCGCAATGGCGTCGTTGTCGAGGTACTTCGGCACCAATTCGGCCATCACGGCCGAGGAGGCCGGTGCGACTTCGGACGGTTTGAGGACGACGGCGTTCCCGGCGGCGATCGCACCGACAGCCGGTCCCAGCGTCAAGGCGAACGGGAAGTTCCACGCGCCGATGATCAGCACGGTGCCGTACGGCTCATACTCGACCCAGCCACGGCCGGGCAGCTGCGACAGCTCGAGCAGCCGGTGGTTGCGCCGGGTCCACTTGCCGACGTGCTTGGCGGCGTCGGCGGCTTCGCCGGCGGTGCTGGCGATATCGGCCAACCACGCCTCGAACGGTTTGCGGCCGAGATCCTGCGCCAAAGCTTCGGCGATAGCCGGTTCGTTCTCCACCACCAACCTCTCCAGCGCCTTCAACTGCTGCTTGCGCCACTCGATGCTGCGGGTTCGGCCGGTGGCGAAGGTCTCGCGCAGCCGGGCGACGGTGGCCGCGATGTCAGGCGCGACCGGGGCGGGCACCGAAGGGGCGGTGCCGGGAGCTGAATCGGTGGTCATGGTGGAGGTCCTTCCTGACCCGAGGAATAACCGATCCTAACCACCCGGTTGGGTCGCCATAAGGGCCCGATTCAGCAGCGCGAGCAGCTCACTGCCTCCGCTCGAGTCGGGCGCGCAACAACACGCTGGATGCTGGAGTGGGCTATGTCACCCAGGTCACTACTCGGCCAGCTTCCAGAGCTTGTTCGCCAACAGCAGCTCGAGCTTGTCGACGATGGACTCGAGCTCATTGTGTGAGCCGACGTACCCGGCATAGAAGCCCATTCCCCACATCACCGCGACCAGCATCTCGACCAGCTGCGGGACATCGGTGTCGGTGGTCAGCTCGCCCTTTTCGATCGCGTCGTTGACCACCCACGACACGAACGCCCGCGAGTTCTGCAGTGAATTGTGCTCGTCCTGGCTCAGCTCGGGATGCCGCTGCGACTCCAGCACGGACGTGACCAGAAAGGCCGCGGCCGACCGATCCTCCGAGTCGGCCTGCATTGCGGCCGAGAAGAACGCCGACAGTCGACCGAGCAGGCTGGTCTGGCCCTGCGCCCTCGCCATACCCGCGCTAACCACCATCGCATTCGTCTGCTCGACTACTTCCCGGTACAGCAACCGTTTACTGGCGAAGTAGTGGTTGATCGCCGGCCGTGTCAGGTCGGCGCGGATCGCGATCGCCTGAAAGGTGGCGGCGTCATAGCCAAGTTCGCTGAATACCTCGCGAGCGGCGCGCACAATGCGCTCACGTGTTTCGGCAGCCTTCGCTGCTGGTGGACGACCGGGCCCCCGGCTTGCCGTATGCGGCATGGTAAATATTGTGCCACAGGTCACGTAGCGGCTTTGCAAAATACCGAATCTGAGTGATCGCTCAGCAAACTATCAGTAAAAGGTGCGGTAACCGGCGGTCGGTACCGGCCGGTCGCACGGGTGACACTCGAGACGTTTTCAGCATCCGAAGGGGTTAATGTTCCGTCCCATGGCGGGCGTCGTTTCGCGCGAGTCCTACTTTGAGACGGGCCTCGACGTACTGTCCGATCTCGGCTACGGCGGACTGAAGCTGGCCGAGGTGTGTAACCGCCTCGGCGTCACGACCGGGTCGTTCTATCACTACTTTTCTGGCTGGCCGGCCTACACCCGCGAGCTCGTAGAGAACTGGATGCGGGAGCGAACGGTTGTCGCCATCGAATTCTCTCGAAACGAGCCAGACCCGCGGCGCCGCATCGACGGCCTCGTTCAGGTCGGCCTGGCACTCCCGCACGGCGCCGAGGCGGCGATCCGAGCGTGGAGTTCGGTGGATCCCCACGTGCACGCCGTCCAGGTCCAGGTCGACCAACAGCGCTTCGACATCATGTATCAGTCCGCGCTGGAGATCCTGCAGAACCATCACCAAGCGCAGATGTTCGCCCGGTGGGCCGTCTACCTAGTGGTCGGATACGAACAGGCCACCCTCCCGCGGGACACCGAGGCGCTGGCGTGGATCGCCAAACAGCTCACCGACGCACTCGATGATGGTCGGTTCGCTTCCGTTCCCACCGATGACTAGCGCGGCGGCCAGCGGCATAGGGCGGCCATGCTGAGCCCGGCCGCCCTGGGACGCCGGGCGGTGAACCGGATCCATCACCGCGATCGCGAGTTCGACGCGCTGCGGCGCGCGGTCCGGGCGGCGGTGGTCGTGCCGCTGGCCGCGGCGCTTGGCTTCGCGGTCGGGGGCGGCTCCCAGACACCGCTATTCACCATCTTCGGGTCGTTCGCGCTGATGGTGCTCGCGGACTTTCCCGGCAACCGGCAGAACCGCGCGCTGGCCTACGCGGGCCTGGGCATCAATGGCGCGGTGTTGATCACCTTGGGAACGTGGGTCGCACCGCACGCGTGGCTGTCGGTGGCGCTGATGTTCCTGCTGGGCGTCGCCGTCACGTTCGCGGGTGTGCTCAGCGAGACGATCGCCGCCGGGCAGCGCGCCACCCTGCTGACGTTTGTGTTGCCGGCGTGCACACCGACCGGACCGATCGATGAGCGGCTGCTGGGTTGGGCCATCGCGCTGGCCGTGTGTGTACCCGCCGCGCTGTTCCTGCTCCCGCCGCGCCACCACGGCGAATTGCGTCGACACGCGGCCGCGGCCGTCGGGGCGCTGGCCGACCGGCTCGAGGGCAAGGCGACCCGAAGCGAGGTCGCCGATGCGATGTATGCACTGCGGGAAAACTTTCTGGGCGCGGATTTCCGGCCGGTCGGGCTGACCGCCGGCAGCCGGGCGCTGGTGCGGGTGGTCGAGGACCTGGAGTGGCTCGCCGACCGGGTGAGCGACGAGGCCGGCCCGGCGCTGCGAGACATGCAGGCACCAGGAGTGCGGGTGCTGCGCTGCTCGGCCGCGGTGCTTCGACAAACCCGGGTCGCCGATCGGACGACCGACCGCGCGAATCTGGAAGCCGCGCTGACCCAACTGCGGTCGGTGGCGCGGGGACGCTACCGGGAGGACATCGTCGCGATTCTCGGCGCGCGCGACGACGATGCCGCCACTGCGCTGGGACGGGAACTGCTGAATCGCCGCACCATCGCCGCCACCATCGGAGCGACCGGCCGAGTGATCGCGGCGGCTGCCGCGGCCGACGCCCGCCCGGTCTGGGCCAGGGCGCTGGGGCGACGGCTGCCGCCCACTACCGCCACGGACCGGCTGATCCCGGAGACCGCCGCGGTCACGTCGACTACCTCCGGATTTCTGTCCGGCCGTTCGGTGGCGGTGCGCAACAGTCTGCGCACCGGTCTCGGCCTCGCGTTGGCGGTCGCGGTCACCCACCTCTATCCGGTGGAGCATGGCTTCTGGGTGGTGCTCGGCGCGCTGTCGGTGCTGCGCAGCAGCGCGCTGACCACCGGCACCAAGACGGTGCGCGCGGTGCTGGGCACCGGCATCGGGTTCGTCCTCGGCGCCTTGTTGATCGGCGTCGTCGGTGTGGATTCGGAAGTGCTGTGGATCCTGATGCCGGTCGTGGTGTTCGGGTCGGCGTATGTGCCCGAGATCGCATCGTTCACGGCGGGCCAGGCCGCCTTCACCATGATGGTGCTGATCTTCTTCAACCTGGTCGATCCGACCGGGTGGAGCGTCGGACTGATCCGGGTGGAGGACGTGGTGGTCGGCGCACTCGTGGGCGTGATGGTGTCGGTGCTGCTGTGGCCCAGGGGCGCGACCGCCTCGGCGGCGGCGGCGATCGAATCGGCGCGCGGTGTCTTTGCGAGATACCTCGAGGCGGCGGTGCTGCGGATCACTCGCGGCGCGTACGAGGAGATGGCGGACAAGGTGGCCACCCTGAGCCACGATGCGATCGCATCGTCTCGGGTGGCGGATGACGCAGTGCGGCAATACCTTTCGGAAAGTGGCGGGCCGACGGACTTCCGCGCGCCGATCGTGCGCTCCTTCAACCGTGCGATCCGATTGCGCTCGGCGGCGGACCTGATCGTCGACATCCCCACCCCGCCGCCACTGGGGACGTACCCGATGGTTCGTGAGGTGCTGGAGCGCCACGTCAACGCGATCCGCGATCTGCTGGCGGGCAGGTTGGATCCCGCGCAGCCCTGGACGCCGATCAGTGACGAGTTCGTGTGTGCGCTGCGGGCCGAGTCCGGCGGCGACGAAATGGCGGTGTCCGCGGCGATGCCGCTGGTGACCGTCGCGGCCGCGCTCGGTGAACTCGAGCTGGTTTACCCGCAGCAGGCTGAGGCCGAACCGGCCCGCATGTGACGGTCAGCGCGCGGTGGGCGGCATCAGCGCGTCAGGTGGGATGGTGCCGAACTTTCCGGCATTGAAGTCCTCAGTGCCTGGATCGGTTCGGACTTGGAGTTCATCACGAACGGGCCGTAGGCGACCACCGGCTCGCGGATGGGCTTGCCGCCCGGTGCTGATCGAGCGCACCGGGCGTTCGGTGTCGGAGGCCGCGGGTGCGGCGGCAGTGGACTGGCTTCATCGCTTACCGTCACAGGCTGCGGCTGTTGGCGAGTTGGCTGACGCGTTGAGGTGAGATGTCGAGTAGTTCGGCGATGTCGCGGACAGGCACACCACAGGTGGTGAGCATGTGGGCGAACTGCTGAGCATCCCTTAGCGCCTCGTGCTCAAGTCGCTGAGCGTGCGCGCGCCTATTCCTTATGCTGCGCGCGGCGTCGAGAAGCTCCCGAAATTCGGGTTCGCCCATGCGAACGCTGGCGGTTTCGACCTTGATCTCGTTGAAGGGGATGCTTCGGTCGAGAGCGATGTATTCGCGGGCCATCGTTTCGGCCTCGGAGAGACGGCGAGCTTGCGTGAGGCCGTCGATTTCGGGGATGTGGATCATCCACCAGCGGCCGTCGCGGGTGACTTCGATCTTGAACTCGTACATCACTTCCCCTTGCTCTGCTTGATGGCTTGGTCGACCTTGCGGACGATGCCCGGCGAGATCATCCGGTGGCCGGTCGGGACCACGACGTGGGCGCCGTGGACTTCTCCTCCTTCGCCAGGAAGGTAGTCTAGTCCGCTAGACTGTTTCTAGTCAAGTGTGATAGACAAATAAGTCGCCTGGTCGGCGCCGCTTTATCCTTGGACAATCTCGCTTTCTCGCGGGGCTGTGATCAACGGGCCTCGCCACAAGTCAGGCGAGCATGGCCAGGGCGGCCGCCCGGGCGTCGGCGGCGCTGTCGGCCACGAGCACGGCATCGGCCGCGTCACGGCATTGCTGCAGCGTGACCTGCGCGAGCTTGGCCCCGACGCCGTTGACCGCCGCAGCCGCTGCGGACAGCGACGTCACCCCCAGGCCGGCCAGCACGCACGCCAACAACGGATCCGCCGCCGCCTCCCCGCACACGCCCACGGGCTTGCCGACCGCGGCGCCGGCCCGGACCGCCATGGCGACCAGCGCGAGCACGGCGGGCTGCCAGGGGTCGGTGAGGGTGGCGAGATCGGCCGACATGCGATCGGCGGCCATCGTGTACTGGGCCAGGTCGTTGCTGCCGATCGACAGGAAGTCGACGTGTTCGAGGATGCGGTCGGCGAGCAGCGCCGCCGCGGGCACCTCGATCATCACCCCCGGGGTGAGCCCGTGCGAACGAGCCTGCGCGGCAAAGAGTTTGGCCTCATCGGCGGTGGCGATCATCGGCGCCATCACCCACGGCGGGTTGCCGGTGCGCTCGGCCGCGGCGGCGATGGCCTGCAACTGCCGCTCCAGCAGCCCGGGGTTCCCCTCGGCGATCCGGATGCCGCGCACGCCCAGCGCCGGATTGGCCTCCTGGTGGCTCCCGACGAATTTCAGTGGCTTGTCCGAGCCGGCGTCCAGCGTCCTGATGACCACCCTGTGTCCGGAGAATGCCTCCAGCACTTCCCCGTAGATCTGGGCCTGCTGATCGGCGGTGGGCTCGGTGTCGCGGTTGAGGAAGCACAGTTCGGTGCGGAACAGGCCGACGCCTTCGGCCGGGGTGTCGCGGGCGGCTCGGGCGGCGGCACCGTCCTGAACATTGGCGAGGATCGACACGGTGTGCCCGTCGGAAGTCGCGCCCGGCCCGGTCCAGTCCGCGGCCAGTTCGGCCTCGCGCGCCGCGGCGGCCACCGCGTCGGCTGCCACCTTGGGATCGGGCGACACCGTGACCGTGCCCAGGGCGCCGTCGACGAGGACCATGGCGCCGGCGGCGACCGCGTCGAGTCCGTCGACCGCGACGACGCAGGGGATTGCGAGCTGGCGCGCGATGATCGCGGTGTGGCTGGTCGGCCCGCCCAGCGTGGTGGCCATCGCGACGACGAGCGTGAGGTCGAGGCCGGCGACGTCGGCCGGGGCGAGGTCGTCGGCCAACAGGATCGACGGGATGGCCGGCACCGGGACGCCGGGCTCGGGCAGCCCGCTGAGTTCGGCGATGACCCGGTCGCGGATGTCGCGCAGGTCGGTGACCCGTTCGGCCATCAGGCCGCCGAGTTGGGTGAAGAGGCCGACGAATCGATCGACGGCCGCCATCACCGCCTGCACCGCGGGGGTGCCGCCGTTGATGTGCTTCTCGGCGGCCCCCAGCCAGGCCCGGTCCTGCGCCAGCGTCGCGGTTGCCGCCAGGACTTCCGATGCCGCGCCGGTCGCATGCGCGGCGCGGTCGCGTAGCCGGGTGGCGACGACGCCGGCTGCCGCGGTGAACCGGGCCACCTCGGCGGGGCGGTCACTCTCGTCCAACTCCGGAGCCGCGTCATCGAGCACCGGCAGTCGGCCGGGCCGGATGACCGGCGCGTACCCAACGCCGGCCACCACCGGCACGCCACGCAGCACCGAGCCCGCCGGAGAGGAGGCGGTCATGTGAAGCATGATTACAGCAATTGATCGGCGAAGCGCACGCGAGGGAGATCCCATGCCCGCCAAGACCGTCATCGTCGGTTCGGCCATCGGCCTGCACGCGCGGCCAGCGGCCATCATCGCCGGAGCCGTCGTGAACGCCGGTGTACCCGTCACGCTTTCGATGGATGGCGGTGCACCGGTCGATGCCGGTTCGGCGCTGATGATCATGGCGCTGGGCGCGGGAAACGGCGCGCAGGTGACCGTGCACTCCGACGACGAGGAGACCCTCGAGACGATCGCCGAGCTGGTCCAGCAAGACCTCGACGCCTAGCGATCGACCACGAATTGCCGCGAAAGGGGGTCCTTACTGCGGGTTAGGCTGGCTTGCGACGAAAGGGGTTGGCGTGGACGGCTGGCTGCTCGGACAGGTCAGCAACGTGCTGACGGCGCTGTCGCACGCGCAGGAATTGTTCGAAGGCGTCGGGCCTCCGACGTTGCCGAAGGATTTCACGCCGCGGCCCGAACTGCAGGACAACCTCGGCGGTGGGCTGCTGTGACACCACCCGCTACCGCGCTGTCCGGCATTGCCGTCGATGCGGTGCGCACCCTGCAGTCCGAGTTGCGCAGCGATTACTCCGGAATGCGTTCGGCCGAAATACAACTCGCCGAAGCCATCCTGACCGCGCATGCCACCACCGTGTCCGGGCGCGCCCGGTTGCAGGACATCCAGCGCCAGCTCATCGAGGCCATCAACAACCCGGTGATCGCGCTGAGCACGCCGGCCGGTGAGCGGCAGTTCCTGCTGTTCTTGCGCAACAAGATCGCCGAGATTCAGCAGATCGTGGACGAGGGTGCCCTGACCGACGAGGACCACGCCAAACTCACCCGGGCGCTGGGCAGCGGCTATCTGCTCGACACCCCCGGCGACGAGCCCGCACCGGCGCCGGCCAGCAGTATGCCGATGGGCGGCCCGACAGCCGGGCCC
>NZ_JBOGDB010000328.1:0-11787 GCF_050701515.1 Mycobacterium sp. | reverse complement strand
ACCGGGATCAGCTGCGGTGCCATGCTGCCGCGCTTGGTCACGGTCAGCGTCTCGCTGTTGCTGATGCCGGTCGCCATCGCGATTTTGTTGAAGATCGTCCGGGTGAACCATGGAGGCTTGAGGTAGGCCATGACCTACGAGTTTGATGGCGGTATGCAACTACCGCAATGGTTGGCCCGGTTCAACCGGCACGTGACCAACCCGATCCAGCGGCTGTGGGCCGGCTTCGCCCCGGCATTCGGCATCCTCGAGCACGTCGGCCGGAAATCCGGCAAGCCGTACCGAGTTGGCATTGAGCGTTATCAGAACTCTCGGAATAGGTACGGGTTCGCCACGGTATGAGGTGGCGGCCCGGACTCACTGAACCCGCCCAATGAGTCCGGAGAACTTGACTGGTGTAGTGAGCCCAGCTGTTCGTTCTCGCCTGGCGTGCAACCTCGGCGTTGTAGCTGTAGCCCGCGACGTGAGAACGTTTCGTCGCTGACTCGGTATAACGGTGCGTTTCCCGGATTCGACGATGCCCGTCGAGCATGCGTGAGCTCGATGCCATGCGCAGGTTGATACCGGCGGATCGGGCGTTGAGGATGACGTGACGGGTTCGGGTGGATTGCTGACGATCGATTTCCTGCTCGGTGGGGCGCCGACTTCCGACGAGTCGGATCGGCTCGGTGTTGTGGCGACCACGCATAGGGCCGGACTCCCGCTTGGTGTTCTGGCCGAGGAGGGGTTTCGCTTTGGGCGGCGTGGCTGACGGTGGTGCGGAAGTGGCCGACGCGGTTGTCTGATGCCCGTGAGGCCCTCGGTGGCTCGCCGGTATTCCGGATCCTCGTAGCGCAGGGTCGCCGCACCGGTGAGGCTGCGACCGTCGCCTCCCGCGGGGTGCCGTTGGAACGACCACCCCGGGCCGTTATTCGCCGGCGGCGACGAGCGGCTGGAGCATTGGGTCAAGCACTCAATGCTGGGGGCGCCTGCAATGCTAGTGCCCCTGAGTATCACTCCGTGATCGGTAGGAACTCAGGCGCGATGAGGTCGGCCACCTTCGCCCACGGCACGGTGATCACAGGGAGCCCTCGTCCAAACTGGTGATCCGGGAAGTGCAGCTCGATACCCTCGGCCGTTGGAATCCAGTATTTGAAGTTGATATCGAGCGGGTTGGTCTCGCCGCCGGATCTCCATGAGGGTGGCAGCGTGTAGATGGTCGGCAGAATCGCGGTGGTCTGTTCGGACAGCCGAGTCAGGCCAGCCTGCTTGTCGCGGAAGAGATTGTTCCAGGTGATGAGGACGCCCCTTCGGCTGTCGAATACACGAGTTGCCACTGTATGGAAGGGCATGTTGGGCAGATCCGTGTCGTATTCACCGACGAAGAGTGCGGAAATCGTGAGCGGACGGAATGACAATGTGCCGGTCGATTCGAACGTCCACCGGTGTGTCGTTGATGCGTCCCACGTGTTTTGCCAAACCTGTGCTTCCGCTTCGGCGTCGAGGTCATCGTTGATTGCGGCGGCGATATTCGGTTGGCCACCGTCGATCCGTTGATAATGAACGCTCCATGTGCCCAACCCATCTGGACTGGTACCGGCAATCGAGGCTGGGGCGGCCGCGTAGGTGACGCCATTGGATACCGGTTCCGCCGAGGCCGCGTTCACCGCTGGCAGCGATAGCGCGGCCACCGTCGCCGAAACCAAGACTGCCCGCCGAATCGTATGCATTGCGTTACCTGTGTCGGGTCATAGCGCTAGGTGATGTCGACTTTGCTTGCAAGCCAGTGGTTATCGACGAGTTCCATCGTCATCCTGACCCTGCTGCGGTCGATTCGGGGGTCGGGGTTCACGACGTTGCTGATCGATTGGTCGATAAAGAGCAACACTTCAACTTTGGTCTTGGTAGCGGATTTGATTGCAGAGTCGACGACAGTGCCCGTGCTCATGGCTTTGTTGTCGATCAGGACTTGCCGCAGTTGGCTGGCCGACTGGCTGTACATGTCTTTGAATTCGCCGGTAGCGCCGTTGAGCACCTCAGCGAAATTCCCGTCAATATTTTTGTTGTCGACGCTAGTCAACGTGACGGCGTAGCTTTGCGCTACCGCAAGGGCGGCGCGGCCGGCAGCGGCGGTGTCCTCGCGCTGTTTCAGTTGCCAGCCGAGGAAGCCTGACAGTGCTAGTGCCGCAACGACGACAACGCCGGCCGCCACGACAAGGAGTCGACGGAGCAGACGGTGGCCTCGAGAAGATGCCGGCGTCTCGTGGCTAGCGTCCTCACCCGGCTCCGATGACTTGGTCGCTTCAGCGTCATCGTCATCCTGCGCCGGCGCCTCGGTGGCTTCGCCGGCTTCCGTTTCGGATGTGTTATTTGGCGTCTCGGTGTCGGGGGGGTCGTCGTGCTCGGCGAGCTGTTCGAAGACGTCTTTGGTGTTTGTTCGCTTCATTGCCTGCATCTCCTGGTTGATTGGCTCTACGTTGGTGGTTCTGTGGGCAGTTGTGGCCCACCGTATGGTGTCGGTATTGAGTTGGGGCCCAACGGTGTTGGGTCGGTCTGTGCGTGTGGGTGGTAACCTGGTGGCGGGCCAGCAGTGTCATCGCCGGGTGGTCGCGGCGCGTTCTCGGCACCGCGAACCAGCACGTTGGGGTCGGGGTTGGGGCAGTAGGTGTAGCGATATGGCTCCACGAAGTCCGGCAATGAGGGTGGCCGGCGCGGCAGGTTGTAGTCGCAGCTGTAGCGCGGGTAGGGGTTGAGGAGTCCCCACACCCCGCCGTCGTGGACGATACTGCTCACCGAGTCGATGACCGAGCCACGTGTGGCTGGGAACAGCGCTTGCAGGGCCGGAACCCGGACGTACGAGAGCTGCGCGACAGTCACCAGGTTCGCGAGCAGTTGGACCATGGTCTCGGAGTTGTCGTTGATGATGTTGTCAAGCTCGGTCAGTGGCGCACTGCCGCGATCGACGAGGGTCCGAAAGCCGCCGTCCATGGTGTTCACGCCGGTCAGGATTTCCTGCAGGTTCTGCGAGGTGCGGTGCAGCCCGGGGTTGACGTCGCCGAGTGTTGTCAAGACGAGCCTGCTATTGCGCAATACGCTGACGGTCTCCGGCAGGACGGAATCGAGTGTGGTGATCAGGAAGGCGCCTCCGTCGAGGATGTCCGCCAGTTTCTGTGGCCCCTGGCGTCCTACCCGTAATTCACGGGTGATGGCCGCGAGCTTCTCAGGATCCAGTTGAGCCAGCGCACCGTCGGCTTCACCGAGTAGCTGCGCCAGCGACACCGGAATCGTCGTCTGGTGATCGCCGATGACACTGCCGTCGGTCAGGGCCGGTCCATGGTCGTCCACCGGCCGAAAATCCAGATACTGTTCGCCGGCGGGCGATAGGGCTGAGACGCGGACGAGACTGTTTTGTGGGATCTGCACACCGGCGTCGATGGCCGCTACCGCCGCCACACCGGTGTCGGTGAAGGTGACCGATTCGACGCGGCCGACGGGCGATCCCCGCAGAGTGACGTCTTGGTTCGGCAACAGGCCACCCGACTCGCGTAAGAGCACTCGCACGGCGATCGTGTTGTGTGCCGGATTGAGGTTCACTACCCCGGCGACGTATGCCCCTGCGACGAGCAAGGTCAGGACAAGGCCGATGCATGACACGGCGATACGCTGTCGCGCCACCGCGCGGACGGCATCGACGATCAGACGAGCGGCCCATTCTGCCGCGTTCGACGGCGTCGTCATCCCGGGGGCCCTTGCCCGCTGTCGCGCTGGGCCCCGAATGTTCGGCTTAACAACAGGTTCCATTCATATCTAAGGCTGCCGACCATGGCGTGCCAGTCGGTGCCGTCGGGCATATGAAATCCCGAGTCGCCGGGAAAGTTCATATCGGGCCAAGCGCCGATTGCCAGTTGCGGAACCTCGAGGTTGGCGTGCGCCGACGTCCCATTGGTGAATTTCATGAAGATGCCGATCAGTCGGTTGAGCGCCATCATCGACAAATTTGGATCGGTACTGATGTCGTTGAACGCGCCCGACAGGTTGTTGATATCGGCGATCAGGCTGCGGGTGTCGGTCCCTTGCAGGGAGGGGAATCGGGAGAGTTGGCCCGTAATACGTGCGAGGCCGTCGATCAAATCGGCTAGCTGCGCGGTGTTGTCGGCGATGACGCTTGTTGCTGGGCCTCCGGCGGCGATGGCCTCGTTGAGCGTGCTCTGGTTCGCCGAAAGTGTTTTGGCCAACTCGGAGGTGCTGCGCAGTGCGGTCTGGATCTGCGCCGAGCGGGCGTTTAGTCGGCTTATTAGCGTGCTCGACTCGTGTAGCAGTTTGGCGACCTCACCGCCGCGCCCGCCCACCGCCGAACCGGCGCCATTGATGATGGACGTCAGTTGCCGGATTGCCCCGCCATTGACCAGCAGCGCCGCCGAGCTGAGTAATTCCTCGACCGTTGCGGCGGCGGCGGTCGAGTCGAGGGCGATCGTGTCTCCGTCGCGCAGGAGCGCTGCATCGGCGATCTGGTTAGGAGCGGGCCGGATCGCGACGAAGATGTCACCGAGCGGTGTGGCCGAACGGAGCTCGGCGGTGCTGCCGGCGTGCAACGCAACATCGGCCCGAATGCGCATCTTCACGTAGGCGGTGAAGTGCTGCGCCCGAATCGAATCGACTTCACCGATATCGGCGCCGTTAAGCTTCACCTTCGCCTTCGCTGGCAGGTTCAACGCGTTGGAAAAGGCGGCAGTCAACGAGTAAGTGTTCGCGGTCCCCCCGGGGGCCGGCAGTGGCAGTGTCTCCAACCCGGTCGCGCATCCGGTCAGCAACGTGATCATTGCGGTCGCTGCTGCACATCTGAAGCCGCGACGGGCGTTGCTTCGACCGGGCGTCATTAGTTGACTCCGGCCATCAGTTCGAGCATGCCGGTGAGGCCGAAGTCCGGTCCATAGTCTTTTAAGGTTCCTGTCGCGCATCCAAGCTGCTTATCGCCGATGAGGTTGCAAAGTTCTTTCGCCATCTGACCATTGAAGATGGTCTTGTCGATTAAGCCATGCACGCGCAGAACGCCCGCATTACTGTCGATCGCGTTGTACACGTTGTCGACTGCCAGCGGGGCCACGTCGAAGAATTCCACAAGTTCGCGGCGATAGTCGGTCATGGCCTTGGTTATGGTCTGGAAATCGGCAACTGTGCTCTTCAACCCGTTGCGGTTCTGTTCTAGCAGCGACGTCGCTTGGGCGAGAATCTGATTGATTGTCGCTCCAGTGCTCCCGGTGCCCAGATCCTCATCGGCCAGGATGTCGCTGAGTTGGCGGACGTTCGACCCGAAGTCGCGGATGGCCGTGTCGTTGTCGGCTGCTGCCTGCGTCAACTGCGCGAGGTTGGCGGCGATCGCCTGGATGTCTTTCTTACTGTGGGCGCCGTTGTCGGCACTGAGGCGCAGCGCCTGCGACAGCTGATCGAGCGTCGTTTTGATGTTCTGCCCGTTGCCGGTAGTGATCTTGGCGCCGATACCGACCAGGTCGGCCAGCGGTCCTTGGCCCTGGCCGTCTCCGCGGAGCGCGCGTGACAGCTTATCAACCATCGCCAGCGTGCGATCGAACTCAACGGGCGTGCGAGTCCGAGGTAGGCCCAACACATCTCCGTTCTTCAGCTTGGGTCCGCCGCCGTACGCCGGTGTGAGTTCTATGTGCCGATCGGTCAGAATCGACGTTGACACGGTCACAGCTTGAACGTCCGCTGGGACGTCGACACCATCCTGAATCTCAAGTGTTACTTCGACATAGGTGTCCTTGGGTACGATGCTGGTTACTTTTCCCACGGGCATTCCGAGTACGGAAACAGCATTGCCTGCGTAGAGTCCAACGCTGTCCTCGAACTGCGCGGTCACCACCATTGACTTGCCGGCGCGCGGGATGAGTGTGAACGCAGCGATGGCCAGGCCGGCGGCGGCGATCAGTATCGTGACCGTTAGTAGCGCACGTTTGCGGCTCATTGGCAGTCCTTGAAGTACTCGGTCAGGTTGAACTGTTTGGCTCGGCCGCTGATCGCGCACATCCACGAGTCGGCCATGAAGCCGGCTGGGACGTTGAGGTCGACGGAGTTTCCAGTACCGGTGGCGTTGGCGATATTGCGGATAGGCAGCGGCAGCGCTTGTAAGATGTTTCGCAGCAAGGCGTCATGCGCGCCGATCATCCGCGCGAAATCCTGCACACTGGTAAGCATTTCGTTGATGGCGGGTTGGTCGTTGAGTATTTTGCTGATGGTGTCGACTAACACGGTGGTGCTGGCCAATACCTGCTGCAGTTTGGCGCGTCGGGACACGACCTCCCCTAACAGATCTCGGCCTTGCAACACCAGTGACCCGAGATTGGCTTGCTGGTCACGGATCATGGCGGTGACGGTGTCGGCGCTGCTCAGCAATGTGCCGATTTGATCGCGGCGTCCTGAGATGACGGCGGACAGCGACTTGAGGTTGTCCAGTGCTTGCGGTAGAGCTTCGGGCACTCCGTCGAGGCTGTGAGACAAGACGCTCATTGATTCGGCGATGCGATCGGCGTCGATCTGCTCGAATGTGGTCGTCGCATCGGCCAGGGTTTTTTGCAGGTCGTAGGGAACCGACGTGTTCGCAAGCGGGATAGTGTGGTGGTTGAGGACACTGGCGCCGGCCGGGGTCAACTCAACGTAGCGGGATCCCAGAATCGTGGTCAGTTTGATGGCTGCATGGGTGTCGCTGCCTAACGCAACGTCTTTGCGAGCCTTGAATGCGACGATGACGCGGTCACCGGCCAGTTTGAGGCCGTCCACGGTACCCACGGAGATGCCGGCGATGGTGACCTGGTCGCCGGGGCGAATGGAGGCGGCTTGGGCGAACTCGGCCTGGTATCGGGTCTGCCCCAAGGAGAGGTGGCCGACTATCAGGGTGGCCGCGACGACGGTGGCGATTACGGCCAACGAGATAGTCCCGAGCCAGATCTTGTTGTAGGTCTCGATGGGGCGCTTGAGGCGATCGGACATTGTGGTTACCTGCAAATCGGTGATTGTTGGATTGCACCGCCGGGTGTGGCGCGTTGGACGACGCTGGGGATCAGCCTGCCGAGGAACGCGAAGACGGTGACGTTGATATTGCACGCGTATGCATTGACGTAACTTCCCTCTTGACTGATACGGGCTAGGCCTTTGAGGACAAATGGCAGGTTGGCCCCGAGGTAGGCGAAGCGAGCCTGCCCCTCACCGGTGAGGTAAGCGGCAACTCCCGGTTGGCGTTGGATGAGTTCGTGTACATCGGGATACAGATTGTCTGTGATTGTCGCTAACCTTCCGACTACCGCGCTGATCGAACCCACCGACGCGACTAGCTTCTCCCGGCGACTTCCGAGACCCACCAGCACGTCGCGCGCTTGACTGATCACTGTTTGCAGGTCGGCGTTCTGGGCAGCCAGGTTCGTCACCACGTCGTTGAGGTTGGTGATGACCTCGCCGAGTATCTGATCCGGCCCCGCGAATTGTTCAGCTAAAGCCGATGTTTGGGTAATCAGCGTCAAGATGGAACCCGAATCCCCTTGCAGCGCTTGGACGATTCCGTTGGTGAGGTTATCTACCTGCTGAGGGTCCAGCAGGGTGAACAGTGGCTCGAAGCCATTGAGCAGGTAGGCGATGTCAAATGACGGTTCCGTCTGTTCGAGGGGAATCTGACTTCGGTCCGCAAGCGGTGTCTGTTCTCCCCGCGAGCCCGGGGACAAACCGAGGTACCGCTGTCCAATGATGTTCTGATATGTCACCGCTGCGACGGTGTTGCCGTAGAGGATCTGGTCCTTCTGGACTCGGAAAGTGACCTTGGCCAGGGTGCCCTCCAAATTGACTCGGTCCACACGCCCGACACGGACTCCGGCAACCCGAACGTCGTCGCCGGGATGTAACCCCGAAACGTCGGAGAACACCGCCGAATAGCTGTTCGTCGGGCCTGCAACCTCGCGTCGCAACGTGACGAACACCATCCACGTCGCAACGATCGCCATGATCAAAAAGAAAATCAGGCCGATCAACGGCTTGCGGTAGCTCAAGGAGCACCTCCTGGATCAGGCGCAATGTGAACAGTCGTTCCGCGCACCAGCGGCCCTAATAGCAACTGCGTGGCCGTGTTGGCTTCACCACCCACGATGAGGCTCAGTTGGCCTTTTTCCTGCTGGCTTCCCACTGGCCCAACATTGCCGCCGATGACTGCCGCTTGTGGTTGAACGCCACCCGGCGGACCGGGTTCTGCCGGTGGTGGGGACTCGGCCGGAAGCGCTGGGGCGGGGTCCGACGGTGCGGCCGGGGCCTCGGCAGAAGGGGCTGGCGGTGGTGTTGAAGAAGCAGGCCCAGGCAACCAAGGCCAAGACTCGTGGGCCGGCCGCACCGAATCGCGCGGCGGCGCCAAATTGGGACGATTCTCCGAGACCCCCGGGGGCGGCTGGAACCCCATGGACTCTAGTGCGGGCATCAGCGCGGGGGCTGTGGCCACTTCGGGTGCCGTTTGACAACTCGGGCCCGTTAATTCGCCGTAACGGGGGCAGTCGCCACGAATGTAGGTTCGGTCAGGAGTTAACGAGACGATCGCCTTGATGGTGAAAAGGTTTGTGTCGGGGTTCCACGCCTCGTTGAATTTATCGCTGAGTCTCTGCAGCCGAGTAAAGATGGGCTGGAACTGGCCGCCGTTATCGGCCAGCACGCCCACCACCGGCGTCAGCTGGATGGTGATGTTCAGCAATCTGTCGGTCTGATGGTCGAAGGCATCACCCAGTGTTCGGACTGTGCCGAGCCCGGCGGATAGGAAATCGGTTAATGCGGACCGCTTCTCGGCTATGGTGCGCATCGGCCGTACCGCGCTACCGAGTGCGTCGAACAGGTCGGGAGCCGTGGCGCGCAAGCCATCCGCGGCGGCGGTGAGCGCTGAAATTGTGGACGGGCCAGGGTCGCTGGTAACAACGTTATTCAGTTGGGCGACAATCTCATTGAGATCTCGTCCCGCGTCGGTCAGCTTCTGGCCGCGTCCGTGGGTGGCCTCACCCAGGGTGGCCAGTACTCCGATACTGTTTTCGGCCGGCTGGCGCCCCACGGCGGTAAGTAACTCGCGGAACTTTGTCAGCGTGGTCTGGAACAGCACCGTGGGCAGGCTCTGATCCGGAGGGATGACCGCGTCGGGCCGCAGGGATGCCGAGCCCCTTCCGTTGTCGACCAACTGCACCGACGACACCGCGAAGACGTTTGACGGGACCACCCGCGCGGTCACGGTGTTGGGAATCCCGGCGGCATATTCAGGTGTGAGGTTGATATGGACGATGTTGGGCTGCCCAGCCCGCGCGGGGACGACGTCGGACACGCTGCCCACAAGAACGCCGCGGAATTTCACGTCCGACTTGGCCGGCAGACCATCACCGACGTTAATCAACTCGGCGCTCACCGGCACGACTTTGTCAAGTCGGCCTTCGGATTTCGCGATCATCAGTGCGGCCGTGGCGGCCGCGATCAGCACGAAGCACACGCCCACAACGAAAAGCCGAGGATTAGTCGGGCTGCGAGGGTCGTAATCGAATGAGTTCGGCATGGCTACCCGCCAAACCTCGCGCCGGTGTCGACCCCCCACAGTGCCATGGTCAGCAACATGTTCAAGATGATGACCACGGTGATGCTTGCCCGCATCGCCCGTCCGGCCGCGATGCCCACGCCCGCAGGGCCTCCCGACGCGAAGTACCCGTAATAGCATTGAAGCGTCGAGGAGACGAACACGAAGACGACGGCTTTTATCGTCGCGTACAGAACATCTCGACCGCTCACGAACAAGCTGAAGTAGTGCAGATACGTGCCGGACGATTGGCCGGCGGAGACGCTGACCACCAAGAGGCAGGCCAGATAGCTCACCGCCAGGCAGGTCAGAAACAGGGGAATGATCGCAACGACGGATGCCGCAACCCGGGTGGTCACCAGGTAGGGGATGGGTTTGATGGCCAGCGCGTCGGTGGCATCGATTTCCTCGGCGATGCGCATCGCGCCCAGTTGCGCGGTGAAGCGACATCCCGCTTGGGTGATGAACGCGATGGCAACCATGATGGGCGCCAGTTCGCGTGTCGAACCGAACGCAGCAATCAGGCCGGTCGCAGGACCCAGGCCGAGCAGGTTCAGCGCGTTGTAGCCTTCGACGCCGATCAGTGCGCCCGCGGTGAATCCCAGCACCAACGCGACGCCGACGGTCCCTCCACCGACGACAATCGAACCGTTACCCCACGCGATATCGGAGAGAATACGAAGGAATTCTCGTCGGTGCCGACGCAGCGTGATCGGGGTTGACGTCAGAATCCGGCCGAAGAAGTACGTCATGTGGCCGGCCTTGGCCACCGTCCGGCCTACCGCACCCGCCGCGTGTATGAACGGGCGAGAGCCGGGGAGCGTATACGTTGCAGCCACAGCTAGAGGCTCTGTTGAGGAAAGATGAGGATGTAGAGCTGCGTCATGGTGACGTTGACGAGCATCAGCAGCAGTATTGCTTCGACTACCGCCGCGTTTACCGAGTTCGCCACTCCGGCCGGACCGCCGCGGGTGTCTAGGCCCTTGTGACAACTAACAATCGCGACGATCGCTCCGAACACGATCGATTTCGCAAGAGCCAGTGCCAGATCCCCGACAGTAGCAAAAGAGGCGAAGGTAGTCACAAAGGAACCCGGAGTTCCGTTCTGCATGTACACGTTGAACATGTAGCCGGCGATGTAGCCGACAAAGCAGGTCAACCCGGTCAAGGCAATCCCAACGATGATGACTGCGGCGAACCGGGGAACAACCAGGCGTCGGATCACCGAAACGCCCATCACCTCCATCGCGTCGATCTCTTCGCGCATCGTTCGCGATCCCAGGTCTGCGCTCACAGCCGAACCGACGGCCGCCGCCAGCAGAATCGCGGCCACCAGGGGCGCGCCCTGGCGGACCACCGCAAGCCCGGTAGCAGCTCCGGACAACGAGGTGGCGCCAACCTGGCCGGCAAGCAAACTGAACTGAATCGACAGTGTGACGCCAATTGGAATCGTCACGAAAAGTGTTGGTACAAAGGATGTAGCGGCCATGAACGCGGCCTGCTGGATGAATTCCCGCAACATGAAACGACCGGTGAACAGGTCGACGAAGAAATACTGGATTGTCCGTACGCCCAACACCACCTGCCCGCCCACCGTTTGCAGCGATTGCAAGGGGTGAGACCGCAGATACCGGCGGCCCCAGCCGCCGATCTCCCGAATCGCCGAACGCTCGTCAAGCCCTGGCTGCGATCGGTGAATGGCGGTCACAGACGTGACATTCGCGCCGAGGTGTCGGTGCTCGGCACATCGCCGGCATGAGCGCCGACATCACCGGTGACGTGAACCGCGATCGTTGCGGACCCGACCATTGGAATCTCCATATCCCCGATATCGCATGCCCAATCGGTGGGTCGAACCACCAATAGACAGTCGGCAATGTCAAGCGCGAAACGCAGCAACAGTCTGAGCCATGCCACAAACATGGTCGGTACGTCACGGGCAAGGTCGGCAGTAGACATCGGCCGGTTCACCATCAAGCTTGGGTAGCGCTTGGAATCGGTACGTGGTGGGGCTGTGACGCCAACGCTCCGAACTCGCCCGAGCGAAGTCGGGCACATAGCGTCGTGGCGTTGCGTTACGATCAGTCGCATTGTGGACAGTGTCATGCAGTTGATCCTTGGCGAACTAGACGAGGAACCGGTCGACTCCCGGATCCTCGACGCCGCCGTCGAGTTATTCGGCGAGAAAGGTGAGCGTGCCGTCACGATGACTGACATCG
>NZ_JBOGDB010000327.1:0-9915 GCF_050701515.1 Mycobacterium sp. | reverse complement strand
GCGCCCGCGCGGCCGGCCGCGCAAGAACACCGAGGAAAGCCCGGCAGCCGCGTAAGCGCTGCCGGGTCTTCCCGAACTAAGCCGCTTCTTCGGCGAAACCCGGGACTAGTTGGGTGGCAAGCTCTCTGGCGGGAATGTGCGCATCGAGCTGGCAGGAGATCGCGACGTTGGAGGCGATCACCCGCATCGGGATTGCCAACTTGACCGGAATGTCCATCTGCCGGGCCGCCCTGATCTGCGCCACCGACCGGTCCATGTTGACCGCGGTCATCTTCTGCAGCCACTTGCGGGTGTAGTGAAAGACCTCGACCTTCAGGGGCTCCACGTATTGCCGCAGCATGTCTTCCATTTCGCGGGTCGATACCTGCTCGCCCTTCTGGATGAAGCCGATCTTCTCCAGGGTGGGCAGCAGGTTGTCCCAGTCCTTGTCCAGCGCGTAGCGCGTCGCCAGGCCGAGCTCGATCGGAATTCCGCCCGGCATCGGGGCCACCGCACCGAAGTCGATGACGCCCATCTTGTCGTCGGGCAGCAGCATGAAATTGCCCGGATGAGCGTCGCCGTGCATCATCTCGAGCCGGCGTGGGGCGTCATAGGTCAGCTCGAACAGCCGGGCGCCCATCAGGTCGCGCTGTTCGGTGGTGCCGTCCCGGATGATGTGCGACATCGGGATTCCCTCGATCCATTCCTGGATCACGACCTTGGGCGCGCTTGCCACGATGTGCGGAACGACGAAATGTGGATGTCCCTCATAGGCTTTGGCAAAGGCGCGCTGATTGTCGGCCTCCAGCCGGTAGTCGAGTTCCATCTCGGTGCGTTCGATCAGCTCGTCGACCACGCCCTGCACGTCGGCGCCGGGGGAGAGCTGCTTGAGCACGCTGACCATCCGCTTCATGGTCTTCAGGTCGGCGCGCAGCGCCTCGTCGGCACCGGGGTACTGGATCTTGACCGCGACCTCGCGGCCGTCCGACCACACCGCCTTGTGCACCTGGCCGATGCTGGCCGACGCCACCGGTTGGTCGTCGAACGAGGCGAACCGCTCGCGCCACTTGGTGCCCAGCTGCGCGTCCAACACCCGATGCACCTTGGCGGCCGGCAGCGGCGGCGCATCCTTCTGCAGCTTGGTCAGCGCCTCCCGGTACGGCTTGCCGTACTGCTCGGGGATGGCGGCCTCCATCACCGACAGCGCCTGACCGACCTTCATCGCGCCGCCCTTGAGCTCGCCAAGGACGGTGAACAGCTGCTGGGCGGCCTTGTCCATCAGCTCCGCGTTGACATCGTCTTTCGACGTGCCGGTCAGCCGTTTGCCGAACCCCAGGGCCGCCCGGCCCGCCATGCCGACGGGCAGGCTCGCCAGCTTCGCATTGCGGGCGGCGCGGCCCCGTTTGATGTCAGTCACCAGACCATCATCCCCTACGGTTCTGACGACCCGGCAACCATCTGGCAACAGCTGTTTTCAGGGAAACCGTGCGGCTGCTACCTGTTGAAAAAATCCGCGGTGCGCCGTGTCCACGTCATGACGTCGTCGACGGTGCGGGCGATGTGCAGCGTTGATGTGGGTATCAGCTCGGCGAGGCGCTCTGCGGTCGACACCGGATGAAGCGGATCGGTGTCCCAGGCCAGGATTAGCGCGGGCTGCGAGAGCGGGCTGAGTTTCGTGGGGTCGGGCAGGTCGGAAAGTCCAATGCCGCGCAGTACCGCCGATGCCGATTCATCGTCGATGTCGGGGTCAAACTTGCCCTGCGGGTAGTCGGCGAATATTGGGAGCGGCGGTGCATCAGCCCACTGCTGTCGCCATGCGGCGGCGCCGATCTCGTCGATGGTGTCGGCGGTGTCGAAGTACCAATGTCGCTGCTGATTTGGGCCGGATTCCCAGGCCACGGGTGGGACCAGAAGGGCCAGTCGCCGGAATCGTTCGGGAGCAGCTAACGCTGCATACAGCACCGCGGCTGCGCCGAGGGAGGAGCCGGCGAAGTCGATCGGTTCGTGGATTTCGGCGGCATCGAGCAGGCCGAGCAGGTCGTCGGCGGCCTGCTCGAATCGGTAATTGGCCGGTTTGGCGTTTCCAGTGGATTGGCCGTGAGCGCGCTGATCGTAGGTGAGCAGGCGGCGGCCGGCGCCGATTTCGTCGAGGTCGAAGATGCCCAGGCCCCGTACCGCGGCCCGGCTCAGGAGCACGCCATGCGCATAACCAACGGGTGCTCCAGTTCCGCTGATTTGGTAGGCGATGGTCGCGCCGTCGGTCGCGAAGTACTGGTCGGATGTCATGGTTGCACGATACCCCCCCGGGGTACTTGACGTTTAGCAGAAGCATCGAGGGTGCCGCGACCACCGGCGCGCCACGATCGAGCCGGTGTTGACGTCGAACTCGAGCGTGGTGTCCAACGTGGACGGTGGCCCGGGTGCCCCGTTGGACCCGTTGCCGCCGCGAACGGCGCGGATGACGTGATCGACCTGGTTTAGTGCCAGCGCCGCGGTGGCCAGCACGGTGGCTCGATCGGCACTTCCGACGGTGTCGCGCAGCTGCGCCGCAACGGCCGGCCAGGCCGCGTCCCGGTCGCTGCGATGCAGATCCGCGCAGCCCAGACAGCTGGTGACACCCGGAATGACCAACGGCCCGACCAGACCGGCGCCGTCGCGAACCCGCACGGTCAGGTGCGGCACCCGCGCGACATGCAGCTCGCGCAGCATCCGCGGGTCGGCCACCAGGTAATCCGACAGCACAACCAGGTCGGTGGTCTCCGCCGTGACGGCGGCGTGCGGCAGGCTGCTGTGCTTGATCCGGGCGCCCGAGCAGCGCAGCGCACTGGTCAGCAGATCCGACAGTGGTCCCCGGCCATGGATTCGGATGGACGCCGAACGGGTGCGCCGACACGGTGTGCTGGTGGCGGACACCACACCGGCGTCCACCAGCGCCGCCACCAGGTCGACGATCACGGACGCGTCGACGCCGTCGGCCAGCGCGTGAACCTCGGCAACCGTGGCGCCCGATTGCATCACGCGCAGCAGTTCGGCCAACGCCGGCGCGGTCAACCCGCGCGGCGGGCGGACCAGCACGGCGCGCCGCGGATCCCAGCCCACCTGCACCACCCCGTCGGGGCGCAACAACACCGGCATGGCGGGGTTGAGCGCATAGCGCTTCATGGGGTGAGGATGCCACGCCGCACCGCCAAGCCGGCGAGGTTATCCACAGCCCTAGCCAGGGCGGCTGGACGCGGCTGGACCGCCGCCGCGCGTCCACACAACCCAGGCCAGTGGCCACAGCGCGATCAGCGCGGCTGCACTCTGCAGATAGAACTGGACGGCGGCGAACGGCACCAACCGGGACGCCGCCATGACGATGAGCGCACCCACGACGACCCAGCTCAGCATCGGGTTCAGGGCCCCGTGGCGGAGGAGTGCTACCCCAACGCACACCACGCCGGCCGCAAAGGCGAGTGCTCCGATGAACAGCACCGGCACGAACCACTGGTCTAGGGCTACCTGGGCGGCTTCGGGATCGGCGCCGGTCTCGACAGCTGCGAGTGGTGCGAACTCCATCCCCGGCAGCACGGCATTAGACACGCTGCCGATCACGATCAAGCCCAGACCGATTGCACTCCAGGCCTTGTCACCCGCTTCGCGGAGGAAACCGCGGATGGCGATGAATGCGAGGATGAGGGCCGCAGAGGCGAGGGCCGCCGTCAGATGTGCGAGGCCCCACCGAGTGGTGTCGTCGGTCACGGCCTCGGCGACTGCGGCGTGATCCGGCAACCGGCCAGGGAGGTAGGGGTGCCAGATCATCGCGGCGAACAGTATGGCGGGCGCGATGGCCACAAATGTGGCACGCGTGACGGATCTCGCCCTGTCGAAGTCCTCCACGTCGCCAGCCCTCCTTGGTCCCCGACAGCCCCCTAGTGCTTACGAGTCCTTGCTGTCGTCCTGCCCGTGGTCGGGATCCTTGTCCAGATCGGCGATGGCTTCCTCGATGGCGCTGTCGAAGCCGCTGGTATCGCCGCCGATGATCCTGTCGATGAAGCCGGCCGGCTCGTCGAGATCGTCCGAATGGGGCAACAGGTCCGGGTGCTGCCACACCGCGTCGCGGGCGTCGACACCCGCGGCCTCGGTCAGGCGCTCCCACAACACCGCGGCCTCCCGCAGCTTGCGGGGTCGCAGCTCCAGGCCGACCAGCGTCGCAAAGGTCTGCTCGGCCGGGCCGCCGGTGGCCCGCCGCCGGCGCAGCGTTTCACTCAATGCCGACGCGCCCGGGATCCGCTCGCCCAGCGCATCGTTCACCACGGTCTGCACCCAGCCCTCGATCAGCGCCAGCAGGGTCTCCAGCCGGTCCAGGGCCGCGGTCTGCTCGGGGGTGGCCTTCGGCTCGAAGATGCCCTGGTTCAGCAGCTGCTCCATCGCCGACGGGTCGGTCAGCGACGCCGGATTGAATCCCTGCGCGAACTCCTCGATGCCGCTCATGTCGATCTTCATGCCCTTGGCGAAGGCCTCGACGGCGTTGAGCAGCTGGCTGGCCAGCCACGGCACATGGCTGAACAGCCGATGGTGTGCGGCCTCACGGGCGGCCAGGAAGGTCAGAATCTCGCTGCGCGGCTGTTCGAGACCCTCGGAGAGGGACTCGACGGCATCGGGCATCAGCGCGGCGACACCCTTGGGGCCCAGCGGCAGCCCGATGTCGGTCGATGTCAGGACTTCGCGGCTCAACTTGCCCAGCGCCTGGCCGAGCTGCGAGCCGAACGCCATGCCGCCCATCTGCGTCATCAACGACAGCAGCGGGCCGGCCATGCTCTTGGCTTCCTCGGGAAGCGCGGACGCCCACACCGTCGAGATCTGCTCGGCCACCGGGTCGCACAGCCGCTTCCAGGTTTCCAGGGTGTTGTCGATCCAGTCGTTGGGAGTCCATGCGACGGCCTTGGTGGTGCCGGCCGGCAGTGCCGTCACCCCGTCCAGCCACGTCTCGGCGAGGTGCACCGCGTCGGCGATCGCCGTGCCGGTTTTTTCCGGGACGGGGGCGACGAAGCCGATCGAACTCGACGCCAGCTGGCGTGCGAGATCGTAGTTCACCGGACCGGACTGGTTGCCGCCGGTCATCACGCTGCCTGCGCCGCTGAACATCTCGCCGAGGCGGCTGAAGATCTGACCGAGCTCGGAGATGTCAAACGACTCCGACCCCGAATCACCCGCGCCGGAATCCTTCTTGCGCTTGTCGCGCTCGGGGTCATCCCCGGAGGGGAAGCCGAAGGGCTGGTCAGCCATGCCCTCAACGGTACTCATGACCAGCGGGTCGCGCGGGCGCCCGGGTCACGCTCTCAGTGAACCTGGCAGCCGCGGCCGTCTAGTGTTGGCGGCGTGAACAGGCGGATTTCGACGTTGCTGGTCGCCTTTGTGCCGATCTTGGCGTTCGGGCTGTTGCTCGCGATAGTGACGGTGCCGTATGTGGCGCTGGGCCCCGGCCCGACGTTCGACACCCTCGGCGAGGTCGAGGGCAAGGAGGTCGTGGACATCGAGGGCACCGATGAGCATCCGACGTCGGGGCACCTCAACATGACCACCGTGTCCCAGCGCGACAACCTCACCCTGGGCCAGGCTTTGACGCTGTGGATGTCGGGCCGTGAACAGGTGATTCCGCGTGACCTGGTCTACCCGCCGGAAAAGTCCAAGGACGAAATCGACCAGGCCAACACCAAAGACTTCAAGCGATCCGAGGACAGCGCCGAATACGCCGCGCTGAGCTATCTGAAGTACCCGTCGGCGGTCACGGTGGAGATCGTCAACGAGGACGGACCGTCGGAAGGCAAGCTGGCCGAGGGCGACGCCATCGACGCGGTCAACGGTGTCCCGGTGACCGGCGGCCTGGATCAGTTTCAGCAGATGATGGAGAAGACCACTCCCGGCCAGGAGGTGGTGATCGACTTCCGCCGCAAGAACGCGCCGCCGGGGGTCGCGACTATCAAGCTGGGCTCCAATCCGGATCGTCCGCACGGGTTTCTGGGAATCGGCGTGATCGAGGCACCGTGGGCACCGTTCACCATCGACTTCAACCTCGCCAACATCGGCGGGCCGTCGGCCGGACTGGTTTTCAGCCTGGCCGTCATCGACAAGCTCACCACCGGCGAGCTGAGTGGATCCAAGTTCGTCGCCGGCACCGGCACCATCAACGCCGAGGGCAAAGTCGGCTCGATCGGCGGCATCACGCACAAGATCGTGGCCGCTCAGGAGGCCGGCGCCACCGTGTTCCTCGTTCCGGCGAAAAACTGCGATGAAGCGAAGTCCGCCCGGGATAACGGCATGGATCTGATCAAGATCGACGATCTGGCCCAGGCGGTGGACGCATTGAAGGCGGTTTCCGCCGGTGGCGAGGCTTCTCGGTGTTGACACCTTCCCGCGGGACCGATGCGTAGAGTTGTGGCACGTCGTCAAGGACGTACATTGGTGAAGACCGGGAGTTGACGAGTGGGTATGCGGCCTGCGGCGAAGATGCCGAAGCTGACGCGGCGTAGCCGAATTCTGATTGCCATCGCGCTGGCGGTGGTGGTGCTGCTGTTGATCGGACCGCGCTTCATCGACGCCTACGTCGACTGGCTGTGGTTCGGTGAGCTCGGCTATCGCTCGGTCTTCACCACTGCGCTGGTCACCCGGCTCGTCATTTTCCTGGTGGTGTCGGTGCTGATCGGTGTCGTCGTGTTCGCCGGACTGGCGTTGGCGTACCGGACCCGGCCGGTCTTCGTCCCCACCAATGGGCCCAACGACCCGGTCGCGCGGTATCGCACCGCGGTGATGACCCGGCTACGGCTGGTGGGCATCGGTGTTCCGGCATTCATCGGGCTGCTGGCCGGAATCGTCGCGCAGAGCTACTGGGAGCGGATCCAGCTGTTCCTGCACGGCGGCAGCTTCGGCGTCTCCGACCCGCAGTTCGGCATGGACCTCGGCTTCTACGCGTTCGACCTGCCGTTCTACCGGCTGGTGCTGCAGTACCTGTTCGTCGCGACCTTCCTGGCGCTGGTCGCCAACCTGTTGGGCCACTACCTGTTCGGCGGCATCCGGCTGACCGGCCGGACTGGGGCGCTGAGCCGCTCCGCGCGCATTCAGTTGATTTCACTGGTCGGAACCCTGGTGCTGCTCAAGGCGGTCGCGTACTGGCTGGACCGTTTCGAGCTGCTCAGCCACACTCGCGGCGGCAAGCCGTTTACCGGAGCCGGCTACACCGACATCAATGCCGTAATGCCGGCCAAGCTGATCCTGATGGCGATCGCGGTGATCTGTGCTATCGCAGTGTTCTCCGCGATCGTGCTGCGGGACTTGCGGATACCCGCGATCGGCGTGGTCCTGCTGTTGTTGTCGTCGATGATCATCGGCGCGGGCTGGCCGCTGATCGTCGAACAGTTCAGCGTCAAACCCAATGCCGCGCAGAAGGAAAGCGAGTACATCAGCCGAAGTATCACGGCCACCAGGCAGGCCTACGGGCTGACCGACGGGATAGTCAGCTACCGCAGTTACAGCGGCGACGCGCAGGCGACCGCCCAGCAGGTGGCCGCCGACCGGGCGACGACGTCGAATATCCGGCTACTCGACCCGACCATCGTCAGCCCGGCGTTCACCCAGTTCCAGCAGGGCAAGAACTTCTATTACTTCCCCGATCACCTCAACATGGATCGGTATCGGGACCGGGATGGAAACTTGCGCGACTACGTCGTAGCCGCCCGCGAACTCAACCCGGACCGGCTCATCGACAACCAGCGCGACTGGATCAACCGGCACAGCGTCTACACGCACGGCAACGGCTTCATCGCCTCGCCGGCCAACACGGTGCGCGGAATCGCCAACGACCCCAACCAGAACGGCGGGTATCCGGAGTTCCTGGTCAACGCCGTCGGTCCGGACGGCAACATCAACCAAGGGCCGGCGCCGCTGGATCAACCGCGCATCTACTTCGGTCCGGTCATCTCCAACACCTCGGCAGACTATGCAATCGTCGGTGAGAACGGTGCGCCCAGGGAGTACGACTTCGAAACCAGCACCGATACCCGCAACTACACCTACACCGGCAGCGGCGGTGTGCCGGTCGGCAACTGGCTGGGCCGGTCGGTGTTCGCCGCCAAGTTCGCCGAGCGAAACTTCCTGTTCTCCAACGTTATTGGCGAGAACAGCAAGATCCTGTTCAACCGCGATCCGGCCGAGCGGGTGGAGGCTGCCGCGCCGTGGCTGACCACCGACACCACCGTGTATCCGGCCATCGTCAACAAGCGGGTGGTGTGGATCGTCGACGGCTACACCACACTGGACAACTACCCGTACTCGGAGTTGACCACGCTGTCGAGCGCCACCGCCGACTCCAACGAGGTGGCCGTCAACCGGCTGGCCCCCGACAAGCAGGTCTCGTACATCCGCAACTCGGTGAAGGCGACCGTAGACGCGTACGACGGCACCGTCACCCTCTACGCGCAGGATGAGCAGGACCCGGTGCTGCAGGCGTGGATGAAGGTGTTCCCGGACACGGTGAAGCCCAAGAGCGAAATCAGCCCGGAGCTGCAACAGCATCTGCGTTACCCGGAGGACATGTTCAAGGTGCAGCGCGCGCTGCTGGCGAAGTACCACGTCGACGATCCGGTGACGTTCTTCTCCACCTCGGACTTCTGGGATGTGCCGCTGGATCCCAACCCGACCGCCAGCAGCTACCAGCCGCCGTACTACATCGTGGCCAAAGATCTTGCGGCCAACGATAATTCGGCGTCGTTCCAGCTGACCAGCGCGATGAACCGGTTCCGTCGCGACTTCCTGGCCGCCTACATCAGTGCGAGTTCGGATCCCGAGACCTACGGCAAGCTCACGGTGCTGACCATCCCGGGACAGGTCAACGGCCCGAAGTTGGCGTTCAACGCGATAAGCACCGACACCGCGGTGAGCCAGGACCTCGGCGTCATTGGCCGCGACAACCAGAACCGCATCCGGTGGGGCAACCTGCTCACGCTCCCGGTGGCCCAGGGCGGGCTGCTCTACGTCGCGCCCGTCTATGCCTCGCCCGGCGCCAGCGACGCCTCGTCGTCATACCCGCGCCTGATCCGGGTGGCGATGATGTACAACGACCAGGTCGGCTACGGGCCCACGGTGCGCGACGCGCTGCGCGAGTTGTTCGGACCCGGCGCCGACGCCACCGCGACCGGGCCGGCGCCGGCCGAGTCGCCGAACGGACAGCCGCTGGCGGCCGCACCGGCGACCGATGGCCAGCCCGCCGCGGCGCCACCCAACCAACCCGGCCGGGCACCGGAGGGGCAGACACCGGTCGCCGCGGTGCCGCCGGGTCCCGGCGGCGCGACCCAATTGTCGGCGGCCAAGGCCGCAGCGCTGCAGGAGGTGAATTCCGCGCTCGGTGAGCTGCGTGGGGCACAGCAAAGCGGTGATTTCGGTGAGTTCGGCACTGCGTTGCAGCGCTTGGATGACGCGATGGAGAAGTACAACGCCGCGAAGTAACCAACTTGGCGTTTGCTACTAATGCGATTTGGGGGCATTTTCACGTTCTGAGCGATCAACCCTTGGGGCGTGGATGAAGCACTACACGCGGCACGCGTGGCGTCGGTTCAGGAGTCTGGGACGCGTCGGCTGGGTCGCCGCGGGGCTTTTCTATAGCTGCAATATCACCCAGGGCTTCGTGCACACCCCCCGCTGCCCGCCGACGAGCTGCTGCGGTGGATCGGCAGTGATTTGGCCTTGCCCTCCGTCCTTCGGTAACCTGGCATTTACCCGACGCGGGGTGGAGCAGCTCGGTAGCTCGCTGGGCTCATAACCCAGAGGTCGCAGGTTCGAATCCTGTCCCCGCTACGACTGTGATGTCTCGGGACATCGTTGACAGATGTCCCGAGACATTGTTGGCATTTAGGGCCTGTTTTCGGGTGAGTTTCCGCATTTGACGCCGCGGGGTTGGTAGTC
>NZ_JBOGDB010000326.1:0-3667 GCF_050701515.1 Mycobacterium sp. | reverse complement strand
TCCTTGACGAGCATCCGTGCATGCGCCGCCCCCATGCCCCGCGCGCCGCCACTGATGAGCGCAACCTTTCCGTCGACGCGTCCCATACCGTGTTCTCCTTTGTCGTTGTCGAGCGCCCTATTTCGCGGCGAAGAGTCCCTTGCCGGTGATCAACGGCAGATCCAGCGTCGTCCTGATCCCGGGTGGCGCGGCCACCACCGCGGGGATCGCGTTGACTACCCGGCCCGCGCCCGCCGCGATGGCGGCGTAGTTGTGGTCGCCCCTGCGGCTGGTCGGACAGATGTCGACGGTGTACGAGGGCTCGCCGACGATCTCGACCCGATATGAGCCGCCGGGTTGCGCGGGCTGCGGCCATTCCGGGCACATGTCCTCGCGCAGCCGGGTGACGTGATCGATGACGATGGCGGGCCTGCCTTTGACCATGCCGAGGATCTCGAACCGCAGCGCGGCCTGGCCGCCCTTGGGGATGTGTCCGGCCGCGACGTCGAACGCCTCGGGCGCGGGTATCCGTGTGCAGGAGTCCTTGGTCTCGTCGACCTCGATACCGAGTCCGGCGGCCAGCTGGCGGATCGTGGTGCCCCACGCCATCCCAAGCACACCGGGCTGCAACAACATTGGCGTCTCGTCCAGCATCTGGCCGAATCCCATCACGTCGAACATCACGGTGGATCCGTCATAGGTGGCGTAGTCGGCGATTTCCATGCAGCGCACCTGCTCGATGCTCTGGCACGTGCCGGCGAACGCGAACGGAACGAGATCGTTTGCGAACCCGGGGTCCACACCAGAGATGAAGAGACTCGAATTCCCTTGTTGGGCGGCCTCTTCCATCGGCGCGATGTACTTGTCGGGCATTACGCCCCACGGGTACTGGAACACGCCAGGAGAAGTGCCGACGAGGTTGACGCCGGCGGCCAGGATGCGTCGGCAGTCGGCGACGGCCTCGGGTATCCGGTTGTCGCCCATCGCGCAGTACACGGCGCAGTCGGGTTCGGTGGCCAGCAGGGCGTCCAGATCGTTGGTGGCGGCGATCCCGGTGGAGATATCGAGTCCGGCAAGCTCACCGGCGTCCTTGCCGACCTTGTCTTTCGAGGACACCCAGACCCCGGTCACGTCGAACTGGGGATTGCTGATGAGCTGGTTCAGCGCGATGCGGCCGACGTTGCCCGTGCCGATGTGCGCGACCCGAATGGCCATGGCTCTCCTACCGCTGCTGGACAGCTGTCCAAGCTATCGGACGGAGGCATTGGCAAACAAGGCTGCTGGTAGGGCCCGAGTGGCGGCTACAGGGAGATTCGTTTCCCGCAGCACCAGCTCGGGCCCCAGACAGCTGTCCAGATCGCCGGCGTCTACTCCTGTGGCCGCCGGCGCCCCAGGAAGAAGGCGAGGCCGAGCGCCCCGAAGCCCAATCCGGCGATCACCCCGGCGGCCGCCATCAGGTACATCTGCGTGCGATCCAGACCGGACTCGTCGGAGGCCAACTGCATCCGGTAGTCACCGGGCAGCGGCGCCTCTTGCGGCTCGCCCAAACCTGGGAACTGCTGAGTTCGGTGCACCTCGAACTGCCGCTCTCCGGTCGGCGATGTCGTCCATTGGCCCCACGCCGGCGTCGCGCCGTCGAGCAACACTTTCCGTCCACCGAAGCGGACGTCGTCACCCATGTCGACGATCTGCCGAACCCGGAATGGCTCGTAAGTCGCGTTCGAGTACCGCACCTGGACGGGCACGTTGTCAAAGCGCAATAGCGGAGGCGGCGCCACGAACGGCAGCCCGACGCGGGGGACGAAACCACCGCCGAAGAAGGTGCCCACCGCGATGTCTACCAAGTCGGTGACTAGGTTGGCGCCGCTCAGAACCACAGCTGTGAAGCTGTACGCAGCAATTTCGGCCACGTCCACTGCGAATTCGGCCAGGTTCACGACGACCCTCGCCAGGGGCTGGATGACCAAAATCCGCGTGGCGTTCGCGAGGGCGTAGACGATCCGCACCGGGGCCCGGAAGGGATTGAAAATGATCGGCCGGAAAAACTCGTCGTACTCGATCCAGTCCCGATCCCACTGACGGACCTTGCGGTCCCAGCGCCTGTCGTCCCAGTCGCGGTCGCGGCCGACGGAGAAGTCAGACCCGACGTTGAATTCGGACTCGAACGGGCCCAACTTGGTGTTGCTCGACAGGTTGATCGCACTCGACAGGAGGTCGACGTCTTGCTTTTGCGCCGGTTCCGGCTTCACTTCAATGGGTTTCGCCTGTTTGGCGAGTTGGATGTCCTGCTGCGACGCCTGCAGCGTCTCGGGCTCAGCGGTCGCGATCCGCGCGGACTTCGAGACGTCGTCGCGTGAGCCATCGGTCTCCGATTCACCCTCAACGGCTGCTGGGGCCTTGGGCTCGTCCGGCGCAGGAGCGACGGCGCCGGGCTCGGACGGCTTGCCCGGCTCTGAATTCTTTGGGATCTCCGCGATTGGTCCCTGTTGCGCAGGTGCCTCGTTCGAATCGGCGGCATCCTGCTTCGGCTCGGCGGGCTTCGCCGACGGCGCCACGGCTTCCGGCGGTGCGGCGGGCGCCTCCGGCTTCGGCGCGCGTGGCGCGTCAACCTCTGGCGCCTGAACCTTCGGCGCCTCCGCCTTCGGCGCCTCAACCTTGGGCGCCTCGGCCTTTGGTGCCTCGGCCTTTGGTGCCTCGACTTTTGGCAGCTCCGCTTTCGGCGGGTCGGCTTTTGGCGCAGGCGGCGGTGGCGCTTCGACCTGCGGCGCAGGCTGAGGTGGCGCCTCGGCAATGGGCGGCAACGACGGCGCTTCCTGCGCGCTCGGCGGCTCTACCAGTGCCGGGGCATCAGGCGCTTTCCGCTCCTCCGGAACGACCTCGTGCGGGGCCTCCGGAGCTTCGACCTCGATCGTCGGCACGACCGGATCGCCGTCGTCGGGTTTGGCGAAAGCAGGCGCGACTCCCCCGGTGAGCGCCGTCATTGAGATCACGACTCCCGACGCCAACACAGCGACAACACTTCGCCGAGAGCAAGTTTTGAGGGGGGCACGCATTTGGGTTTCGACTCCTCTGGTCTCAGAGAGTGGCGTTTACCGCCACCGCTGTAGTGCAGTCATCTCCCCCGACACTGGAAATGGACCAGCAGGCGCCGCGTGCTTCTGGGACAGGGCCAACGCCGCTGAAGGGCGATGACCCGGTTCCAAGAGTTAAATCGCTCCTACGACCGATGCGTTACACCCGTACCATCGGCCCAGCACCACCAGAGATGGGAGAGCCCGACATGGAGACACGCGACCGGCTGTTCATCGGCAACGAATGGGTGGAACCCGCCACCGACCACACCATCGACGTCATCTCTCCGATCACCGAAGAGGTGTACGCACGCACGCCCGATGCGGCTCCGGCCGACATCGATCGCGCCGTAGCCGCCGCACGTGAGGCGTTCGACAATGGCCCGTGGCCCAACTCCACGCCGGAGGAACGGGCCGATGCCATCGCCGCGCTGTCCCAGGCACTGCAGAAGCGCGCCGCCCAGATCGCCGAGATCGTCACCAATGAGAACGGCACCCCGGCCCAGCAGTCGCTGGGAATGCAGGCATACGCGGCAACGATGGTCCTCGACGTCTATGCCGACATCGCGCGCAACTACCCGTGGAGCGACGAGCGCGTCGGCGCCATGGGCCAGAAG
>NZ_JBOGDB010000325.1:0-15383 GCF_050701515.1 Mycobacterium sp. | reverse complement strand
GATTTGGGAGTTCTGCATCATCAAGTTGCTCTACGACGCGATCAAACGACAGTCGCCCGATGAACGGATTCAGGACTGATCCATGACGAATGCAGAGCAGACCGCAGCCACGGTCGACGACTCCGCGGCCGAGCCGAAGAAGCGGACACACCTACCCGGCGATTCGAGCATGTGGGTCTTCGTCCTCGGCGACCTGATCATCTTTTCGAGCTACTTCATCGTCTTCATGGTCTACCGCAACCAGGAGCGACAGCTGTTCCTGGATTCCCAGCAACACCTGAGCCTCAACATCGGCGTGCTGAACACGCTGGTGCTGCTCGCCAGTTCATGGTTCGTTGCGCGAGGCGTTCAGGCGACCCGAGCGGCTGATCACAGCCGAGCCATCCGGCTGACGGTTTCGGGCGGCCTCTGCGGCGTGTTGTTCATCGTGATCAAGGCCTACGAGTGGTCCGCGAAAATCGGCCAGGGGCTGACCTTTCCGAGCAACGACTTCTTCATGTTCTATTACATGCTGACCGGCGTGCATCTGTTCCACGTCGCGCTCGGCCTCGTCATCTTGGCCGTCGTCTTCAACGAACTTCGCAATCCGAAACTGCGCCGGGTGTCGATGGTGGAAACCGGGGCCACCTATTGGCACATGGTCGACCTGCTCTGGATCGTGATTTTCGCGCTGCTCTACGTGATGAGGTGAATCGATGGCCACGACGACAACCGATGGACGTGTCACCACCTTTGCGTGGGTCATCCTCTCCGTGCTCACCCTCACGTCCTACTGGCTGGGCCCCGCACCCGTCGCCAGTGTCGGGATCACCATCGCCGTGCTCGCGCTGGCGCTTGTCAAGTCACGCTTGGTCATCCAGTACTTCATGGAAGTACGCAGAGCCCCGAAATGGCTGCAGGTATCCACCGACGCCTGGCTCATCGTCTTATTCGCCACGATTCTCGCCATTTACCTCTACTAGAACCGTGGCCTTCACCGGGCCGGTTGAGGACCGGCTAAAGATTCGCGAGCGCCTCGACGCCTACAGCGACGCGGTGACCCGTCGCGACGTCGAGGCCTACCTGTCGTGCTGGACCGAGGACGGGCAGCGACTGGGTTCCGGCGGCGAGTGCCGCGGAAAGCCGGCCCTTCGGGCGCATTGGGACGGAATCTGGCAAGCGCTCGACCGGATGGCGTTCCTGACCCAGGTCGCGGCGATCGAAGTGGACGGGGACCGCGCGACCGCGCGGAGCTATTGCCTAGAGATTCTTCATCCACGCGGTGGCGATGTGCGCAGGCTGGTGGGGTCCTACGAGGACGAACTGGTGCGCGACGGTGCGGACTGGGTGTTCGCAAGCCGGCGCTACCAGGTGCTGATGGGACCCGGCTGACCATGGGCGGATTTCGGGTAGGCGTGCTGAACAATACGATCAATTCGCGTTACGGCCCCAAGCCACCCGTACGGGCCGACTATCTGTCGGCAGTGGCCTGCGGTGCCGACTCGTTCTGGCTGGCCGACCATTTGACCTCTGTTCTGCCACCGTCGATGTGGAAGCCGAAGTACGTGGGCGCCGCGCGCGTGATCCCAAAGATGGACGCGCATCTGGAGCCGTGGACCATGCTCGGTTATTTGGCCGCCACGAACAAGCTTGGCCGGATGCGGCTGGGCGTGGCGGTGACCGACACCGGGCGCCGCAATCCCGCCGTCACCGCACAAGCGGCGGGCACGCTTCACCTATTGACACGCGGTCGGGCCATCCTCGGGATCGGAACCGGTGAGCGAGAGAGTAACGCGCCCTATGGCGTGGACTGGTCCAAGCCGGTCGCACGTTTCGAAGAGGCGATGGCCACGATCCGTGCGTTGTGGGATTCCAACGGCGAGCTGGTCACCCGCGACTCACCGTTTTTCCCTTTGCACAACGCCACTTTCGCCCTTCCGCCGTACAAGGGCAGATGGCCGGAGATCTGGATCGCGTCACACGGGCCCCGGATGCTGCGCGCGACAGGCCGCTACGCCGATGCATGGTTCCCCGGCACCACCCGGCCCGGGCTGTACGGCGAGAATCTCAGCGTCGTGCGGACCGCCGCATCGGATGCCGGGCGCAACCCGGCCGACATCAAGCCCGCGCTCATTCGCTTCATCGTCACCAGCGAGTCCCGCGACGAGATCGACGAGGTTCTGGATTCCGACATCGCCAGAATCTTCACCCTCAACTGTCCAGCGGAGGACTGGGCCCGCCACGGTGCGGAGCATCCGCTCGGCGCGGACTTCACCGGCGTGCAGGATCTCATCCCGCAGCTGATCGATGAGGAGACCGCACTCAAATATGCGGCGACGGTACCCCGGTCGTTGGTGGCGGAGTTGTTCGCGGTGGGAACACCCGACGAGATCGTCGACCAGATAGCCGAATTCCGCGACGCCGGTTTGCGATATCTGGTGGTGGGAAACGCGGGCGCGATTCAGCCGAGCCTACGCAAGAGCGCGGAAACAACAGGACCGTACGTCAAGGCCGTGCGGGCGCTGAAGAAGCTGTAGCGCTGATGAGTCGGCTCGAGGATCAGACCGATAGCAGCGTCGCCGATGCCGTACCGGGTGCGCCGTAGACCTGTGCGAACCCGACCTTCGGCTCGCCGGGCACCTGACGGTCGCCCGCTTCGCCACGCAGCTGGCGCACCAGCTCGTGCACCTGACGCAGGCCCGAGGCGCCGATCGGCTCACCGTTGGCGATCAGCCCGCCGTCGGTGTTGACCGGCATGGTGCCGTGGATCTCGGTTGCACCGTCGGCCAGTAGCTTCTCCTGCTCACCGTCGGCGCACAGACCGGTCTCGGCCATGTGGATCACCTCCGCACCCGCGTCGGTGTCCTGCAGCTGCGCCACGTCGATGTCGTCCGGCCCGATCCCGGCGGCCTCGTATGCGGCGCGGGCGGCGTACACCGTGGGTGACGAGTCCTCCTCCAGCGGCGCGAAGGTGGCGTGCACCTCGTAAGCGCCGTAGCGGCGGGTGCGGATCTCGGTGGCCCGCACGTAGACCGGCTTATTGGTGAAGCGGTGCGCGATGTCGCCACGGCACATGACCACGGCCGCCGCACCCTCGTCGGGAGCGCAGAACATGTACTGCGTGAGCGGATAGTTCAGCACCGGCGAGTTGAGGATCTCCTCTTCCGGAATCGGCTTGCGCCGGAACGCATTCGGGTTCAGCTCGCCGTTGCGGAAATTCTTGGCCGCCACCTTGGCCAGCGTCTCCTGCGAGATGCCGTGCTTGTGGATGTAATGGTTGGCCTTCATTCCGAAGAACTTGGTGGTGACGAACTGCCCGTTCTCGGCGTACCACTGCGGCAGCGCGAGCTTGGCCGGGTCATCGGTGAACGCGCCACGAGGATGCTTGTCCAAGCCGATCGCGATGCCGATGTCGTACTTGCCCAGCCGGATGGTGTCGGCGGTCTGCTGAATTGCGCTGGCCGAGGTGGCGCAGGCATTGAAGACATTGGTGAAGGTGATGCCGGTGAGGCCGACCAGCCGCGTCACGGCGTCCGGATTGGACACCTCGTAGCTGCCGCCGAAGCCGAATTGGATGTCGGACCAGCCGACGCCGGCGTCGGTCAGCGCGGATTGGATCGCTTCGGCGCCCATCTCCATGGCTGTCTTGTCGAATCGGCCGAACGGGTGAATGCCCACGCCGATGATGGCGACGTCGTTCATAGTCGACAGTTCCTCTCTTGTCACACCGGCTGGAAGGCGAAGGTGACGAGCTCGTTGCCTTCGTCGTCGGTGGCGAAGGGCACCATGGTGAGCTCGACGTCCATGCCGAACTGCAGCTTGTCCGGGTCGTTCTCGGTGAGCCGGCCCTCGACGCGGATTACGTCGTCGAGTTGCACCAGGCCGACCCCGAACGGGATGAAGTCCTTGCCGGCGGGACCCTTGTAAGGCAGCCCCGGCGGGAAGCCCTGCGTCGTCCATGCCACGAGCGTTCCGCGGCGGGGAAGCAGCACGTCTTCCATATCGGCGCCACTGCACTTCGGGCAGCGCTGTTGGACCGGGAACGTGGTGGCGCCGCACGCGCCACAGTTGCTTCCAACGAGCTGTGGGTTGTCGTCGGGCCAGGTAGAGATCTCGGGCGCGAGCGCCTTCTGCTGAGTCGACACTCGATTGACAGTAATCGGAAATGGCATTCTCGTCTAGAGAGAACGCTTCGCTGGGTGGGATAGTGATAGTCGTGGCCGAACTGCCAGCCTTCCTCCGGGCAGGCGCCGACGCCGTCCTCGACGACGACATCGACTACGACGCCGATTTCATCCCCGACTACCACGCCCGACTCGCCGCGCTTCGTGCAGACAAGGGCATTGCCCGGCTTCGGTTTAGCTCCGGCAGTGGCATGGTGCTGCTGCGGCACGCCGACGTCTATGAGGTGGTTTCCGACGAGACCCGCTATTCGAAATCGGAGATCTTCCGGCCGGCGACCTTCCCGTTCATGGGCCCCAACATCCAGGGCTACGAGGGACACGAACACACCGTAAAGCGCGCACTGGTGTCGCCGGCCTTTCGTCGGACGATCATTCCCATCTACATGCAACCGATCTTCCGGCCGATCGCCGAAGAGATTGTGGACGAGTTCGCGGCGCTCGGCTCGGTTGACCTGATGCAGGCTTTCGCCAAAAAGTACCCGATGCGAATCACCAACCGCCTGCTCGGGATACCGCCTGATGACGAGGAGAAGATGGCGGCCTGGGCGGTCAAAATGTTGGACATACTCGCCGATCCAGACGGCGCGGTTCGCGCCAACGCCGAGTTCACTGAATATGTCGCACCGCTGCTGGACGAACGACGCCGCGATCCCGGTGACGATCTACTGTCGCTGCTGGTGTCCGAGGAGGTCGAGGGCGATCGGCTCAGTGAGGAAGAGGTGCTCAGTTTCCTTCGGCTGCTGTTCCCGGCCGGGGTGGACACCACCTGGCTGACCTTGGGCACGCTGATGTACGCCGTGCTGCAGCAGCCCGAGGTGCACGAGCGTCTGATAGACGACGAAACCGAGCGGTACTGGGCGGTCGAGGAGGGGCTGCGCTGGGGATCATCGGTCGCGATGGAGCCGCGGATGACGCTGCAGGACGTCGTCATCGGCGGCGTCGAGGTCCCTGCGGGTGAGATGGTGCGGTGCTTCATCCCAGTGGCCAACCGGGATCCCGACGTCTTCGAAGACCCCGATCGGTGGAACCTGGACCGGCGCCCACGCACCCATATCGCATTCGGGCGCGGTCGCCATGTCTGCCTCGGAGCGTCGCTTGCCCGAGGCGAACTGGCCGTCGCCCTCGACGTGCTGCTGCGCCGGCTGCCCGGCCTTCGGCTGGTCGAGGAGCCCCGCATTACCGGAGCGATCCTGCGAGGGCCGCGGTCGCTCAAAGTCCAGTGGGCCTGCTGATGCGTCGCCCCGTGGACGAGGACAAGGCACAGATCGTCGACGTTCTGACCCGGTACGCAACGGGAATCGACTCGAAGGACTGGCCCCTGTTTCGCAGCTGCTGGACCGACGAAGTCGACCTCGACTACGGCGAGATCGGACATTTCACCGACCCTGACGCCTTCACCGACCTGTTCGCGCAGGTGCACAACCCGATGGGGCCCACCTATCACCGATTGTCGAACTTCGTCGTTGCCACCTATGGCGACACGGCCACGGCGCGGACCTACGTGCACGCCGTGCTCATGGTGACTCCCGGCGATAACGCCCCCTGGGTCGACGTCGTCGGTCACTACGACGACGAGTTGGTGCGGGCCGCAGACGGATGGCGTATCCGCCACCGGGTCACCCACACCTCGCGGATGCTCACAGGCGGCAATCTCGCCGGCCCGGCCACGGACGGAGGAGTGCAGGCATGACCGACTTCGCGCAAAAGTACGGAAGATGGGCCATGATTGCCGGCGCGTCCGAGGGCGTCGGCGCCAGCCTGGCCGATCAATTGGCCTCGCGCGGCCTGGATCTCGTCCTGATCGCGCGCAACGAGAAGCTGCTCAACCAGGTGGCAGACCGACTGCGTGAACGTCACGGTGTCGAGGTCCGCACGCTGGTTCAGGATCTCACCGACGCCGACATCGGCGAACGTCTGGCTGATGCCACCGAAGGCCTCGAGGTGGGGTTGGTCGTCTACAACGCCGGCGCCGCCAACCGGACCACGGAGTTTCTCGAGGAGGATTTCGACTACTCGCTTCGGCAGATCAAGCTGGCGTGCATCGGCCCGGTCGCATTGGCGCGGCACTTCGCTCCCGCGATGCGCGATCGCGGTCACGGGGGAATCGTGCTGGTGGGTTCGCTGGCCTGCTTGGCCGGGGCGGCGCATATCGCCGTCTACTCCGCGGTGAAGGCGTTCAATGTCAATCTCGCGGAAGGGCTTTGGGCGGAATTGCAGCCGCACGGTGTCGATGTGTGCTGCACGCCGTTGGGCACCACCTACACCGAGGCGATGGAACGCCTGGGCGTCGAGTACGACCCGGATCGCGACATGCGGTCCGAGGACGCCGCGCGAGAGATCATCGACAACATCGGCAACGGGCCGACCTTTGTTGTGGGCGAAATCAATCGGACAATGGCGTCGTATGTGTGGACAGTGGACCGACGAAACCTGGTTCAGATGATGAGTGCGGCCTCCGCCGACTTCGACGCCACTCGCGTGGGTCACTGATGCGGGCGGTGGTGTTGCGTGGCGGCCGGCTGGAGGTGCGGGAGACGGCCGACCCGGTACCGGGGCCCGGAGAGCTTCTGATCAAACCGCTCAGCGCGGCGATCTGCGCGTCCGACGTGCACTACATGGATCACCCGAACTCCGCGCCGCGGTTCGTCTGGGACTCTGACCGCGACACGGTGATGGGCCACGAGTTCGTCGGCGAGGTGGTCGGCCACGGCCCGGACTGTTCGGGCGACTTTCCGCTCGGCGCGCGCGTCACCAGCATGCCGCTGCTGATCCGCGCCGGCGAAGAGCCGCACGTGATCGGGCACGACCCGGACGCGCCGGGGGCATTCGGCGAGCTGATGGTCGTGTCGGAGGTGATGTCCCGCACGGTGCCCGACGGCGTGCCGAATGACGCGGTCGCGGTGGTGGACGCGTTCGCGGTGGGGGAGTTCTACGTTCGCTGTTCGGGTATCGGGCCCGGTGAGCTGCCGCTGGTCATCGGCGCGGGCGCCATCGGCCTGTCGACGGTGGCCGCGCTGTCCGCCCGCGGCGTCAAGCCGATCGTGGTGTCCGATTACAGCGATGACAGGCTCTCGTATGCCAAGAAGTTCGGCGCGGACGTTCTGGTAAACCCGGACACCCGCGATCCATACGCTCTCTGGCGGGAAACGTTCAGGAGCAACAATTTTCAGACCACACAGGTCATCTTCGAATGCGTCGGCGCGAACGGCCTGCTGCAGACCGTGGTCGAATCGTGCGAGTTCATGGCGAGGCTCTACGTCGCGGGCGGGTGGTATGACGCGGGCACGATCGATTGCACCGACGCCACCCACAAGGGAATGACGATCCAGTTCGGCGGCGGCCCGCACCCGCAGGACTGGTACGGCACGCTCGACGCGGTGGCCGACGGCCGGCTGGATCCGTCGCCCAGCATCGGCAGAACCATCGGCCTCGACGACGTGCCCGAGGCCATCGGACTAGTGCGCAAAGGGCAGGGTCCGCCGCGTGTCGTCGTGCATCCGACGGGCGGATAGTTCACTCTGCGTTGACGGCGCGTGTTACTCGCACTTCGTCGCCCTAGACGCAAAGTCGACGGCTTGTCGGTGGGTGATGGCAGCCTGCCGCCATGGGGGAGGAGCAACCGTTCATCGGCAGTGAGGCGCTGGTCTCGGGTGCGGTGACTCGGCATGAACTGCGCAGGTACTACCGGACGTTGATGCCAAACGTTTATCTGAGCAAACGGGTGCAGCCGTCGCTTCGGGACCGCACCGTCGCCGCTTGGTTGTGGTCGCGACGGCAAGCAGTGGTGGCGGGCCTCGCCGCGGCGGCACTGCACGGCGCGAGATGGGTCGACGGCGACGCGCCGGTCGAGTTGATCTGGCGCAACGCGAGAGCTCCAGAGGGCGTCGTGGCTCGCGACGAGCTGCTGTTCGAGGAGGAGACTCAACAGCTCAACGGCATCACGGTGACGACACCGGAGCGGACGGCATTCGATCTCGGCAGACGCGACCGGATCGGCCATGCGGTCGAACGACTGGACGCGCTGGCTCGCGCCACCGACTTCAAGGTGCCGGCGGTCGAGGAGCTGGCGGCCAAGCATCGGCATGCGCGTGGTCTGCGTCAGCTCGAAGCTGCGCTCAGTTTGGTTGACGCCGGCGCTGAGTCGCCGAAAGAGACTTCGTTGCGGCTCTTGCTGATTCGCGCCGGATACCCTCGACCGCAGACCCAGATTCCCGTTTTAAGCGCGGACGGCTATCGCCGCTACTACCTGGATATGGGTTGGGAGGACTTGATGTTGGCAGTCGAATACGACGGTGATCACCATCGCGTGGACCGAGTCCAATTCGCCTATGACATCGAACGCTCAGAGGACATCGATCAGCTGGGTTGGCTGGTGGTCAGGGTGGTGGCCCGCAGTCGGCCGGCCGACATATTGCGTCGAGTCCGGCGCGCTTGGGACGCCCGAACTCGATGATTCTGCGCTGATGGCGGCAGTTACTCGCACTTTCGCGCCATAGGTGCAGAGTCAACGCAAGTACTTATACTTACTTGTCGCGCTTCATTACCTTGTCCGCGGCGGCCCAGTGCTCGTCCGAAACCCACAGCCGCGCAAAGGCCGCGACGGCTTCGGTGGTGGACACCCCGCGCATCACTCGCTTGATCTCACCCGCCGGTCGGGTCGCCAGCGAGTGGGTGATGGCACGCCACTGCTCACCGAACGACTCACGGGGTAGCACCCGGTCCACCAGTCCGATGCGTTCGGCCTCGGCCGCCTCCAGCACGGTGCCGGTGCCCGCCAGTAGCAGCGCCTTGCTGTAGCCCACCAGTTCGACCAGCCGCTCGGCGCCGCCCCATGCGGGCATGATGGCCAGCGCCACCTGAGTGAAACCGATCTTGATGTCGTCGGCGGCCAGCCGGATGTCGGCTGCCACCGCGAACTCGGCGCCGCCGCCGAGCGCATGCCCGTTCAGCGCGGCGATGGTCGGGGTGGGAAAGCCCGCGATCCGATCGCAGATGGAGCGCATTCGCCACGCCATGGCCGAGGCGTCGAGCTCGGTCCTGATCGCGGCCAGTTCCTTGAGATCGCCGCCCGAAACGAAGGCCCGGTCACCCGCTCCTGTGATGACGAGCGCCTGGGCGCCTTCCGCCCCGTCAAGCGCCTTATCCAGCTGGTCCATCGTCTCGAGCGAGATGGCGTTGCGCGCATGCGGGCGGTCGATGGTGATGACCGCCAGACCGTCGTCCAGCTCTAGGTCAACCATTGTTCATTCTCCACCTGCGGTATTGGCATTCTCGTGAATGGAGAATAGCATCGCCAGCGAGGCGGAGGTGCTGCGACATACATGCGAAATATCCCCGTTGAGCTGACAAAACGGTACGAGAAGGCGGGGTGGTGGACCCCCGAAACTCTGGGCGAGCTGCTGGCGCATGGTCTGCAGGCCAACCCGGAGACCGGCTTCTGGGTGCACTCCGACGTCCGGCCGTTCGCGGGGACATTCGCCGACGTCGAGATGCAGGCCCGTCGACTGGCCGCCGGTCTGCGCAAACGCGGTGTCGGGCCCGGCGATGTGGTGGCTCTGCAACTGCCGAACTGGATGGAAGCCGCCGCGTCGTTCTGGGCGTCGGCGTTCCTCGGTGCGGTGGTGGTGCCGATCGTGCACTTCTACGGCCGCAAGGAACTGACCCACATCCTGTCCACCGCGCGGCCGAAGGTGTTCATCACCGCCGAGGAGTTCGGACGGATGAAATACCAGCCGGACCTGTGCTCGGACGTACCGATCATCGGTCTGGTGGGAGGCAACTTCGACAAGTTGCTCGACGACGAGCCGATGAAAGGCACGGTCCCGGCCGACCCCGCGAGCCCGGCGCTGATCGCCTTCACGTCCGGCACGACCAGCGATCCCAAGGGCGTCGTCCACAGCCATCGGACCCTCGGCTGCGAAACCCGCCAGCTGCTGGCGAATTACCCACAGGACCGCGGCAGGCAGCTCACCGCCACACCCGTCGGTCACTTCATCGGCATGCTCGGTGCATTTCTGATCCCGGTGCTGGAGGGCGCCTCGATCGATCTGTGCGATGTGTGGGACCCCGGCAAGGTGCTAAAGCTCATCGAGACCGATGGCCTGTCCGTCGGCGGCGGACCGCCGTACTTTGTCACCAGCCTGCTCGACCATCCGGACTGCACCGCCGAACACATGTCGAACTTCAAGACCGTGGGTCTCGGCGGCTCGACGGTGCCCGCCGCGGTCACTCGCCGGCTCGCCGACATGGGCATCTTCGTTTTCCGTTCCTACGGCAGTTCCGAACACCCGTCGATCACCGGCTCGACTCCCGACGCGCCGGAGGAGAAACGGCTCTACACCGACGGCAACCCGCGGCCCGGGGTGGAGATCCGGCTGGGGCCAGACGGCGAGATCTTCAGCCGGGGACCGGATTTGTGCCTCGGCTACACCGACGACGAATTGACCGAGCGGGCCTTCGACTCCGACGGCTGGTATCGCACCGGCGACGTCGGCGTGCTCGACGAGGACGGCTATCTGACCATCACCGACCGCAAGGCCGACGTCATCATCCGTGGCGGCGAGAACATCAGCGCGCTCGAGGTCGAGGAGGTGCTGCTGAAGATGCCCGCCGTCGCCGAGGCCGTGGTGGTGTCCGCGCCCGACACCCGGCTCGGCGAGCACGCCGCCGCTGTCCTGCGGGTGAAAGCGGGCCAATCCATGCCGACGATGGCCGAGGTGCGCGAGCGCTTCGAGCGGGCCGGGGTGGCCAAGCAGAAATGGCCCGAGGAACTGCACGAAGTCGACGACTATCCGCGCACCGCGAGCGGCAAGGTGCAGAAGTTTCTGGTCCGGCAGAGGATTGCCACCCAACCAAGATGAGAATAGGATTCTCCCAAGAAGAAAAGGAGTGTTCCATGGGCCAACTGTCGCATCGGGTCGACATACCGTTTCCGCTGTTCGACGCGGACAACCACCTCTACGAGCCGGAAGAGGCGCTGACCAAGTTCCTGCCCAAGGAGTACCAGGACGTCGTTCAGTACGTGCAGGTCAACGGCCGCACCAAGATCGCGCTGCGCGGTCAGATCAGCAACTACATCCCGAACCCCACTTTCTCGGTGGTCGCGAAACCCGGCGCGTGGGAGGAGTACTTCAAGTACGGCAATCCGGACGGCAAGAGTAAGCGCGAGCTCTTCGGCGAGCCGATGCGCGCGATCCCGGCGTTCTTCGAGCCCGGTCCGCGTCTGGAGCTGATGAACGAGCTCGGCCTGGACCGCTCGCTGATGTTTCCGACGCTGGCCAGCCTGGTTGAGGAGCGGCTGCGCGACGACCCGGTCGCGATCCACGTCATCGTGCACGCGCTGAACGAGTGGCTCGACGACGTCTGGGGGTTCAACTACCAGAACCGCATCTTCACCACCCCGGTGATCACCCTGCCCATCGTCGAGAAGGCCATCGAGGAGCTGGACTGGGTGGTCAAGCGCGGTGCCCGCGTCATCCTGATCCGTCCGGCCCCGGTGCCCGGTTTCCGCGGGCCGCGGTCGTTCGCCCTGCCCGAGTTCGATCCGTTCTGGCAGAAGTGTGTCGAACACGACGTGCTGGTCGCGATGCACTCCAGCGACAGCGGCTACTCCCGCTACACCTCCGAGTGGGACGGCGCCGCCCAAGAGATGTTGCCCTTCCAGACCAACGCGATGGCCATTCTCAACGAGTGGCGCCCGGTTCAGGATGCGGTGGGCTCGTGGGTGATTCACGGCGCGCTGTTCCGATTCCCGACGCTCAAGGTCGCGGTCATCGAGGCCGGGTCGAAGTGGATGTTCCCGCTGCTGGACGGCATGGCCGAGGTTTACAAGAAAGCCCCCGAGGCCTTCCCCAGCAACCCGATCGAGGAGATCAAGAACCGCATCCACGTCAGCCCGTTCTACGAGGAGGGCATCGACGACCTGGTCAATCTCATCGGCGTGGACCGCGTGCTCTACGGGTCGGACTACCCGCATCCGGAAGGGCTTGCGGAGCCGACGCACTATGTGACTGCGCTCGAGCACCTTCCCGTTGAGGATCAGGAAAAGATCATGGGCGGCAACCTCGGTCGCCTCGTCACGGTGTGACGAACCCTCAACCGTGGCAAACCATCCCCGAGATGGTCTTGAGCACGGCGGACCGCTTCGGCGATGCGGAAGCGGTCGTCGACGGTCCGCTGCGCCTAACCTTCACCGAGCTTGTGGATCGGATTCGTTGCGCCGCAGGCGCATTCGCCGAACTCGGCATCAACAAGGGGGAGCGGGTCGCGATCTGGGCGCCCAACTCCGCGGAGTGGATGATCGCGGCGTTCGGGTTGCTCACCGCCGGCGGCGTGCTGGTTCCCGTCAACACGAGATTCAAGACGGAGGAAGCGGCCGACATCATCGGACGCAGCGGAGCAAAGGCGGTCCTGACTCAGAAGGGATTCCTGGGCCTGGACTACACCGCACCCGCCGGTGTGCCGGTCATCGACCTGAAGTCCGACTTCCTGTCCAGCGGTTCGCCGTTCGCGCGCGAGGTGACCGGTACCGACGTCTCCGACGTCATCTATACGTCGGGCACCACCGGCAGGCCCAAGGGCGTGATGATGAATCACCGCCAGAATCTTCGCCTCTACGCCGAATGGTGTGAGCTGGCCGACCTGCGCGAGGGCGACCGCTACCTGATGGTCAACCCGTACTTCCACACCTTCGGGTACAAGGCGGGGCTGATCGCGTCGTTCATCCGTGGCGCGACGATGGTGCCGGTACCCGTCTTCGACGTCGACCGCGCGGTGGAACTCATTGCGGCCGAGCGGATCACCATGCTTCCCGGCCCGCCCACGCTGTATCACGCACTGTTGGCCGTCGAGGACAAGGGCAAGTTGTCGACGTTGCGTGCCGGTGTCACCGGTGCCGCGGACATCCCCGTCGAGTTGGTCCGGCGGGTGCACGAGGAACTGCCGTTCCAGACGTTGGCGACGGGTTACGGCCTGACCGAGGCGGGCACCGTAACGCTGTCCCGACCCGGCGACTCGTTCGAGGACATCGCCACCACTGCGGGTGTGGCGTGCGACGGCATCGAGGTCCGCATCGCCGACGACGGCGAAGTGCTGGTGCGTGGCTACAGCGTGATGCAGGGCTATCTCGACGATCCCGTCGCGACCGCCGAGGCGATCGATGCCGACGGCTGGTTGCACACCGGCGACCTCGGCACCCTCAACGAGGCGGGCCGGCTGCGCATCGTGGGCCGCAAGAAAGACATGTTCATCGTCGGCGGCTTCAACGCCTATCCCGCCGAGATCGAAGGCTTCCTGCTCGAGCATCCCGCGGTCGGCCAGGCGGCGGTGATCGGTGTGCCCGACGACCGCCTCGGACAGGTCGGCAAGGCGTTTGTGGTGCTCAAGGATGCCGCGACGGCGGAGGAGCTGATCGCCTGGAGCCGGGACCGAATGGCTGGCTTCAAGGTGCCGCGGTACGTAGAGTTTCTCGACGAGCTGCCGCTGAACGCGACAGGCAAAGTGATGAAGGACCAGTTGATCAACCAGCAGCGCTGAGCGCCACAGCACGTAAATAGCATTTCCGCAGGAAGTGCGCTTCTTCGGAAGGTCTGTGCATCCTGTATGGTCGCGGCGATACCCAAAATAGAAAATGTCATTCTCATTAGCGGTGCCTATCGGACAGGAGGTCGTATGCGGTCCCGGAAGCAGCCCCCGCCGGAGCCGAACGGCGACCAAGTCGACGTCCCGCCCAAGGAAGGCGATTCCGCGGCAGCCGACGCGCTTGCCCTTGCCGAGGAGGCGGAGGCCGAGGCCACCGAAGCGGAGGCGGTCGCCGCGGCGGCCCGTGCCCGCGCTCGAGCCATCCGGATGCGCCGGGAGACCGCAGCGGCGGAAGCGGTATCCGAGACTGAAACGTCAGACGTCGACACCGCCGTCGACGACTCCGACGTCGACGACTCCGACGTCGAGGAATCCGACGAAAGCGATGCCGTTTTCGTGGATGTCGCGGAGGAACCGGCTGCCAAGCGGCGACGGCTCCGGATACCGCGCCCGCAGTGGAAGGTGGTGGCCGCGGCAGCGGCGATCCTCGCCATCTGTGGTCTGCTGGCGGCCAGCGGATACATGACGTGGTTTCATCGGCAGACCCAAGCCGAACAACAGCGGACCGCCGAATTCTCCGCGGCGGCACGCCAGAATGTCGTGACGTTGATGTCGCTGGATTTCAATCGGGCGGCAGAGGACGTGCAGCGCATCATCGACAGTTCCACCGGGCAGTTCAAGCAGGACTTCGAAAACACCGCACAAGACTTCATCGATGTTGCAAAGGAATCCAAGGCGGTCACCGAGACCACCGTGAATGCGACCGCGGTGAAGTCGATGGATGACAACACGGCGACCGTCCTGGTCGCGGCCAGCTCGCGGGTCACGAATGCCGCCGGCGCCAAGCAGGAGCCCCGGTCATGGCGGCTGAGCGTGAACCTGGCCAGGGAAGGCGACCAGATCAAGATGTCGAAAGTCGAGTTCGTACCGTGACCGCCGAAGAGGGCACCGAAGTGGCCGACGTCGAGGCCCCGGCGCGGCCGTGGCCGCAAAGGATTCGGGCGCAGTGGGCCGCGATCGTGCTGACGCTGCTTCTCATTGCCTCCGCGGCGGTGACATCATGGCTGTTCTTTTTCCGGTTGCTCCCGGATCGCGAGGTCGGCGACGCCGCCGAGCAGTCGGCGATCCAGGCCGCAAAAGACGGCACGGTCGCGCTGCTGTCGTATTCGCCGGAAACGCTCGACAAAGACTTCGCCGCCGCGAGGAGCAAGCTCACCGGCGACTTCCTGTCCTATTACACGCAGTTCACCGAGCAGATCGTCACGCCGGCGGCCAAGCAGAAATCGGTGAAGACCACCGCGTCGGTCGTCCAGGCGGCGGTGTCTGAGCTGCACCCGGATTTGGCGGTCGTGCTGGTGTTCATCAACCAGATCACCCAAAGCTCGGGACTGCCTGAACCGAGCGTGACGGTCAGCAGTGTGCGGGTCAGCCTGAAGAAGGTCGACGGCGCTTGGCTCATTTCGTCGTTCGACCCGGTGTAGCCGCGTGCTCGGCCGTGCTTGTCGTTGACCTCGGCGACTTGCCGACCTGTTCGCCGGCACCGGACGCGTCGAGCCTGGTGCTGGCGGTCGGATCCGCCGACGACATCGCCTCGCCGTCGGCGCAACCCTGGCTGCAGCACGGCACCTTGACCCTCAGCGC
>NZ_JBOGDB010000324.1:0-15841 GCF_050701515.1 Mycobacterium sp. | reverse complement strand
CTGCGGGGCAGCCGCCGGGGGTGCCACGGGTGGCAGCGCCGGTCGCCCGGGTTCCGACGGTGACGCGGTGGCGGCATCACCACCGGGAGCCGTTGCGGCGCGGCCGGTGCCGGGACCGAACACCTGGTCAAGGGCCTCGGCCAGGGTAGGGGCGTAGCCGACCCGCACGCCGCCGTCGGCGCGGGGTTCCCGGAAGCTGACCAGCACTCGGGAAAGCTGGGGGAATGTCGAGCTGCTCGGGTTTGTCGAGATTCGCTCGGTGTAGAGCGGTTCGACGTAGAGCATGCCCCCGTCGGCGATCGGCAAGGTCAGCAGGTTGCCGTAATGAATGCGGTTGGAACGCTCTAGCAGTGTCCGCTCGGATGCCACTCGGGTATCGGAGATCATGGAATTCTGTATTTGTTGCGGGCCCTGGGTGAGGGTGTCGGTGGGTAGCTGCAGCACGGTGAGCTTGCCGTAGTTCTCCGGATCGGAGTGCGCGGATATGTACGCGGACAGGAACTCCCGGTTATAGCCGACCATCGCAGTGGCCAGCCGGAAGGACGGCTTGGCGGTCTGCTGGTCGCCGACTAGGACGTAGAACGGCGGCTGCTGCGGATTGGCGTCATTGGTGGGGTCGCTGGGTACCGACCAGAAGGCGTTGGTGGTGAAGAACTCCCGCGGCTCGTCGACGTGGTACTTGGCGAGCAGCTCGCGCTGAACCTCGAACAGATCCTTGGGATACCGAAAGTGGGCGCGCAATTCGTCGGGAATCTCATCCTCGGATTTCACCGTGCCGGGGAAGGCGTTCATCCACGCCTGCAGCACCGGATCCTGGGTATCGAACTGATACAGCGTCACCGTGCCGTCGTATGCGTCGACGGTTGCTTTGACGGAGTTGCGCACGTAAGACACCTCGTCGCCGGGACGTACGACACCGGTCGCGGTGGTCACGGGCCCGTCGAGCGAGGCGCGTTGGGCATAGGGATAGGTGTCGAGCGTGGTGTAGGCATCCACGATCCAGACAATTTGTCCGTCCACAACAGCCGGATAGGAATCGGCGTCGGTGGTCAGCCACGGGGCGACCCGCTGCACGCGCTGCGTCGGGTCGCGGTGGAAGATCACTTTCGAGTTCGCACCGATCTCCCGGGAGAACAGGATTCTGTGCTCGGTGTACTTGGTGGCAAACACAGTGCGGTTGAACCAGTTTCCGATGGGAACGCCGCCTGCACCGGTATAGGTGTATTTGGCGGTATCGGTGTCATACTCGCGCGGCGCGGTCCCCTCGGAGCCGCCGACGATCGCGTAATCGGGATCGGACTGCGCGATCACCTCGCCGTAGTAGATGCGTGGTTGATCGACCGGGATGACTTGACGATCAGAACCCTGCGACGCGACATCGCTGACCGTGTAGATGGGGTAGCCGCTATTGCTGTCCGAAACGCTCGCGGCATCCCGGGGCGCCGCGTTTACCCGGTTGGCCGGGGCGGCGACGAAGCCGTTGCCGTGTGTGTAGACGGTGTGCCGGTTGATCCAATCGGTCTGATTGCCGGTGAGGCTGTTGGGGGAGAGTTCACGGACGCCGACGATGTAGTCCCGCAGCTCGCCGTCGATGCGGTAGCGGTCGATGTCCAAGACCTCCGGGAAGCTGTAGAAGTTCTTGAGCTGCTGTTGTTGGGTGAAGGTTCGGGAAAGGACATTAGGGTCCAGCAACCGCACGTTGGCGATCGTCGTAACGTCCGCCGGAACTTCGCGGGGAGGTTTGGTGCCGATGCCCGGATAGTCGCGGTACTCGACCCGGTCGCCGTCAAGCCGATACGCCTGCCGGGTCGCGTCGATGTTGCGCTGGATATATGGGCGCTCGACGTTGGCGGCGTTCGGGCGCACCGAGAACTGCTCCATCAGCAGCGGCCAGGCCCCACCGACCAGGATCGCGGACAGCACCAGCAGCACCGTAGCCATCGCTGGAATCCGTATGTCGTGCAGGAAGATTGCGGCAAAGAACGACGCAGCACACAGGACCGCGATCGCGAGCAGAACGAGCTTGGCCGGCAGCTCTGCATGGATGCTGGTGTAGCCGGCGCCGCTGAACGTCGGTTCCTTGCGGTCACTCGACAGCAGCTCGTACCGGTCGAACCAGTATGCAACCGCCTTCAGCAGGATCAAGATGCCGGCGAGCACGGCCAGTTGTATCCGGGCGGCCTGGGTAAGCATGCCCTTGGCGGCCAGCCGCAGCCCGCCGAACAGGTAATGGGTGACCAGGTTCGCCACCAGCGCCAAACACACCGCCACGAACAGCCAATTCAGCACGGACCGGTAAAAAGGCAGATCGAAGACGAAGAACCCGATGTCGTGGCCGAATTCGGGGTCAACGATGCCGAAGGAGCCACCGTTGACGAACAACTGAACCGTGACCCAGTCCGATTGCGCGACCAGACCGGATATCAAGCCGGTAGCGCTGGCGAGGCCAATCCCGATCAATCGCGACCGGCTCATCACCAGGTTCCGGTATGGCGCGATCGGGTCGTTCGACTTACCCGCGGGCACGAAGGGCGGCCGAGCGCGAAAGGCGAGTGTCATGGCGAGAAACAGAACGCCGCCCACGATCAGGGCCACCACGGCGAAGATGATCAGCCGGGTCGCCAGCACGGTGGACCAAACGCCACGGAATCCGACTTCGCCGAACCAGAGCCAGTCGACGTATACGTCCATCAGGCGCGGAACGACGAGCAGCAACGCGACGAACCCCACAGCCGCGAACAGCAGCAACCGGGCGCGTCGGGACAACGGTGCAGGTTTCTGGGGCGAAGGAATGCCCATTTCGTGCTCCGAAGTTCGGTAGCGCGGTTTGCGTGCGGCACCTGTCGGGCCGCCGTCGTCACGCCGACGCGTGACCTACGTGTGTGCAGTCTACTCTTGCAGCGGCGGAGGTCATCGTTGCCAGCGGCAACGTCAACACCTAACCGAACACGAAATACCGCAACCACATATACACCGCGGCGAGGGCTATCGACATCACGGTGACCACGAAGCCCTTGCGGGTGAACTCCCAGAAAGAAATGGGACTGTCTGCGCGGCGGGCGATTCCGAGCATGACGACATTGGCGCTGGCCCCGACGGCGGTCAGGTTGCCGCCGAAGTCGGCGCCGAGGGCAAGTGCCCACCAGAGGACATCCGGGTGGGCGAGATCGGTCATGGTCGCCGACAGCTCGCTGACGATCGGCGTCATTGTCGCGGTATAGGGGATGTTGTCGATGATTCCGGACACCGGCGCGGACACGCCGAGAATCAGCATCACGGTCAGCAGGGCGTTTCCGTCGGTGAATTCGGTAGCCGATCGGGCCAATGCCTCGACCACCCCGGTTTTCACCAGCGAGCCGACCATGACGAACAGGCCGGCGAAGAACAGCAGTGTCTCCCACTCGATGCTGGCGAGGTATTCGCGTTGCTCCAGCCGGGAGATCAAGATCAGAGCTCCGCCGCCGAGTAGCGCGACCACGGATGGCTCGATGTGCAGGAACGAATGGAGAACGAAGGCGGCGAACACAGCGACCAGCACGATCCCGCACTTGACGAGAAGCGTCGGATCGCGAATCGCTTCGCGCTCATTCAGTGACATCACGTCGGCAGCGCGTGCGGCGTCGACGCCGAACGACCCGCGGAACAGAAACGGCACCATCGCGATGAAGACGACCATGACGACGATGACGATGGGCGCCATGTGCACCAGAAAATCGTTGAATGTCAAGCCCGCCCGGCTGGCGATGATGATGTTCGGAGGGTCACCGACGAGGGTCGCCGCGCCGCCGATGTTGGAGGCGAAAACCTCGGCCATCAAGAAGGGGACCGGATTTATCCCGAGCCGGTCGCACACCAGCAGTGTGACCGGCGCGATCAGCAGCACGGTCGTGACGTTGTCCAGCATCGCCGACGCGACTGCTGTCACGAGTGCCAGCAGGATCATGATCCGCAGCGGTGAGCCCTTCGCGCGTTTAGCCGACCAAATCGCGATGTACTCGAAGACGCCGGTTTGTCGCAGCACGCCGACGATGATCATCATCCCGAACAGCAGGAAGATGACGTTCCAGTCGATACCGGTCTCGTGGGAGAAAAACGCGTCCTCGGCTCCGACGACACCGAGCGCAAGCACGATCGCGCCACCGCAGAGGGCAACCAGAGTCTTGTTGATGCGATCGCTGGCTATCAGGGCGTAGGCGATCACGAAAACGGTGATCGCGATTGTGGTCGACAATGGGCTAATGCTCCAGTGCGGCCTCGAGCAGCCGCGAGGCCGTGATCACGCCGTGCAGGTTGCCGTCCTTCATCACGGCGATCAGCGGGCTTCGGTGCCGTGCCATCAGTGCGGCCACCTCGATAATCGTGTCGTCCGCGTTGGCCGCCGGCACGTCGGTGAGGTGGTCGGGGAGTACCTCCTGCACCTTCTTGCCGCCGAGTTTGTCGGCAGCGCGGTCGGCCATCGATTCGTTGATGACACCTGCCAGGGACGGATCGTCCTGCACGTAGGTCGGTACCAGGAAGCGCACCACCTGGGATGCGGGCAGTACCGCGTAAGGCTGGCCGGACTCGTCGGTGACGACTATCCCGGGCAGGCGGTGCTCGGCGAGCGTCCGGGCCGCCTCCAGCGCGTTGGTATCGACTGTTATCACCGGAAAGTCCTCGGTGATCTCCTCGGCGTGCATATCAGCACGATACGGCCGTGTTGTTCATCTTCTACCGCCTTTCAGGTAGTCAGGTCGCGCCGCGAGTAGCCGACCAGGCCGACGAGTGTCATGGCCGCGGCGACGACTGTCATCGCCGCAAGCGATGTCCAGTCCGGCGGCACGTTGGGCACCGCAGCCAGGTGCGCGAACGGCGAGAGGTTCACCAGCCAGTGCGGGGCTTGCGTGCCCTGGGTGAGCACGTTGAGTAGGAAGCCGCCGGCGACGGGCAGCGCTCCGACCGCGCCGACCCAGCCCGGTAGCCAGCCGAGTGCGAGCGCCGCGGCGCCCAATGCCAACCAGGCGATCGGCACGCTGTTGAACGCGCCGGCCAGCGCCGCGGCGAAGCCAAGCGAGCCATCGGTGATGGCGGCACCGCACCAGATGGCCACTGCGGCTACGGCGTGCAACGCCACCACGCCAGCCGCCGTCACGGCGATCTCACTGCAGGCCAAGCGGATTCGCGACGACGGACCGGCGAACAGTGCTGTCCACCGGCGCGCCTTCTCGTCAGACGCCATGGTGGCGAGCCGGGTGGCGGCATAGAGCCCGGTGGGAATTGCGAGCAGGCTGAAGAGCGCGGCGGCAAATCCGTTCGCCGAGTCGAGGCCGGCGAAGCCGGCGGCCGCGGCAAGCTCGGCGAAACGGCGGTTCTGCTCGAAGAACTCGAGGATCGACGCAATCACCGCTCCGATAAGAAGAAAGTAGGCGGCGATACCCGTTGCCCAGCCGAGGGCCGGCCGGACCGCCCGGCGCACGGCGAATCCCTCCACCGAACTGAGCAGTCGGGTGCGTGGTGCACGGCTGGTCGCCACCGCCACCAGGCCGCCGTCCAGGTCGCGGTGGCGCGCTACGGCGACCGCGGCCAGCGCCAGTGCCAGCGGGAAGCCCGCCAGCACCACCAGCGGCGCGACCCGGTTGTCGGCGTACGGGGCGGCGCGCACGACGAGTCCAAACGGGCTCGCCCACGCCGACCAAGCCAGGCCGGGGATGCCGTCGGACAGCATCCGCAGCAGCAGACCGGCGCCAAGTATCGCCACTGTCACCCCGACCGCAGCGGGTCGGCTGGGCATCACCTGCGCTGCCAGCAGTCCGGCGGTGGCGAAGGTGAGTACGACGCCGAGAACGCCCGCAGCGTAGACGGCGGTGCCCCTCGCGTCGGTGCCGGTGGCCAGCAGGGCGACTCCGACCAAGACGCCGATCAGCAACGCGGAGGCTACAAGAATGACCATTGACCGGATGACAAGATCCACGATGCGCACGGGCCCCGCGAGCAGGAGCTGCCAGCGCCCGGCGTCCTCCTCACCACGAGTGATCCGGGTGGCAGCGAGCAGAATCCACACCGCAGCCAACACCAGCACCGGGGTGCCGGTGCGCCACACGGTGAAACCGCCGGCAGTGTCCAGCGCGACGGGCGGTCCGAACAGCGTTCGGATGGCCGGGTTCTGGGCGAGAGCGCGAAGCGCGGATTGGTCCAACGCTCCTTGGAACATCGAATCATATTGGGCCGAAACGAATGCCGACATTCCCGCACACACGACAGCGACGATCAGCGCACCGCGACGGATATGCCGCATCGTCAGTCCGTTGAGAGCCCGGCTCGCGGCCGTGGTCGGCAGTACCGCCGGTGCCACGGGCATCGTTGCGGCGGTCACCCCACTTCCTCGCCGTAGTAGTCGAGGAAGATCTCTTCGAGCGTCGGTTCGTGCATCGTCAGCGTGGTCACGTCGGCCGCGGCCAGCGCGCGGAGCGCGGGGGCCGGTGGCCCGGTCAGGCTGAAGCGCAGCCGCCCGGAGCCGGTGTGCTCCGCAGTCGAGACCCCTGGCACGTGTTCCAGCAGCGGTTCGGTGCCGCGGTAAGAGATTTCGACGATGGTTCGGCGCAATCGGCGCAGGTCGGCGACGCTGTCGATCTCGACCAGCCGGCCCGCACGCAGAATGCCCACCCTGTCGCATACCGCCTCGACCTCGGCGAGCTGGTGCGAGCTGAGAAAAATCGTCTGGCCGCGTTCTCTTGACTCGGCGACGCAGCGACGAAACTCCCGCTCCATCAAGGGATCTAGGCCACTGGTCGGCTCGTCGAGCACGAGCAGCGGCGCGCGGGTTGCGAACGCAGCAACCAGGGCGACCTTCTGCCGGTTGCCGGTGGAGTACGTCTTGCCCGGCCGGTCGAGGTCGAGTTCGAAACGATCGACAAGCTCTGTCCGATAATCGATGTCGATGGTGGGGCCCACATTGCCTAGCAGCTCGAGGATTTCGGCGCCGGTAAGCGTCGGCCACAGGGCGACGTCGGCGGGCACATACGCCAGCTGGCGGTGGGCGCGTCGGACGTCACCGGCCGCGATACCGAACACCTCGGCCCGGCCGCCGCTGGGACGGAGAAGGCCGAGCAGGACGCGAATCGTCGTGGACTTGCCGGCACCGTTGGGGCCGAGGAAGCCGAACACCTCGCCGGGTGCGACGGTGAGACTGAGGTCGTCGACGGCGACGATGTCGCCGAACCGCTTGGTCATGCGGTCGATGCGGATTGCGCAGATGGTAGCGGTGCGCGTCGGCACCGCTGATGAAGCGGTCACAGGGAACCTCTCACGAGTCGGGTCACTGACTGCCGACCCGACTTCCCGGCGCACCAGGGGGGAATCTACTACCCCGGATGCCTCGTCACCAGTGATTTACCGGACGCGACGGCGCGGCCCAGACGTCACACACTCGAAAGGGACTGATGGTGGCATCGGTGCGTACACTGGCGAGATGCTTGAACAGATCCGCGGTCCCGCTGATCTGCAGCACCTGTCCCAGTCGCAGTTGCGTGATCTGGCCGAAGAGATCCGTCAGTTCCTGATCCACAAGGTCGCTGCAACCGGTGGGCATCTCGGCCCCAATCTCGGTGTCGTCGAGCTGACCCTGGCGCTGCACCGGGTGTTCGACTCCCCGCACGACCCGATCATCTTCGACACCGGCCATCAGGCCTACGTGCACAAGATGCTGACCGGCCGCTGCCACGACTTCGACACGCTGCGCAAGAAGGGCGGGCTGTCGGGCTATCCGTCGCGTGCCGAGAGCGACCACGACTGGGTGGAGTCCAGCCATGCCAGCTCGGCGCTGTCCTACGCCGACGGGCTCGCGAAGGCCTTCGAGCTGACCGGGCACCGCAACCGGCACGTGGTGGCCGTCGTCGGTGACGGCGCGCTCACCGGCGGCATGTGCTGGGAGGCGCTGAACAACATCGCCGCGGCGCGCCGGCCCGTCGTGATCGTGGTCAACGACAACGGCCGCAGCTACGCGCCGACCATCGGCGGGTTCGCCGAGCATCTGGCCGGGCTGCGGCTGCAGCCGGCCTACGAGAAGCTGCTCGAGGGCGGTCGCAAAGCGGTGCGCGGGGTGCCCGTCATTGGCGAGCTGTGCTACCAGAGTCTGCACAGCATCAAGGCCGGCCTGAAGGATGCGCTGTCCCCGCAGGTGATGTTCACCGACCTCGGCCTGAAGTACGTCGGGCCGATCGACGGCCACGACGAGCACGCGGTGGAGGCGGCGCTGCGCAATGCCCGAGGCTTCAACGCGCCGGTGATCGTGCACGTCGTCACCCGCAAGGGCATGGGCTACCCGCCCGCCGAGAACGACGAGGCCGAGCAGATGCACACGTGCGGAGTCATCGATCCGGAGACCGGAATGGCCACCAAGGTCCCCGGACCCGGCTGGACGTCTACGTTCTCCGAGGCGTTGATCACGTACGCGGCCAAACGCCGTGACATCGTGGCGATAACCGCCGCCATGCCCGGCCCGACGGGTCTGACCGCGTTCGGCAAGCGGTTCCCGGACCGGTTGTTCGACGTCGGCATCGCCGAGCAGCACGCGATGACGTCGGCCGCCGGACTGGCGATGGGTGGATTGCACCCGGTGGTGGCCATCTATTCGACGTTCCTCAGTCGCGCGTTCGACCAGATCGTCATGGACGTTGCGTTGCACAAGCTGCCGGTGACGATCGTGCTGGACCGTTCCGGCATCACCGGTCCGGACGGCGCGAGTCACAACGGGATGTGGGACCTGTCGATGCTGGGCATCGTGCCGGGCATGCGGGTGGCCGCGCCGCGCGACGCCACCAGGCTCTACGAGGAACTCGGCGAAGCGCTCGACGTCAATGACGGGCCGACGGCCATCCGCTTCCCCAAAGGCGATGTGGGCGAAGACATCCCGGCGCTCAAGCGGCGAGAAGGTGTCGACGTGCTCGCCGTCCCTGCCGTCGGCCTGTCCGCCGATGTGCTGTTGGTGGCGGTCGGGCCGTTCGCGGCGATGGCGAAGGCGGTCGCCGAGCGGCTGCACAACCAGGGCATCGGCGTGACCGTGGTGGATCCGAGGTGGGTGCTGCCGGTGCCCGAGTCGATCGAGGCGCTGGCCACGGCACACAAGCTGGTCGTGACGATGGAGGACAACGGCGTGCGCGGCGGTGTCGGCTCGGCGGTCTCGGCGGCGCTGCGTCGCGCCGAAATCGACGTGCCGTGCCGTGACATCGGGTTGCCGCAGGAGTTCCAGGCGCACGCGTCGCGCGGCGAGGTGCTCGCCGAGGTCGGCCTGACCGACCAGGACATCGCCCGCCAGATCACCGGCTGGGTGGCCGCGCTCAGTGCGATTTCCGAGCGCGAGGTCAGTCAGCAGCTGGACTGAGCGCGACCCGGCCGACCTCGTCCAGCGCGGCTGACCGGCGCGGTTGTTCGAAGAACACCTGGGCTGCACGGTCGTTCACCTCGATTGTGGCGATGGTGTTCCCGAAGAGTGGACCGCAGACTTTCGTCCACGTGATCGGCGGCATCGGCAGTCCGCGCCGCCGCGTCCACCATCGGATCAGCGCGGCCGCCGGCTTCGCCCAGCCCAGCATGAACGCCGGTTTGATGAACGGCGGCACATAGTTGTGCACGGGGGAGCACACCAGCTGGTGCACGGTCGCGCCGGTGGGCCGGGCGCCGGCGAGATCGGCGCGGGCGGCGTAGCTGTGGTGGACGTCGCCCGATAACACGCTGACGGTCGCCGGGCCGTTGGGGTGGTCAGCAACCCGGCCGATCATCTCGGCCAGCCGAACGAACGACTTGAAGAAAGCCGGCCAGTGTTCGAAATCTCCTGCCCTGCGCATCTTTTCAGCCAGCCGGCCGCGCCAGCCGGGACGGTCGGCAGCCCGCTCGTTCAGCGCTTCCAGATTGCCAATGGCGGGCGGCATCAGCCACGGCACCGATGAGGCCAGCATCAGGTGATCGATCGAATCGAGGCGCTGTTCGGCACGGGCCTCGAGCCAGCCGAACTCGTGTTCGCCGATCATCATGCGCTCGCCGGATTCCAGGATCCGGCCGTTTCGCGAGTCGATCATGATCAGCCGGGTGCGGCCGAGTTCCCAACGGTAGCTGAATCGTATGCCCTTGCTGCAGTCGACTTCCCGGTCCGCCCGCTCGGCGACGTCGACGAGGTGCGGCCAGGTGTCGCCGTCGGCGGTGCGTAGCTTTTGGTAGTCCTCGTTGGAGTCCAACTCGGCGGGGCTCAGGTTACCCAGGTGCTGGTACACCCAGTAGGACGCGAGTCCGGCCCGAATCCGGTCGCGCCACCACGGTTCCTTCGCCATTTCCGCGCGCCAGGCCGCCGAGGCGTTCCAGTCGTCGCGAATGTCATGGTCGTCGAAGATCATCGCGGTGGGCACGGTGGACATCAGCCATCTGATCTCCGGGTCGCCCCAGGAATGGCGATACAGCCGTTCGTATTCGCCGAAGCTGACCACTTCGTTCGGCGGGCGCTGGCCGTGCCGGTTCAGCCGGGTGCGGCGGCCGGCCAGGCGCCGCCGCTCCTCCGGGGGCAGCTCGTCGGCGTACAGCTGATCACCGAGCAGGATGAGCGCATCCGGCCACTCGTCGATCGGACGTCGCGCCATCCGGGTGGCGTAACAGTCGAGCGCATCGAGCTTCAGCTTGTTCTCGATCTTCTTGACCTCGGTTTTCGGGTAGCGGCACGACCCGAAGATGGCCCGCAGCCGATGTGCGCTCGCCGGTCCGCGGGTTCGGATGACACTCGGCGGGAACGGCGAATCCGCCAGCGGCCACACCGTCTTGCCGTCGAGTCGGACCTGGTACTCGTTGACGCTGTCGGGCGTCAGCGCCGTGACCGTGACCAGGGCGAAGTGGTGACCCCGCACCTCGAAGGTCGGCGCCGAGCAGCCGAGAACCTCGACGGTGGTCGCGCCGTCGGTTTGCACCCACACCAGCGCCGTGGTGTCGGAGACATGTCGAAGAGCGGGCCCAAGCAGCAACCCCACCCGAACCACCGTAGGGCAGGGCCTACACGGGTAGTGCATGCTTCTTGAACGCGTCATCAATTGATGACGCCCGGTGAAGGAGTGCTGGGAGGCACGGCATGGACGTCGAACTCGAGCGCTGGCAGGCCGCCGGGCAGTACTTCGACTACCTGGGCTTCGACATCTTCTACCGGACGGCGGGCAGCGGCCCCACCCTGCTGCTGATCCACGGATATCCGTTCAATTCGTGGGACTGGGCGCCGCTATGGGACGCGCTGGCCGAGCGGTTCACCGTGATCGCGCCCGACATGCTCGGCTTGGGATTCTCCGGCAAGCCTGTTGCCTACGAGTACACCGTGCATGACCACGCCGACATGCACGAAGCGCTCCTGACTCGGCTCGGTGTCAAGTCCGCGCATGTCTTGGCCCACGACCTCGGTGACTCGGTCGCGCAGGAGATGCTCGCGCGTCATGAGTTCTCCCAGCAAGCGTATGGGGCGCTGCACATCGAATCGATCACATGGCTCAACGGCGGCCTGTTCAACGAGACGTACACTCCACGGCTGCTTCAGAAGGTGATGTCACGAACGCCGTTGGGGGACATCATGAGTCCGCTGCAGGGCAGCTCACTATCGCGGCGGCTGATAGAACCCACGATCAACGAGATGTTCGGGCCGGACACCAAGCCGTCACGGCGGATGCTGGACCTATTTCACCAGATCCTCGAGTACAACGATGGCAAGCGAGTGACCCACAAGGTGGGCAGGTTCGTCAATGACCGCTACACCCATCGCAATAGGTGGGTGCGAGCGATGCGGCAGACCGAGATTCCGATGCGGTTGATCGATGGGCCCATCGACCCGAACTCCGGTCGGCACATGGCGCAGCGCTATCTGGAGGTCATCCCCAATCCGGACGTCGTCATGCTCGACGACGGAATCGGGCACTGGCCACAGATCGAGGCGCCCGACGCGGTGCTGGCCCACTTCCTCGCGCACGTCGACCACGTCACGGCGCAGGGGTAGTCAGTGCCGCGGCCAGCACGGGAACGACGAGTTCGCGCTGCCAGGGGCGGACCAGCGCTTCGCGGAGAAAGTCGTCGATCGCCGCCTCGGTGTCCTGGCCCGGTTGCCAGTCCCAGCACAGCCGCCGCACCACATCGGGTGTGATGAGATTTTCGGTTGGCACCGAAACCCGTTGGGACAGTTCGGCAAGACCGGCACGGGCCGCCTCCAGCCGCGCGGCGGCCTCGGGTTTGCGTCGGGCCCACCGCGAGGCCGGCGGCGGTCCGTTGGGTGGTTCCGACACCTCTGGCGGGTCGTCAACCTCGCGGGCCCGGTTCAGCGCGTCCAGCCAGACCTGCGCGGTGCGGCGCTGTTTGGGCCCGCCGAAAATCGGCAGCGCGGTGAGCTCGTCGACGGTCTTGGGGTCGGCGGTCGCGGCATTGATGATCGCAGCGTCGGGCAGAATGCGCCCCGGCGCGATGTCACGTCGGCGGGCGATGTGGTCGCGGGTCGTCCACAGTTCACGAACGGCGGCCAGCGCACGGGGGTTGCGGACCTTGTGGATGCTCGACGTGCGCCGCCACCGGTCCCGTCGGGTGGGCGTCGCGACGAGCGTGCGCAAGTGCTCGAATTCCTGTGCCGCCCATTCGGTTTTGCCCTGTTCCTCGAGCACGGCGGCGATCGCGGCGCGCAGGTCGATGAGCACCTCGACGTCCAGTGCGGCGTAGTTCAGCCACTCCGGTGGCAGCGGCCGCTTGGACCAGTCGGCCGCGCCGTGTCCCTTGGTGAGTCCCATCCCCAGTAGCCGCTGCACCATGGTGGCCAGGTTGACCCGGTCGTGGCCGGCCAGTCGGCCGGCCAGTTCGGTGTCGTAGAGCCTCGGTGGCGTCATGCCGATCTCGGCCAGGCACGGCAGGTCTTGGTCGGCGGCGTGCAGTACCCACTCGTCGCCGGCCAGCACCTCGGCGACCGGTGCCATTGTGGTCAGCGGGTCGGCGCCGTGATTGACCGGGTCGATCAGCACCGTACCCGCACCTTCGCGACGAATTTGCACCAGATAAGCTCGATTGGAGTAGCGGAACCCCGATGCCCGTTCGGCGTCGACTGCGAACGGTCCCTGCCCGGACGCTAAAAGCGTTGCGGCCGAGCTGATTTCGTCTGCCGTCACAGACAGCGCTGGCACGCCGTCGGCGGGTACCAGCAGCGGGTCGGCCCCGGGTTCTGCGGTGTCCGCTGGCTCGGTGGGTTCGGCTTCCCGGCTGGGGTCCGCGTCGGTCATCTCAGGCGCGTGTGCGGGAACCCAGGTCGGTCACCCCCGCCGGGGGCAGGCCGGCGGCGTGCTCGAGCACCTCGCAGAACGCCTGCACGTGCGGGCCCAACTCCAGCGTCGTCGCCGTCCACGACGCGCGCAGTTCCAGCTGGTGGGCTCGCGGCGGGCCGGAGATGTCGCCGTAGCGCACCGAGGTGGTCGCGGTGACGGTGCCGCCCAGTGCGGTGACGTGTTCCTCGTGCGACTCCAGCGCGTCGACCAGCCAGCTCCATGCCACCTCGGGCAGCAGCGGGTCGACGGCCTCGTTGGAATCCAGGTCGGCCTGGATGTAGGCGACCAGCCGCATGGTGCCGTCCCAGGCTTCGGCGCCATCGGGGTCGTGCAGCAGGATCAGCCGTCCGAACGCGTCGCCTTCGGACCGCTCGGGCACGATGGCGGTCTCGGGATGGCGGACCTCCGCGCCCAGGGCATAGCTGAACGGCGCCAGCCGCTGCGGCGGGCGGATCGGGCCGAGCTCGATTTCCGGTCGCACGGTGGTGGCGTTCATTGCCGCCACCGCTTCCCGGAACTGGGCCGGTTCGGCGGAGGTCACTGACTTGACGCTAGACCATCTGGCCAGGGCTGTGCGCAGGCGCGCCGTATCCGCTGGGGGTGGACGCCAAACGGCCCGCGGTCCGCGTCACATGGCAGCATTGATGCCGATGAGCACCCGTCGTGAGCTGCCCGAGTCGCCGTACCTGGCCGCCGCCGGCGGCCGTAAACCAAGCCGGCTTCCGGTGTGGTTCATGCGGCAGGCCGGTCGTTCGCTGCCCGAGTACCGGGCGCTGCGTGCGCAGCACAGCATGCTGGCCGCCTGCTTCGATCCGGAGCTGGTGTGTGAGATCACGCTGCAGCCGGTGCGCCGGCACGGCGTCGATGCCGCCATCTTGTTCTCCGATATCGTCGCGCCACTGCGTGCCTCGGGTATCGAACTGGATATCGTGCCCGATGTCGGGCCGGTGATCGAGCATCCGATACGCACCGTGGCCGACGTCAGCGCCATGAAACCCCTTGAACAGCAACAGGTCGCGCCCATCGCCGATGCGGTGAAGCTGCTGGTAGCCGAGCTGGGCCAGGTGCCACTGATCGGCTTCGCCGGCGCACCGTTCACACTGGCGTCCTACCTCGTCGAGGGTGGGCCGAGCCGCCACCACGAACGGACGAAGGCGATGATGTTCGGCGAACCCGACACCTGGCACGCCCTGATGACGACGCTGGCCGACGTGACCATCGCCTTCCTGAAAACCCAGGTGGATGCGGGGATCGACGCGATCCAGGTGTTCGACTCCTGGGCCGGGACGCTGTCGCTCGCCGCCTACCGCGCCTACGTGCTGCCGCACAGCGCCCGGGTATTCCAGACGCTGGCGGGTGCGGGTGTGCCGATGACGCATTTCGGGGTGGGCACCGCCGAATTGCTCGGCGCGATGTCGGAAGCGGTGGCGGCGGCCCCCAACAGCGTCGTCGGGGTGGACTGGCGGACCTCGCTGACCGACGCCGCGGCTCGGGTGGTGCCCGGCACGGCCCTGCAGGGCAACCTCGAGCCGGCAGTGTTGCTCGCGGGCTGGCCGGTCGTCGAGCGTGCGGTCCGAGCGGTCGTCGAGGATGGCCGTCGCGCGGTGGACGCGGGCGCGGCGGGGCACGTGTTCAACCTGGGTCACGGGGTGCTGCCGGAAACGGATCCGGGTGTCATCACCGACGCGGTGGCATTGGTGCATTCGCTATGAGTCCATCGTATTGCGTTGTCGGTGGCGGGATTTCGGGCCTGGTAGCGGCATACCGGCTACGCGTGTCGCTTGGCGACGACGCGGACATCACATTGTTCGAACCCGCCGATCGGCTGGGCGGTGTGCTGCGCACCGAGCAGGTCGGCGGCCAGCCGGTGGAACTCGGCGCGGAAGCGTTCATCGCCCGCCGCCCCGAGGTTTCGGCCTTGCTGGCCGAATTGGACCTCAGGCAGATCGGCACGACGGGCGTGCGGCCACTGATCTACAGCCAGGCACAGCTGCATGAGCTTCCGCGCGACACCCTCAACGGGATCCCGGCCGACCCGTCCTCGCTGACCGGGCTGGTGGACGGCGCCACCATGCAACGGATGCGCGACGAACCTACGCGCCCGCTGACCTGGCGGCCGGGTGCAGACCCCTCGGTGGCCGCGCTGGTCGGCGATCGGTTCGGTGAGCAGGTGGTGACCCGCTCCGTCGACCCGTTACTGGCCGGTGTGTACGCCGGGTCGGCGGCCACCATCGGGCTGCGTGCGGCCGCCCCGACACTGGCCGCGGTACTGGACCGCGGCGCGCCGAATCTGACCGACGCGGTCCGGGATGCGCTGCCGCCGCCTACCAACGGATCGGTGTTCGGCGCGGTCGACGGTGGCTACGCGGTGTTGCTGGACGAACTGATCCGCCGGGCCGGATTCCGCTGGGCTCAGGTGGCCGTCGAGCGGGTGCAGCGCGGGGAGGCCGGCTGGCGGCTGGTCGACGACGAGGGCGGCGGCTGGCAGGCCGACGCGGTGCTGCTGGCCGTCCCGGCGCCGCGGCTGGCCGGCCTCGTCGACGACGTCGCCC
>NZ_JBOGDB010000323.1:0-17037 GCF_050701515.1 Mycobacterium sp. | reverse complement strand
TGGACAAGCCCGAGAAGCGGCTCCAGGTCGAGCGTGCGTCATCGGCGCTGGCCGACGTCGACACCTCGGGCTGGACGCTGCGCTTTGATCTGCTGTCCGATCCCAACCGGCTGGAGATCCTGCTGTGTCTGCACCGGGCACCGGGCATCTGTGTCGGGGATTTGGCCGCCGCGCTGAGGCGCTCGGAAAACGCGGTTTCGCAAGCACTTCGGGTACTCCGGCAGCAGGGCTGGGTCAGTTCCACCCGAACCGGCCGAGAGGTCAGTTACCGACTCGAGGACGAGATCGTGCACGATCTGCTGCACCGGATCGGCGCTCAGCACGGCTGAAACGATTCGCTGGCCTGCGGCGAAACGGCACACCTGAACATCTGTTCATCTAGACAGGTGAGCCGGTGCGGGCATAGGGTCGAGGGCATGAGCGTCGTCGAGCAGCCCGAAGCGACCGTTTCCACGGGACTCGATCGAACCGATTGGACGACGATCGCCGCGATGGGCGGCGTCGTCCTGGCGCTCCACCTCTTTGGATGGGGAGTCCTGGTGTTCGGGGTGGCGCCGCAGCACATCACGCTGGGATCGGCAGGCGTATTCGGCGTTGGACTGGGCGTCACCGCCTACCTGCTCGGAGTGCGGCACGCCTTCGACGCCGACCACATCGCCGTAATCGACAACACCACGCGCAAGTTGGTCGGCGAGGGTACCCGCTCGTCGTCCGCCGGTTTCTGGTTCTCGCTGGGTCATTCCAGCGTCGTGTTCGGGCTGGCGTTCCTGCTGGCGCTCGGCGTGCGCGCGGTGGCGGGACCGGTGCAGGACGAGGGCTCACCGCTGTTGCAGACACTGGGGCTGGTCGGCTCCCTCGTCGCGGGTACCTTCCTGATCTTGATCGGGCTGACGAACCTGTTCGCCGCGGTGGGCATCGCCAAGGTGCTCCGCCGGATGCGCAGCGGCGACTTCGACGAGGCCGAACTCGGACGGCAGCTCGAGAACCGCGGGTTTCTGGCCCGACTTTTCGCCCGACTCATGCGCCGGGTGAGCAAGCCCTGGCACCTCTATCCGGTCGGGCTGCTGATGGGCCTGGGTTTCGACACGGCCACGCAGGTGGCGCTGCTGGTGCTGGCCGCAGGCACGGCGGCGTTCACCATGCCGTGGTACGCCATCCTGGTGCTGCCCGTGCTGTTCGCGGCCGGGATGAGCCTGTTCGACGCGCTCGACGGCATTCTCATGTCGCGGGCCTACGGCTGGGCGTTCCTCCAGCCGGTCCGCAAGGTGTACTACAACCTCACCGTGACGGTGCTGTCGGTGGTCGTCGCCCTCGTCATCGGCGTCATCGTGCTCGCCGGCCTGCTGGCCGACCGCCTCGGCATCGAGTCGGGTCTGCTGGCCGCGATCGGATCGGCGAATCTCGGGTTCGTCGGGTTCATGATCGTCGGGTTGTTCCTCGCGGCCTGGCTGATTGCGCTGGCGGTCTGGCACTTCGGGCAGGTTGAGAAACGCTGGGCCCCAACGGTCGAGTGAGATCAGTGCCGGCGCGAGGGCGGCCACGGTGGCTCGCCGCACAGCGCCAACAAGGCATTCTCGATGACCTCGGGCAGCGCGGGGTGGATCCAGTACTGGCCGCGCGCCATGTCCTGCGCGGGCAGGTCGAAACTCATCGCCTGGACGACCGGTTGAATCAAGGATGAGGCCTGATGGCCCATGATGTGCGCGCCGAGAATCAGCCCGGTGTCCTCGTCGACGACGATCTTCGCGATTCCTGTGGTGTCCTCCATCGCCCACCCATACGCGACGTCGCTGTAATCCTGGATCTTCACCTTGACCTTGAATCCCTTTGCCCGCGCTTGATTCTCGGTGAGCCCCACGCTCGCGATCTGCGGATCGGTGAACACTGCAGATGGCACATAACGGTGATCGGACGGCATCAGCGCATCGGTGTCGTCCCAGTCCTCCAACAGGTTGTGCCGCACGACGCGGGCTTCGTGGTTGGCGACGTGCTTGAGCTGATAGTCCGACGACACGTCGCCGAGCGCGAACACCCCACGGGCGGAGGTGCGTTGAAATTCGTCGACGACAACCTGGCCTCGTGCCCCGACCTTGATGCCGGCCTGTTCGGCGTCGAGGAGGTCACCGTTGGGAACCCGGCCGGTCGCCACCAGCAGAGTATCGCCGCGCAATGTTGAGCCGTCGTCGCAACGTATCTCGACACCATTGCCGACCTGTCGCGCGTCGATCATCTCGCGGTGGTCGCGGATCTTCCATTTCTTGGCGGCGATGTCGGTGAAGCGCATGGTGATGTCGTCGTCGTGCCCGCGCAACAGCGTGCTCCCGCGGATCAACAACGTCACCCGACTGCCGAGCGAATCGAAGATGTGCGCGAATTCGGCGGCGACGTAGCCGCCACCGACGATCACGAGATGCTCAGGCACGTCGGCGATCCGCATGATCGTGTCGCTGGTGTGGTAGGACACACCGCATTCGGCGATGGCTTCGGGAACCACAGCACGCGAACCAGCAGCGATCACCACCTGGTCGGCCGTGAACTCGTCGCCGTCGTCGGTGCGGAATGCATATCGGCCGTCCGGCTTCGGCCGGCCGAAGCGCGTGTGGCCGGAGAACACCTCGACGTTCGGCGACGCTCGTCGGTAGTTCTCGCCGCCCAGTGCGAGGGGATCGATGCGGCCGAACACCCGGGAGACGATGTCGCTCCATCTGACCCCGTCGACATGGGCGTCGACACCGTATCGTGCTGACTCTCTGACGCTTTGGGCCACCCCGGCGGCATAGACGAACATCTTGGTCGGTATGCAGCCGACGTTGAGGCAGGTGCCGCCGAAGATGTTCTGCTCGCAGATCGCGATCCGCTTGTCGGCATAGCGCTCATCCAGGATGCTGTTGCCTGAACCGGTGCCGATGATCGCTATGTCGAAATGGGCCATGTCGGTCATCCTCGCTCCGACTGATTTGCGGCATCTGATGTTTCGGCCAAATACCAATCCAGCCACCGGCCGAGTTCGTGGTAGGCGGCCTGGCGTGGCTCGGCCAGCGACAAGAACACGTCGTGCTTGGCGTCGGCGATGGGCACGATCGTGGTGCGGTTGCCGATACAGCCGGCCCACCGGGCGATCTGCTTGACGTCCAGCACGGCATCGCCGCGCTGAATGGTTTCAACTTTCTCGGGGTCGCTGACTTCACGCACACTGCGGTCCGATCGCAGGATCAGATTCGGCGCACCCACGTCCAGCCCGCGGTGCAGCCTGCCCTGCCCACGCCGGATCGCGTTGATCCAGCCGAATGTGACCGGGAAGCCGCCGATCGGCTTCCACTGCAGGTTGTAGTCGAACTCGCCGGCGTAGTCGCGGTGCAGCGTGGTGCCGTAACCGCCCTCGGTCGGTCCACGGGCCACCAGCTTCTTGCGGCATCGTGACAACGCGGCGATCGCAGCCGTGCCCACCGTCCGCAGCACCGCCGGACCCTGCAGGTCCAGGAACGGGCTGTTGAGCACCAGGCCGGCGACGTGCTTGCCCGCGGTGGCGCCGCGGCGCTGCAACCGGTCCAGCCACAGCGACACGATCAGACCGCCCGCGGAGTGGCCGTACACGAGTACTTTCGCGCCGTTGGTGGCGGCGGCGATGATGTCCAGCGCGCGCTCCAGCTCGTCGTCGTAGCGGGCCAGGTCGTTGGTGAAGTGCGGGGTTTGGCCCTTGCGCCAGGAGCGGCCGCACTTGTGCAGGTCCAGTGCGTAGAAGGCGAAGCCGCGGGTGCGGAAGTGCTCGGCGAGTTCGGTGTTGAAGAAGTAGTCGGTGAATCCGTGCACCAGCAGCACGGCATGGCGGGCCGGCGTCTCGTGTTCATCGCTGCGAATCAGGGTGGCGACGAGCTCGCCCTCCCCATCGGGATCGACGCCAAGGGGAACGGTCTGCTGCCAGTAGCCGGGCAGCACGTCGGGCTCCCAGGCACTCACGCCAGTTACCTTAGCCGCGCCGGGATAGCCTGGGATCGTGCCCCAACCCGGCTCCGAAATGAGCCAAGCCAGCATCGCCAAGACCGACGTCGTGCTGGTCGGCGCCGGGATCATGAGCGCCACGCTGGCCGCGCTGTTGCGACTGGTGCAACCGGATTGGTCGATGACGCTGATCGAGCGCTTGGACGGCGCGGCCGCCGAGAGCAGCGATCCCTGGAACAACGCGGGCACCGGGCACGCGGGCCTGTGTGAACTGGACTACACGCCGCGGCTGCCGGACGGCTCGATCGACATCGGCAAGGCGGTACGGGTCAACGAGCAGTTCCAGATCTCCCGTCAGTTCTGGGCCTACGCCGTCGAAAACGGCGTGCTGCGCGACGTGCGCAGCTTCCTCAATCCCATCCCACACGTCGGCTTCGTATACGGCGCCGCCGGCATCGACTACCTCAAGCGCAGGCACGACGCGCTAATCGGCAACCCGTTGTTCGGTTCGCTGGAGCTCATCGCCGATGAGGACGAGTTCGCCAGGCGGCTGCCGGTGATGGCCGCCGGGCGGAACTCCGCCGAGCCGGTCGCTTTGGACTGGGCGCCGGAGGGCACCGACATCGACTTCGGCTCACTGTCGCGGCAGCTCGTCGGCTACGCGGCCGAGCGGGGCATGACGACACTGTTCGGCCACGAGGCGCACGACCTGACCAAGCAATCCGATGGCAGCTGGATGGTCAAGATCGTCAACCGGCGCACCGGGGACAAGCGGAAGCTTAACGCCAAGTTCGTGTTTGTCGGCGCAGGCGGCGGGGCGTTGCCGCTGCTGCAGAAATCGGGCATCGGCGAGGCCAAGGGACTCGGTGGCTTTCCGATCGGCGGGAGGTTCCTGCGCACCGCCAACCGCGAGTTGACCGGCGCGCACCGGGCCAAGGTGTACGGCCTGCCACGTCCCGGTGCCGCTCAGACGGCGGCCCCGCATCTCGACACGCGCTTCGTCAACGGCAAGCCGTGGTTGATGTTCGGCCCGTTCGCCGGATGGTCACCGAAGTTCTTGAAGCAGGGCCATCTCACCGACCTGCCCGGTTCGGTGAAACTCGACAACCTGCCGTCGATACTCGGTGTCGCGCGCAACCGGAGCGACCTGCTCAGGTTCCTGATCGGCCGGGTTGTCTTGTCGGAGTCCGGCCGGATGCGGGAACTGCGTGAATTCGCGCCAGCCGCAGTCGCTTCCGACTGGGAACTCGTTGTGGCGGGGCAGCGGGTGCAGGTGATCCGCCGGGCCAAGGACAAGGGCGGCGTGCTGGAGTTCGGCACGACGATGGTGTCGGCCGCCGACGGCAGCATTGCGGGCCTGCTCGGTGCCTCGCCGGGTGCGTCAACGGCGGTGCCGGCCATGCTCGACATGATGGAACGCTGCTTCGGCGAGCGCTATCAATCCTGGCTGCCCAAGCTCAAGGAGATGGTGCCGTCACTCGGCGCCAAGTTGTCCGACGAGCCTGCGTTATTCGACGAGGTGTGGTCGTGGGGCAGCAAGGTGTTGCTGCTGGACCGGGCCGCCGACGCCGTACCGGTACGGGTGGCATGAACGTCGCGCTGCATCGATCCTGGGCCAAGGATCTGGACACCCTCGCCCTCTATGAGTTACTCAAGCTGCGGGTTGAGGTGTTCGTCGTCGAGCAGGCCACCCCGTACCCGGAGCTCGACGGCCGCGATCTGCTGGCCGAGACCCGTCACTTCTGGCTGGAAGGGGCGGACGGCGAGGTCATCTGCACGCTGCGGCTGATGGAGGAGCATTCCGGCGGTGAGAAGGGGTTCCGGCTCGGCCGGGTCTGCACCAAGCGCACCGCGCGCGGGCAGGGTCACGCGAACCGGCTGCTGCAAGCCGCGCTGGCCGAAGTGGGAGACTACGCCTGCCGCATCAACGCCCAGACCTACCTGGAAGACATGTACATCCACCTTGGCTTCGTCCGCGACGGCGACGAGTTTCTCGACGACGGGATTCCGCACGTGCCGATGCTGCGCGGCCGTACAGAAAGCGGGCAGCCGTGACGCCCATCTATCCGTTCAGCGCCATCGTCGGCCACGACCGGCTCCGGCTGGCGCTGGTGCTGTGTGCGGTGCGGCCCGAGATCGGCGGCGTGCTGATCCGCGGCGAGAAGGGCACCGCCAAGTCGACGGCCGTCCGCGGCCTGGCGCATGTGCTCGCGGCTGCCGGAGCCGCGGAGGCGGCGACATCGGACCGAGCCGCCGGTCATTTGGTCGAGCTGCCCATCGGGGCGACAGAGGACCGCGTGGTCGGTTCGCTGGACCTGCAGCGCGTGCTGCGCGACGGCGAGCACGCGTTCTCGCCGGGACTGCTGGCCCGCGCGCACGGCGGCGTGCTGTATGTCGATGAGGTCAACCTGCTGCACGACCACCTGGTCGACGTGCTGCTCGACGCCGCGGCCATGGGTCGGGTCCACGTCGAACGCGACGGCGTTTCGCACAGCCACGAGGCCCGGTTCGTGCTCATCGGCACGATGAACCCCGAAGAGGGTGAGCTTCGTCCGCAGCTGCTGGATCGGTTCGGCCTGACCGTCGACGTGCACGCATCGCGTGATGTCGAGGTGCGAGCAGACGTCATCCGCCAGCGGATGGCGTACGAGGCAGACCCGGTCGCGTTCGCCCGGTCCTACGCCGCGCAAGACGCCGAGCTGGCCCGCCGCATCGCCGCGGCCCGCGCATCGATCGGCGAGGTGGAGCTGCCGGACACCGAGCTGCGGCGCATCGCGGCGCTGTGCGCGGCCTTCGACGTCGACGGCATGCGTGCCGATCTGGTGGTCGCGCGCACCGCGGTCGCCCATGCCGCCTGGCGGGGGGTGGACACCGTCGCCGAGGAGGACATCCGGGTCGCCGCCGAGCTGGCCCTGCCGCATCGTCGTCGCCGGGACCCGTTCGACGATCCCGGGCTTGACCCGGACGCGCTCGACGACGCGATGGCACAGGCGCAGGATTCGGCGGATGACCCGGATCCGGAACCCGATCCACCCGGAGGCGGCGGTGAATCGGCGCCAGCGGATGATCGCGCTGCACCGCAAGGCAATTCGTCATCGGCGACGCGGCCCAGCGTGGCCCCATCGGGGGTGTTCCGCACCCGAACGCTGGTGGTGCCCGGGGTGGGCGAGGGCGCACCGGGGCGACGGTCGCGGGCCCGCAACCGCACCGGAACCGTCGTGTCGTCGACGTCCGAACCCGACGAAGGCCACGGTGTGCACGTGTTCGCGACCTTGCTTGCCGCGGCCCAACGACAGCAGCGGCCCGGACGTCCACGCCCGGCACCGGACGACGTGCGCCGCGCGATTCGTGAAGGCCGCGAAGGCAATCTGGTGATCTTCGTGGTCGATGCGTCGGGATCGATGGCCGCACGCGACCGGATGGCGGCGGTCAGCGGCGCCACCTTGTCCCTGCTTCGGGACGCCTATCAGCGCCGCGACAAGGTCGCCGTGATCACGTTCCGGCAGCAGCAGGCCACGGTGTTGCTGCCGCCTACATCGTCGGTGCACATCGCCGGGCGCAGGCTGGCGCGCTTCGATACCGGCGGGAAAACACCTCTGGCGCAAGGCCTGTTGACGGCACGCGATGTCGTGGTGCGAGAGAAGGCCCGGGATCGCGCCCGGCGCAGCCTGGTGGTGGTGCTCACCGACGGGCGGGCCACCGGCGGACCCGATCCGCTGGGCCGTGCGCAGGTCGCGGCCGCCCGGCTGGTCGCCGAGGGCGTGGCAGCGGTGGTGGTGGACTGCGAAACATCTTATGTCCGACTGGGTTTGGCCGAGCGGCTGGCCGGCCACCTTGGGGCACCCTCGGTACGGCTGGCGCAGCTGCGCGCCGACGACCTGACACAGATGGTCAAGAAGCAGGCCGGCCGCAGAGCCGCGTAGGGGAGGAGTTCGATGCCGCAGGGCCGTCCGCTCACCGTCCCCGACGACGGCCTTACCACCCGTGCCCGTCGCAATGCGCCGCTGCTGGCGGTGCACACCGGCGCGGGCAAGGGCAAGTCGACCGCTGCGTTCGGGATGGCGTTGCGCGCGTGGAATCACGGCTTCGACGTCGCGGTGTTCCAGTTCGTCAAGAGCGCCAAGTGGAAGGTCGGCGAGGAGGCCGCGTTTCATGAGCTCGGGCGCCTGCACGACGAGCACGGTGTCGGGGGCCCCGTCGAGTGGCACAAGATGGGCGCCGGCTGGTCGTGGTCGCGCAAGGCCGGCACCGACGTCGACCACGCGGCCGCTGCGGCGGACGGGTGGGCCGAGATCGGCCGGCGGCTCGCGCAGCAACGCCACGACTTCTACGTGCTCGACGAGTTCACCTATCCGCTGAAATGGGGGTGGGTGGACCTCGACGACGTGATCGCCACCCTCGCAGCGCGACCCGGAACTCAGCATGTCGTGATCACCGGCCGCGACGCCCCGCAGCCGCTGCTGGACGCCGCCGATTTGGTCACCGAGATGACCAAGGTCAAGCACCCGATGGACATCGGCCGCAAGGGCCAGAAGGGCATCGAGTGGTGACTCCCGCCTACCCTCGCGAGCTGGGGGCACCTCCCCCCAACCGCGAGCGTGCGTGTATGCGGCCGACACGCCGTCAAAATTGCCGAGTCTGCGCACGCTCGCAGTTGCGGCTAGTGCGCGGCTCAAGAAGCAGCTGTGGGCGGGGCGGCCGCGAGCGTGCGCAAAGTGATGTTGTTGCCCGGCGTGTCGCCTGCAGACACGCACGGTGGCCGGGGATCGGATGAATGGCGTTCCGGCGGTGGTCGTTGCCGCGCCGGCGTCGGGCAGCGGAAAGACCACGGTGGCAACGGGATTGATCGGGGCATTGCGGCGCGCCGGGTATCGGGTTGCGCCGTTCAAGGTGGGTCCCGACTTCATCGACCCGGGCTATCACGCGCTGGCTGCGGGCCGGCCAGGCCGCAACCTGGACCCGGTGCTTGTTGGCGAAGAGCGGATCGGGCCGCTCTACCGAAATGGCAGTGCCGGTACCGACATCGCCGTGATCGAGGGTGTGATGGGCCTGTTCGACGGACGCATCGACGGCACCGTGGTGGGGCGGGCCGCGGGATCCACCGCGCACGTCGCCGCGTTGCTGGGCGCTCCGGTGATCCTGGTGGTAGACGCCCGCGGCCAGAGTCACAGCGTGGCCGCGTTGCTGCACGGTTTCTCGACGTTCGACCAGTCCATCCGGATCGCCGGGGTGGTGCTCAACCGGGTCGGCTCACCGCGCCACGTCGACGTGCTGCGACAGGCATGTGAGCACGCTGGAATACCCGTACTCGGTGCCCTGCCGCGAACCGACGAATTGGCCGTTCCGTCAAGGCATCTCGGCCTGATCACCGCCGTCGAGCACGGCCGTCACGCCGGTGTCGCCGTGGACGTGATGACCGCACTGGTGGCTCAGCACGTGGACCTGGCCGGCGTGGTCGCCGCCGCCGGTGCACACGTCACCGACGAGCCCTGGAGCGCCGAAGAGGCCGTGGGGGAGCGCGTTGCCCGACCTGTGACGGTCGCGCTCGCCGCCGGCAAGGCGTTCAGCTTCTGCTACGCCGAACATTCCGAGCTGCTTCGGGCGGCCGGAGCCGACGTTGTCGAATTCGAGCCGTTGACCGATCCGTTGCCGCCGCGCACCGCCGCGCTGGTGCTGCCCGGTGGATTCCCGGAAGAGTTCACCACCGAGCTGTCCGCCAACGACGGCCTTCGGCAGCAGATCGCCGCGCTGGCCGCCGACGGTGCGCCGGTGCACGCCGAATGCGCCGGTCTCAGCTACCTGGTGGACGAGCTGGAGGGGTATCCGATGTGCGGCGTGCTGGCCGGCACGGCTCGGTTCACCAACAAGCTGACCCTGGCCTACCGAGACGCCGTTGCGCCGGCGGACTCGTCGCTCTATGCCGCGGGCGAGCGCACCGTCGGGCACGAATTTCACCGCACCACAGTGACATTCACCGACAGCTATCAACCCGCCTGGGTGTTCCGCGGCGAGGACGTGGCCGCCGTCCGCGATGGCGCCGTGCACGCCGGTGTGCACGCCAGCTATCTGCATACCCATCCCGCAGCCCGACCACATGCGATAACCCGCTTCGTGGCGGCCGCCGCAACCTCTAAGCTCGCCGGGTGACCGAGAACGCTTACCTGGTCGGCCTGAGACTGGCCGGCAGGAAGGTCGTGGTGGTCGGTGGCGGCACCGTCGCGCAGCGCCGTCTTCCGCTGCTGGTCGCCACCGGCGCGGATGTACACGTCATCACCCGGTCGGCCACGCCCGCGGTCGAAGCGATGAGTGGAATCACGTTGACGCTGAGAAACTTTCGCGATGGCGATCTCGAGGGCGCCTGGTATGCCATCGCTGCCACCGACAATCCGGACGTGAACGCGGCGGTCGTGGACGAGGCCGAACGTCGCCAGATCTTCTGTGTGCGCGCCGATGTGGCACGGGAAGGCTCCGCGGTCACCCCGGCCACATTCGACTACGAGGGCCTGTCCGTCGGTGTGCTGGCCGGCGGTGAGCACCGGCGTTCAGCCGCGATCCGGTCGGCGATCCACGAGGCGTTTCAGCAAGGGCTCATCGCCGCCGATACGCCGGGCGTCATCCACGGCGGCGTCGCCCTGGTCGGCGGCGGACCCGGCGACCCGGAACTCATCACCGTCCGCGGGCGGCGGCTGCTGGCCCACGCCGACGTGGTGGTCGCCGACCGGCTCGCGCCGCCGGAACTGCTGGCCGAGCTGGCCCCGCACGTCGAGGTGATCGACGCGGCGAAGATCCCCTACGGGCGCGCGATGGCGCAGGATGCGATCAACTCGGTGCTGATCGAACGCGCCAAAGAGGGCAAGTTCGTGGTGCGGCTCAAGGGCGGGGACCCGTTCGTGTTCGCGCGTGGCTATGAAGAGGTGCTCGCATGCGCGGACGCCGGGATTCCGGTCACCGTGGTGCCCGGTGTGACGAGTGCCATAGCGGTTCCTGCATTGGCGGGTGTTCCGGTCACTCATCGGGGGGTCACGCACGAGTTTGTGGTGGTCAGCGGCCATGTTGCGCCCGGGCACCCCGAATCGTTAGTGAATTGGGATGCACTGGCCGCGATGTCGGGCACGATCGTTTTGCTGATGGCCGTCGAGCGGATCGAGCTGTTCGCCAAGGCGCTGCGCGATGGCGGTCGACCTGCGGATACACCGGTGCTGGTGGTCCAGCAGGGCACGACGGCCGCGCAGCGGACGTTGCGAACGACGCTGAGCGACGCGCCCGACCGCATCCGATCCGATGGTGTCCGACCTCCGGCGATCATCGTTATCGGGCCGGTCGCCGCCTTCGGCAGTTAAAGGGTTCTTAAGATTACTGTAAGGTAACCGGCTATGACGGCTCTCAACGATGCAGAGCGCGCCGCCATCCGTCGTGACGCCGAAGGCGGCACGAACCGCTCTCTTCCGACGCAGGTGGAACACACCGCGGTGGAGAAAACCGGCAGGTACCCGAACTGGCTGCCCTCGCGACGCTTCTTCGCCGCGGTCATCGCGATCGGCGGCATGCAGTTGCTGGCAACGATGGACAGCACCGTCGCGATCGTCGCGCTTCCTAAGATTCAGGACGAACTGAACCTGTCCGACGCGGGCCGCAGCTGGGTGATCACCGCGTACGTGTTGACCTTCGGCGGCCTGATGCTGCTGGGCGGGCGGCTCGGCGACACCATCGGCCGCAAACGCACCTTCATCGTCGGCGTCGCTCTGTTCACCATCGCCTCGATCCTGTGTGGGGTGGCCTGGGACGAGACCACGCTCGTCATCGCACGGCTGCTGCAGGGCGTCGGCGCGGCAATCGCCTCGCCCACCGGGCTGGCGCTGATCGCGACGACGTTCCCCAAGGGCCCGGCGCGCAACGCCGCCACCGCGGTGTTCGCCGCGATGACCGGCATCGGGTCGGTGATGGGCCTGGTCGTCGGCGGCGCACTGACCGAAGTCTCATGGCGGTGGGCGTTTCTGGTCAACGTGCCGATCGGGCTGGTGATGATCTACCTGGCCCGCACCACGCTGCGGGAAACGCACCGCGAGCGGTTGAAGTTGGACGCCACCGGCGCGATCCTCGCCACCTTGGGCTGCACCGCGGCGGTGTTTGCGTTCTCGATGGGCCCCGAGAAGGGCTGGCTGTCGGCCGTCACCGTCGGCTCGGGTGTCGCCGCGGCGGTCTTCCTCGCCGCATTCCTGTACGTCGAGCGCACCGCCGACAACCCGGTGCTGCCGTTCGACCTGTTCCACGACCGCAACCGCGTTGCCACCTTCGCCGCGATCTTCATGGCCGGGGGCGTGATGTTCACCCTGACGGTCACCATTGGCCTGTATGTCCAGGACATCATGGGCTACAGCGCATTACGCGCCGGGATCGGCTTCATCCCGTTCGTCATCGCCCTCGGCATCGGCCTGGCGGTTTCGTCACAGCTGGTTTCCCTTTTCACGCCGCGGGTGCTGGTGATCGCCGGCGGCATCCTGGTGCTCGCGGCGATGATCTACGGGTCGACGCTCAACGGCGGGATCCCGTACTTCCCGAATCTGGTGCTACCGATCACGGTCGGCGGCTTCGGCATCGGCATGATCGTCGTGCCGCTTATGGTGTCGGCGATCGCCGGTGTGGGCTTCGACCGGATCGGCCCGGTCTCGGCGATCGCGCTGATGCTGCAGAATCTCGGCGGCCCAATCGTGCTTGCGGTGATCCAAGCCGTCATTACCTCGCGCACCCTGTATCTGGGCGGCACCACCGGCCCGGTGAAGTACATGGACTCCACGCAGCTGCACGCGCTGGACCAGGGCTACACCTACGGGCTGCTGTGGGTCGCCGCGGTGGCGGTGATCGTCGGCGGCGCAGCGTTGTTCATCGGCTACACCGCCGAGCAGGTCGCGCACGCGCAGGAAGTCAAGGACGCGATCGACCACGGCGACATCTAGCGATTTCGGCGTGATTTCCATTGCTGAGCGCCACTAATCACGCCGAAACCGCTTCTGGGTAGGCTGGCAAGCCATGTCTGCGTCGGCTGGTTCTGGCGGGTCGACGGACCGCGTCGCGCCACAGCCCTTGTCGACGCACGTGCTGGGCATCGCGATCGTCGCGATCACCGGCATGCAGCTGATGTCGACGCTCGACGGCACCATCGTCATCGTCGCGCTGCCGCGCATGCAGGCCGAGCTGGGCCTGTCCGACGCCGGCAAGAGCTGGGTCATCACCGCCTACGTCCTGACGTTCGGCGGCCTGCTGCTGCTCGGCGGCCGCGTCGGCGACGCCATCGGGCACAAACGCGCCTTCATCTCCGGCGTCGGTGTGTTCACGATCGCGTCACTGGTGTGCGGGCTGGCCACCGACGGCATCACCCTGATCGTCGCGCGCGGGGTGCAGGGCACCGGCGCGGCCGTCGCGGCCCCGACCGGGCTGGCGTTGATCGCGTCGACCTACGCCGTCGGCCATGCCCGCAATCGGGCGTTCGCGGTGTCGGCCGCCATGCAGGCGTCCGGTTCGGTGCTGGGCCTGGTGCTGGGCGGCGCACTGACGGTCGTCTCCTGGCGGCTGGCGTTCCTGATCAACATCCCGATCGGCATCGTCATCGTCTGGATTGCGGTCACCCGACTCGCCGAAACCCACCATGAGCGACTCAAACTCGACGTCACCGGCGCGCTGCTGGCCACGCTGGCCTGTACATCGGCGGTGCTGGTGTTCACCCAGGGCCCGCCGCGCGGATGGGTCGACCCGTGGGTCTTCGGCGCAGGCGTCGCGGCAGTGGTGTTCTTCGTCGCGTTCCTGATCGTCGAGCGAACCGCAGAGCACCCGATCATCCCGTTCTCGGTGTTCGACAATCGCAACCGAGTGGCGACGTTCGCCTCGCTGTTCATGGCCGGCGGTGTGATGCTGACCGCGACTGTGATCATCGGGCTCTACGTCCAGGACGTGATGGGGTACTCGGCGCTTCGGGCCGGTATCGCTTTCCTGCCGTTCGCGGGGGCGTTCGGGTTGGGCACCCTTCTGGCGACGCGTGCCGCTCCGCACATCGCCCCGCGATGGTTGATCATCGGATGTGGGGTGTTGGTGCTTGCGGCGATGCTGTACGGCTCTACGTTGGATCGCACGATCTCGTACTTTCCCGACTTCGTTGTTCTTATCGTGGTGGGCGGCTTCGGAATTGGCGTGATTTCGGTGGTCCTGCCGCTTTGCGCGGTGGCCGAAGTCGGACCGCGCGAAATCGGTCCGGTGTCGGCGATCCAGCTGATGGTCTACAACCTCGGTGGACCGCTGGTGCTGGTAGTGATCCAGGCGGTGCAGACGTCTCGCACGCTTTACCTGGGTGGCACGACGGGACCGGTGAAGGACATGACGCCCAGCCAGCTCGACGCGCTCGGGCACGGCTATACCTATTCGTTGCTGTGGATCGCCGGGCTCGCGATGCTGGTCGGCTGGGCGGCACTGTTCATCGGTTTCTCCGCCCGCCAGATCGCGACCGCCCAGCACACCCGCGAAGCCGTGGAGGCAGGCGAGCTGTAGATATCCGCTCGCGGCGGTGGTGTGCGTGTCACACTGGCGGCGTGAGCATAGGTCACGTCAAATATGCACGAAACGGGGACATTCGGCTGGCCTATCGGGTGATGGGCGACGGCGACATCCCGGTCGTGTTGGTTCCCGGATGGGTCAGCAACGTTGATCTCTACGACGACCCGACGTCCTTATACGCCGGCATGGCCGAGCGGCTCGGTCAGCATGTGCGGCTGGTGGTCTGGGACAAGCGCGGCACCGGGCTGTCCGACCCCGTGACCCACGTCCCGCCGATCGACGAGCGGATGGACGACCTGCGGGCCGTACTCGACGCCGCCGAGGTCGAATACCCGGCGCTCTTGGGCGTTTCCGAGGGCGGTCCGATGAGCCTCGTCTTCGCCGCGACGTATCCGGATCGGGTCCGTTCCCTGGTGTTATACGGCACTGTGGCGCGCTTCTCCCAGGAGTTGCCTGATTTCCCATCCGGATTCACCCCGGAGCAGATCGCCGCCACCTTCGAAGACATCGAGAACAACTGGGGCGAAGGCGCTTTGGCGGACTTGTTCTTCGGCCCGATCGCCGACGTACCCGGGGTCCGCGAGATGATCGGCAGGGAACAGCGGGCATGCGCAAGCCCGATGATGGCACGCATGATGTGGCAGGCGGTGGCCGAGATCGACGTCCGGGGTGTGCTCGGCGGCGTCCGCACTCCCACCATGGTGCTGGCGCGAAAAGGGGACCGCATCGCCCCCTTCGAGTCCGCAGTGGCCCTCGCCGCGGGAATACCGAACGCCGAACTACGGGAGCTGCCGCCGGGTGAGCACTACGCGATCGACCTGGTCGACCTGATCCCTCAGCTGGTGCTGGAATTCGTTGGCCAGCAAGCGGATGCGAAGCCCGCCGAGCGAGTACTGAGCACGGTGCTGTTCACCGATATCGTCGGCTCGACGGAACTGCTCGCCGCCCAGGGCGACGAGCACTGGCGCCGACAGCTTGACGACCACGACCGGGTGGTCGATGTGCTGCTGTCACGATTCGGCGGCCGGCGGGCCAAGCACACCGGCGACGGGGTGTTCGCTCTGTTCGACGGTCCCACCAAGGCCGCCCGATGCGGCCTGGATCTGGTACCGGCGCTGGCCACCCACGGCATCCCCATTCGCGCAGGAGTGCACATCGGCGAGTGCGAAAAACGCGGCGACGAGTGGAGCGGAATGGCGGTCCATGTCGGTGCCCGGATCGGCGCGATGGCCGGAGCGGGCGAGGTGCTGACCAGCCGGACCGTGCGCGACCTTTCTGCGGGGTCGGGGCTGGTCTTCGAAGATCTGGGGACGCACCGTCTCAAGGGGTTGTCCGAGGACACCGAGGTCTTCCGCGTCAAGGTCGCCTGAATCCGCGAAGATCGAGGGCGCCGATAAGCTAGCGGGCTGTGATCACCCGCATGTCCGAGCTGTTTCTGCGCACGCTGCGCGACGATCCGGCCGATGCCGAGGTCCCCAGCCACAGGCTGCTGATCCGGGCCGGCTTCATCCGCCCGATCGGACCCGGGCTGTACAGCTGGCTGCCGCTGGGACTGCGGGTGCTGCGCAAGGTCGAACGGATCGTGCGTGACGAGATGAACGCGATTGGCGGCCAGGAGATTCTGTTTCCCGCGCTGCTGCCCCGGGCCCCATACGAGAAGACGAATCGGTGGACCGAGTACGGCGACGGGGTGTTTCGGCTGAAGGACCGTCGCGACAACGACTACATGCTAGGGCCCACCCACGAAGAGTTCTTCACGATGACGGTCAAGGGGGAGTACAGCTCCTACAAGGATTTCCCGCTGCTGCTGTTCCAAATCCAGACGAAGTATCGCGACGAGGCCAGGCCGCGGGCGGGCATCCTGCGGGGCCGGGAGTTCGTCATGAAGGACTCGTACTCCTTCGACGTCGACGACGCCGGGCTGGAGGCCGCCTACCACGCCCATCGCGGGGCCTACCAGCGCATCTTCGACCGGCTGGGCGTCCGCTACGTGATCGTCTCGGCGGTCTCCGGCGCGATGGGTGGCAGCGCATCGGAGGAATTCCTGGCCGAAAGCGAGGTCGGTGAGGACACCTTCGTGCGCTGCCTGCAATCGGGCTACGCCGCCAATGTCGAGGCGGTGATCACCGCGGTGCCCGAGGCCCTGCCGATCGAGGGCCTGCCCGAGGCGAAGGTGTACGACACACCGGGCACCCCGACCATCGCCACCCTGGTCGAGTGGGCCAACCAGGCCGACCTGGGCCGGGACATCAACGCCGGCGACACGCTGAAGAACGTGGTGCTCAAGGTCCGTCAGCCCGGCGGCGACTGGGAGCCACTGGCGGTGGGCGTGCCGGGCGACCGCGAGGTCGACGAGAAACGGCTCGCCGCCGCGCTGGACCCAGCCGAATACGCGCTTCTCGACGACGACGATTTCACCCGCTACCCGTTCTTGGCGAAGGGCTATATCGGACCGAAAGCTCTGCTGGACAACGGTGTTCGGTATCTAGTCGATCCTCGAGTGGTGAACGGCACGTCGTGGATCACCGGCGCGGATGCGCCCGGCAAGCATGTGGT
>NZ_JBOGDB010000322.1:0-6981 GCF_050701515.1 Mycobacterium sp. | reverse complement strand
GGTCTAGATACCGGACTGATCCGTGAACAGGGTCAGCGCCTACCAACAGCGATACGACGTGCCCACCGAGCCGCTCGTGTAGCAACTCACGCGAGGTAGTCGGGTGGCAGTCCGTCGAGCATGCCCTTGAGCATCCGCACCGCGTACTCCGAGCTGCCACCGCCGACGATCAAGCCGGCGAACGCCATGTCGCCGCGATACCCGGCGAACCACGAGTGCGAGCCACCCTCGAATTCGGCCTCACCGGTCTTACCCCGGACGTCGCCCGCCGGAAGCAGATCGTCGGCGGTGCCGTTCGTCACCACCAACCTCATCATCGGCCGCAGACCGTCCAGCATCTTCGGCGTGATCGGCGTGCGGTCGCCCGTGACGACCGTCTGGCCCCCCTCAATCAATTGCGGCACCGGCGTTTTCCCGGCCGCCACCGTCGCCGCCGCCAACGCCATCCCGAACGGGCTGACCACCACCTTGCCCTGGCCGAAACCATCCTCGGTGCGTTCGGCCAGGTTCACCGTCGGCGGCACCGAACCGGTGACCGTGGTGATGCCCTCGATCTGATAGTCGATCCCGATGCCGTACTGGGCGGCGGCCTTCGTCAGTCCCCGTGGCGGCATCCTGCTGGCCAGTTCGGCGAACGTGGTGTTACAGGAACTGGCGAACGCCCGCGACATCGGCACGGTTCCAAGATCGAACCCGCCGTAGTTGGAAATGCTGCGGTGCCCGATGTCGATGCGTCCCGGGCAGCCGAGAAGCGTGTTGGGCGTGGCCATGTCCCGCTCGATGGCCGCACCGGCGGTGATGATCTTGAACGTCGACCCCGGTGGATACAGACCGGTGGTCGCGGCCGGCCCGTCGGCGTCGGCCGCGGCGTTCTGGGCGACGGCCAGGATCTCGCCGGTGGACGGCTTGATCGCCACGATCATCGCCTTCTTGCCTCCGACGCCGTCGACGGCGTGCTGGGCGGCGTCCTGCACGGCGCGGTCCAGGCTGATGGTGACCGATGGCGCCGGCGCCCCGGGCACCTCGTTGAGTATGTCGACGTCGACGCCGTTCTGGTTGACGCTGACCACTCGCCAACCGGCCTGGCCGTCGAGCTCGTCGACCACCGCCTTCTTGACCTCGCTGATGATGGCGGGCGCGAAACTCTCGTCGGTGGGCAGCAATTCGGCCTGCGGGGTGACGACGACACCGGGTCGGTCACCGATCGCCGGGGCGACCCGCTCGTGGTCGGACTGGCTCAGTGTGATCAGGCTGAGCGGCTCCGCCGACGAACTGGCCTGCTCGGCGAGCCGCTGTGGGTCCAGGGTGTCGTCGAACGGCCGCAGCGCGTCGGCAACCGCGGTGGCGGTGAGCATCAGGTAGCCGGCGGCCGCCTTGGCGTCCAGCGAGTAGTGGTAGAGGCGGCCCGGCACCAGCACGTCCGTGCCGCTGCGCTCGTTGACCGACGCGCGTCGCGGCGGGTCGGCGCGCAGCGCAAATGTCTGGTTTTCACCGAGTTTGGGATGCAGTCCGGTGGCGGTCCAGCGGACCTCCCAGCCGGCCTCGTTGCGCGCCATGTTCAGCTGGCCGTCGTAGGTCCAGGTGCGGTCCTTCGGCAGCTGCCAGGTGTAGCGGTAATTCACACTGCCGGTGTCCTCGGCGAACCGGGAACCCAGCACCTGCGCGTCCAGGCCGGTGGCCTGCAGCCCGGCCCACGCCTCGTTGAGTGCGGCCCGGGCATCGGAGGGGCGGTCGGTCAGCTGCGACGCCGCGCCGGTGTCACGACTGGCCAGCGCGGCGAAGAACTCCTGGGCCGCCGGCTCGGGGCCGTTGGGTTTGGGCGTGCAGGCGTTCAGCGACGCGGCCACCGCAACGGCGGTCAGCAGACTTGCCACCCGTGATGCTGATGAGAGCCATGTTGCCATTGAGGCAAATGTTAAGGAAGTTGGACACCAAAGCGGCGGAGGCGCACCGAGAAATCAGGAGCCGGCGGCGGGCGCGCGAACCACCAGCGGCACGGCGGGGAAGTACGCGGCCATCTCCGAGCGCGACTTGCGCAGGGCGGCAGTGCCGTAGCCCTGCTTGCGGTAGTCCGGATGGATCCAGATGCGCACGTTGACCTCGCCGCCGGCGAGCTCGCCGAACACCATGCCGACCTTCCGCGATCCGTCCACCGCCACCAGCCACGCCGCCTCTTCGGCGTCGAGTCGGCTCACAGCAGCGCGAATTTCGGCTTCGAGATCGCCGGCGGGCGCACCCGAGCCATCGCCGGCCGCACCCATGTCCTCGGTGCGTGCGGCGAAGATGTCCCGGTCCAAATCGGCGGCGAAGGGACGCAGCAGCACGTCCTTCGCCGAGCTCGCCGGACGCTCCCCCATCGTGAAGCTCAGCTGGTTGTTCAGGTCCTCGAGTTCGGCGGCGATTCGTCGGCGCGAAACCTTGGTCAGCCGGTCGAAAGACAACCTGAGCACCGCTTCGCCACCCGCAGGCGATGTGCCGAGCAAGGATGCAATCGCCTCGATCGCGGCGTCGTAGTCCTCGGACTCCACAATGGCGTCGAGCAGCTCATGGCGCCGCTGGAGAGCGCGGACCAGCGTGTCGGCAATCTCCCTGCGCTCGATTCTGCGGTCGTCGTCCGTCATGACGTGAGCGTAACCATCCTGGCTCGGGCCGTACTGTGGTTCGTAAGCCGCACGCCTACTACAGGAGGATCCGATGGGTAATCCCGGGCCCGTCGAGGTCACCGACTGCGAGTTGGTCAGTGTGACCGGCGAACAGATCGGCGTTCCCGATCCAGAACGCTTGGTGCATCTGCAATTTCGTCGCTTTGCCGGCTGCCCCATCTGCAATCTGCATCTGCAGTCGATCGTGCAGCGCCACGATGAGATCGAAGCGGCCGGGATACGCGAGGTGGCCTTGTTCCACTCGCCGGCAGAAGAACTGGCCAAATACACCGCGGAGCTGCCTTTCGCAACCGTCGCCGATCCCGACAAGCGGTACTACCGGCAGTTCGGAGTCGAATCGAGTCCGCGTGCACTGCTGCACCCGAGGACATGGGGCGCCGTCATCCGCGGCACTGCGCTGACCGCGCTGGGCCGGTTCCGCGCCCCGGCGGTCCATCAGGACGGCGGTCACCTAGGGCTTCCGGCCGACTTCCTCGTCGACACCAATGGAACGGTGATCGCCGCCAAGCACGGCAACCACGCCTACGACCAGTGGTCGGTCGACGAGTTGCTCGCCCACGCCCGCGACGGTCGACCAGCGAGTTAGTCGAGCAGAATGGTCGCGAAGTTGCCGACCTCGGTGAAGCCGATCCGGTTGTAGGTCGCCCGCGCCACGGTATTGAAGCTGTTGACGTACAGGCTGGCGATGCGCCCGCTGCGCACCACGGCCGCCGCGAGCGCAGCCGTGCCTGCGGTGCCCATGCCGTGGCCGCGTCGGTCGGGACGCACCCACACGCCCTGGATCTGGCCGACCGCGGGCGACTGCGATCCGATCTCCGCCTTGAACACCACCTGGCCGCGTTCGAAGCGGGCCCAGGCCCGGCCCGCGGCGATCAGGCCGGCCACCCGACGGCGATAGCCCCGGCCGCCGTCACCGATGCGGGGATCGATGCCCACCTCGCCGATGAACATGTCGACGGCCGCGACCAGATACGCGTCGAGTTCGTCGATGCGGACCGGCCGCACGGCGGGGTCGATCGGGCAGTCCGGTGCGGTGCTCAGCGCCATCAGCGGCTGCCGCTCGCGCACGTCGCGCGCGGGTCCCCAGGCATCCTCGAGGCGTCGCCACATCGGCAACACCAGCTCCGCCCGCCCGACCAGCGACGAGCACCGCCGCGCCGAGTTCACCGCCTTGTCGGCGAAGGCGTACAGGTCGCCGGGTTCACCGCGCAACGGGATGAGGTTGGCACCGGCGTAACACAACGATTCTTCTGCCCGCCGCCGTGTCCACAGTTCGCCGCCTACCGCACTCGGTTCGACACCGTGCTCGGCCACCCTGGAGGCCACCATGCAGCTTCCCACCGGATCGTCATCGAGCACCTGCCGCACCGCCGCGGCGTCGCGCACCAACGAAACCCGTCGCTCGTCGACGAGACGGGTAAGCGGCGGAGCCGACATGGAGACTCTTTCTCAGGGCGGGCATGATCCTCGTCACGCCGATCATGTTCAGCTTACGGTGACCACCGGCGAACCGCTCGGATCATCGGAGCCACGCTCTGATTCTCTTTCGCTGGCGATTCGCATGGCCTCCTCGATCAACGTCTCGACGATCTGGGCCTCCGGGACGGTCTTGATGACCTCGCCCCTGACGAAGATCTGTCCCTTGCCGTTTCCGGAGGCGACCCCGAGATCGGCTTCCCGTGCTTCGCCGGGACCGTTGACGACGCAACCCATCACCGCCACCCGCAGTGGGACGTCGAGTCCGTCGAGTCCGGCGGTCACCTCGTTCGCCAGCGTGTAGACGTCGACCTGCGCGCGCCCGCAGGACGGGCACGACACGATCTCCAGCGACCGCGGCCGCAGATTGAGCGACTCGAGGATCTGGTTGCCCACCTTGACTTCTTCGACCGGCGGCGCAGACAGCGAGACCCGGATGGTGTCGCCGATGCCCTTCGACAGCAACGCGCCGAACGCGACCGCGGACTTGATCGTGCCCTGGAATGCCGGCCCCGCCTCGGTGACGCCCAGGTGCAATGGGTAGTCGCACTGCGCGGCGAGCAGCTCGTAGGCGGCGACCATGACGACCGGGTCGTTGTGCTTGACGCTGATCTTGATGGCGCCGAAGCCGTGCTCCTCGAACAGCGACGCCTCCCATAGCGCGGACTCGACGAGCGCTTCCGGCGTGGCCTTGCCGTGCTTGGCCAGGAACCGCTTGTCCAGCGAGCCGGCGTTGACACCGATGCGGATCGGGATGCCCGCCGCGCCGGCGGCCTTCGCGACCTCGGCGACCCGGCCGTCGAACTCCCTGATATTGCCCGGGTTAACCCGCACCGCGGCGCAGCCGGCGTCGATCGCCGCGAAGATGTACTTCGGCTGGAAATGAATGTCGGCGATGACCGGGATCTGGCTGTGCCGGGCGATTTCGGCCAGCGCGTCGGCGTCCTCCTGACGCGGGCAGGCGACCCGGACGATGTCGCAGCCTGAGGCCGTCAGTTCGGCGATCTGCTGCAGGGTGGTGTTGACATCGTGGGTCTTGGTGGTGGTCATCGACTGCACCGCGATCGGATGATCGCTGCCCACACCGACGTCGCCGACCATAAGCTGGCGGGTTTTCCGCCGCGGGGCCAACGTGGGTGCGGGTAGGTTCGGCATACCCAAACCAACACCGGCGATCGTCATGATGTCTCCTACTGGAACAACCTGATCGGGTTGACCAGGTCGGCGGTCACGGTCAGCGCCATGTAGCCCACCACCACTGCCAAGATTACGTAGGTAGCGGGCATGAGCTTGAGATAGTTCACCGGCGCCGCGGCGACCATGCCGCGTGCCGAACGAATCGTGTTGCGAACCTTCTCGAACAGCGCGACCGCGATGTGGCCGCCGTCGAACGGCAGCAGCGGGATCAAGTTGATCGCCCCGAGCACGAAGTTCAGCTGCGCCAGGAAGAACCAGAACGCCACCCACAGCCCGTGGTCGACGGTGTCCCCGCCGATGATGCTGGCCCCGACGACGCTGATCGGCGTCTCGGGGTCGCGTTCGCCGCCGCCGATGGCGTCCACCAGCGCACCGATCTTGCTGGGGATCTTCGCCAGCGCCTTGCCCAATTCGACGGCCAGATCACCGGTGAACGCAAAGGTGGCGGGCACCGCCGACAGCGGGTTGTAGTGCATCGGGCCGACTCGTGGCGTGGTGGCGCTGATGCCGATCGCGCCGACCGCCGATGGCGTCGCGGCATCCTCGGACGTGAACCGTTCCGTCCGCTGCACGGCGACATTCAGGGTCAGCCGTTGCCCATCGCGCTGCACGACGACCGGGACGACACCGGTCAGCGGCTGCACCGCGGCCACCACGTCGTCGGGACTGTGCACGTCTTTGTCGCCGATCTTCACGATCACGTCGCCGGCCCGGATACCGGCCGCCGCGGCGGGCCCGGGTCCTTGACCGGCGCAGTCGGCGAACTCGCCTTGCGCGGTTTCCGCTGCGACACAACCGGTTTTGCCGACCACGGCAGTCGTCGGCGGTTGCAGGGTGGGCAGTCCCCAGATCACCGCGATCGCGTAGATCAACGCCAGGCCGATGACGAAGTTCATGCCCGGGCCGGCGAACAGCACGGCGGCACGCTTCCACGCCTTCTGCTTGTACATGGCGCGCTCGCGCTCGTCGGGCTTGAGTTCCTCGATCGAGGTCATGCCGGCGATGTCGCAGAAGCCTCCGAGCGGGATGCCCTTGACGCCGTACTCGGTCTCACCGCGGCGGGTGGACCACAGCGTCGGGCCGAAGCCGACGAAGTAGCGGCGCACCTTCATGCCGGTGGCGCGCGCCACCCACATGTGCCCGCATTCGTGCAGCGCCACCGAGATCAAGATGGCCAGCGCGAACAGCGCGATGCCGATGACGAACATCATCTGGTGTGGACGACCTCCCGGGATAACGCCTGCTGGGCCCGTTCGCGGGCCCAGCGCTGCGCGTCAAGTACCTCATCCACGGTAGCGGGTTCGGCGGCCCACCGGTCTGCGGCGTGCAGCACGTCGGCGATGGTCCGCACGATGCCGGGGAATCGAAGACGGCCGGCAAGAAATGCCCCCGCCGCTTCTTCGTTGGCGGCGTTGTAGACCGCGGTCAGGCAGCCACCCCGCCCGCCGGCCTCTCTGGCCAGCTCGACGGCCGGAAAGACATCCGCGTCCAACGGCTCGAACTCCCAGGTAGACGCGGTACGGAAGTCGCACGCCGGCGCGGCGCCGGGTACCCGCGACGGCCAGCCCAGCGCGAGGGCGATCGGCAGTTTCATGTCCGGCGGGCTGGCCTGGGCGATGGTCGAGCCGTCGGTGAAGGTGACCAT
>NZ_JBOGDB010000321.1:0-5232 GCF_050701515.1 Mycobacterium sp. | reverse complement strand
TCTTGGCGAAGGGCTATATCGGACCGAAAGCTCTGCTGGACAACGGTGTTCGGTATCTAGTCGATCCTCGAGTGGTGAACGGCACGTCGTGGATCACCGGCGCGGATGCGCCCGGCAAGCATGTGGTAGGGCTGGTCGCCGGTCGCGACTTCGTCGCCGACGGCACCATCGAGGCGGCTGAGGTGCGCGACGGGGACGTGTCGCCGGACGGCGCGGGCGCGCTGGTGTCGGCGCGCGGCATCGAGGTGGGCCACATCTTCCAGCTCGGTCGCAAATACACCGACGCGTTCACCGCCGACGTGCTCGGCGAGGACGGCAAGCCGGTGCGGTTGACGATGGGGTCCTACGGCATCGGCGTGAGCCGACTGGTCGCGGTCATCGCCGAACAGCATCACGACGAGCTCGGGCTGCGCTGGCCATCGTCGGTCTCGCCGTTCGATGCCCATGTGGTGATCGCCAACAAGTACAGCGCGGCCCGCGCCGGCGCCGCCGAGCTGGCCGCCGACCTGGACCGGTTGGGCCTCGAGGTGCTGCTCGACGACCGGCAGGCCTCGCCCGGGGTGAAGTTCAAGGACGCCGAACTGCTCGGCGTGCCGTGGATTGTGGTGGTCGGTCGCGGCTGGGCGGACGGGACGGTCGAACTGCGCAACCGGTTCACCGGCGAAACCCGCGAGATACCCGTCGATGGCGCCGCCCCGGCGATCGCCGAAACGCTCGCCAACTAAGCGCCCGCCGACTGCGACGTTTGTTGCGGCGTCTGCCCGCACTTTGCCGCAACAAACGACACATTCGGAACCGCTGTCAGAGCCGGGTCGTCAACACGGCATGGGCGATAGAGCGCGACTATTTCTTGGCCAGGAAGCCGTGGCGCGTGGCGAGCTGACGCCGTGGGAACTGCGGACGCAGTACCGCAGCGTCTATCGAAATGTTTACCTCCCGAAGGCGGCTGAACTGACCGCCGCCGACCGCGCGCGTGCCGCGTGGCTCTGGTGCGGCGGAGAGGCGACCCTGGCCGTGAGGTCGGCGGCGGCCATCTACGGCACCAAGTGGATCGACGGCCACCTGGCGGCAGAGCTGTGCCGTTCTGACCGACGCCATCCGCCCGGAATCAAGGTGCGCACCTACGCGCTCTCACGCGACGATGTCTGCTGGGTCGACGACATGCGATTGACGACACCTGAGCGCACGGCCTTCGACATCGGCCGGCTGCACCTACCCGACCGTTCCGTTCCAGTTTTGGACGCGCTCGTCCGCGCGACGAATCTCAAGGTGGCGGATGTCCTAGCACTTGCGGATGACCGTCCAGGAGTACGTGGTCGACGGCGGCTGCGCTCCGCGCTGGCCCTGGTCGATGAAGGTGCGGAGTCGCCGCAGGAGTCTCGGGTGCGGCTGATTCTGGTGCGCGGTGGCCTGCCGATGCCACAGTCACAGATCTGCTTCGCCAACGAACACGGCGACGTGCGCATCCGTGTCGATATGGGTTGGCAGGAGTGGAGAGTCGCGGTCGAGTACGACGGAGTACAGCATTGGGACGATGCCCGTCAGCGCTCATGGGACATCGAAAGGCTGGCCATTCTCGAATCAGAAGGCTGGGTGGTGATCCGGATCAGCGCCGAAATGTTGACCCGTCCGGACGTGATCGTCGAACGCGTCGCGAAGAAGCTGCGAGAGGCGGGATGGCCGGGATAACTGCGTCGAGTGTGTCGTTTGTTGCGGCGCCCACTCGCACTTTGCCGCAACAAACGCAACAGTCGTGGGGTATGGCTGCTAGCGATTACTCGCTGCCGCCGGGGAAGGCGACGGTGATCGGCCACACGCCAAGCACTCGGCTCCACCGGGCGGCCGTCACCGCACACTGCGTCAGCGCCGTCACCGCAAACGCGCGGTCCTCGTTCGTGGTGGCCTGCTCGAGCACCGCCCGCCACGCGACCGCGGAATCCTCTTCCATGCGCACCGCGAGGTTGGCCGCATCGGTTGGGTTGTCGACCTGTGTCGGCAACTGATAGCCGGCGGCGGGTAGCGGCGCGTCCACCGAACGGCCGCCGAGCATCGCGATCGCGGCCTCGCGCCGTTCCCGGTGTTCGGCCATCGCCCCCGCAACCAGGTCGTTGACCTCCGGGGTGGAATGCGCCGACACCAGCCCGTAGCCGTAGATGATTGCGTGCTCGGCGGCGACGGCGCCGAACAACGCCGCGGCGTCGGCGTTCGCCGGTCGCGACGGGGTGGTCGGCTCCGCCGCGCGCGAGGACGTGGTGGTCGGTGTGGGTTCGGCCGACGTCATTGTGTCCGTCCCGGCGACGCCAGTGCCACTTTGTAGGCCGCCGTGCAGGATGCGGCGATCGAACCGAGCAGCCCGGCGCGGTAGCCGGACAACTGCGCCGCCAGTTGCGCGGCATTGTCCGCGGACGTGCGCAGTGCGGCGATGACGTCCTTGGTGGTCGGCGCCGGCGCCGGGCTGGTCGTCTTCGGCGCCGACGTGGCGGCCTCGCCGGTGATACGGGCGATCTCGTCGGCCAGCGCGCGGGCGTGGTCCGACCGCTCCGACGCGACCGCGTTCAGCGCGGGCGCAATCTGCCGCTTGGCGGCCGCGGCGGCATCGGTCGCGAGTTGGCTGTCGCTGCGCGCGCGGTCGAGCTGCGTGATGAGGTCGTCCATCTCGGGCGGCGGCGGCGAGCCGCATGCGGCGGAGGTGGCGCCCAACACCGCCAGGGCGGCCGCCCCGAACAGCACGCGTCGCCTACTGACAACTGGAAGGGGGCTCGGCACAGCAACATCCTGCCATTGCCGACTGACCCTGTGTATTCGCTGAGCAGGCCTGCGAGTTTGCGGTTCGTCGGCTGTGCCCTGGCGTATCGTTGGAATCGCGTCCGGACAATTCAAGATGAGGAGCTCGCCGTGGCATCGGATCCGCAGCTGCGGTCTGCGAGATTGCCGTCGCAGAAGCAGGTGATCGAGCTACTCGACGGCGAGTTCGCGCGCGCGGGCTACGAAATCGAAGATGTCGTCATCGACACCGCCGTGCGTCCGGCCCGCATCACCGTGATTGCCGACGGCGACGACGGACTCGATCTGGATTCCATCGCGGCGCTGTCGCGGTCGGCATCCGAGCTGCTGGACCGTCTCGATTCACCGCAGTCCGGCGCGCCGTATGTCCTCGAGATTACTTCGCCCGGCGTGGACCGGCCGCTGACCGCCGAGAAGCACTACCGGCGTTCCCGTGGCCGCAAGGTGGAGCTGACCCTGTCCGACGGCTCACAACTGACCGGTCGGCTTGGCGAGACGCGCGACGGCACCGTCCGGCTGGTGGTTCGCGAGGGCAGCCGAGCGAACTTCTCTGTCCGTGAACTGCCCCTCAGCGGAATCGCGAAAGCCGTTGTGCAGATCGAGTTTTCGCCTCCAAACCAGCGAGAGCTGGAACTGGCCGGCCAACCTGGGAAGGGGGCTGGAGCATGAATATCGACATGGCAGCGTTGCACGCCATCGAGGCCGACAAGGGCATCTCGGTCGATGTCGTCGTCGACACCATCAAGTCAGCGTTGCTCACCGCCTACCGCCACACCGAGGGCCATGAGGCCGATGCCCGCATCGAGATCGACCGCAAGACCGGCGTCGTCCAGGTGATGGCCCGGGAAACTGACGCCGACGGCAATCTCATCAACGAATGGGACGACACGCCAGAGGGATTCGGCCGCATCGCGGCGACCACCGCGCGTCAGGTCATCCTGCAGCGGCTGCGCGACGCCGAGAATGAGAAGAACTACGGCGAGTTCTCCACCCGCGAAGGCGAGATCGTGGCCGGCGTCATTCAGCGCGATAGCCGCGCCAACGCCCGCGGCCTCGTCGTCGTTCGGATGGGCAGTGAAACCAAGGGATCCGAGGGCGTCATCCCCGCCGCCGAACAGGTGCCCGGTGAGCGCTACGAACACGGCGACCGGCTGCGCTGCTACGTGGTCGGCGTCACCCGCGGCGCTCGTGAGCCCCTGATCACGCTGTCGCGCACCCATCCCAACCTGGTCCGCAAGCTGTTCTCGCTGGAGGTGCCCGAGATCGCCGACGGGTCCGTCGAGATCGTCGCGGTGGCCCGTGAGGCGGGCCATCGGTCGAAGATCGCGGTCACCTCGCGGGCACCGGGCCTGAACGCCAAGGGCGCCTGCATCGGCCCGATGGGCCAGCGGGTTCGCAATGTGATGAGCGAGTTGTCCGGCGAGAAGATCGACATCATCGATTACGACGAGGATCCGGCCCGGTTCGTGGCCAATGCGCTGTCGCCGGCCAAGGTGGTGTCGGTTTCCGTCATCGACGAGGCGGCCCGCGCGGCCCGGGTGGTGGTACCCGATTTTCAGCTGTCGTTGGCCATCGGCAAGGAGGGCCAGAACGCCCGGCTGGCGGCCCGATTGACCGGCTGGCGCATCGACATCCGCAGCGACGCAGCTCCGCAGCAGGACAGCCCGTCGAGTCCAGGCGCGACACACGGCGCTGTGCACGACAGATAGCCGGCCGGCGCGTTTCGGTTCGCAAGGACCGTAACGGTAGACTGAGCCGTGATCCAGCGCGAGACTTCGGCTTCGCCGCATCGAGGTACGGATGGACCCGTACGGACGTGCGTCGGCTGCCGGAAGCGAGAGTTGGCCGTCGAACTGCTTCGTGTGGTTGCTGTGACCGGCGGGAATGGCGATTGCGCCATGACCGTTGATTCGGCAGGTAATCTGCCGGGGCGGGGTGCGTGGTTGCATCCCGACCAGCAGTGTTTACGCGCAGCAATCCGGCGGCGAGCGTTCGCTCGAGCGCTGCGCATCACCGGTTCACCGGACACATCCGCGGTGGTCGAGCACTTCGAATCGATCGAGCACCCGGCAACAGAACAGGTAGCGAAGAAGATGAGCACACCGTGAAGTCCCGACGATGACCATGCGTCGTAGCTAAACCGGAGGCGCGGCCTACTACCGCTGTCGCCTCTAGAGATGGAGAGTAAGTGGCAGGCAAGGCCCGCGTACACGAGTTAGCCAAGGAACTCGGTGTTACCAGCAAGGAAGTTCTCGCCCGGCTAAGCGAACAGGGCGAATTCGTCAAATCTGCGTCGTCCACGGTGGAGGCGCCCGTCGCGCGACGACTGCGCGCATCGTTCGGTGGAGCAAAGCCGGCTCCGGACAAGGTCAAGACCGACGGCAACGGCTCGCCGGCGAAGAAGGCGGCCGCGAAGTCGACGGCGCCCGCGAAAGCGCCGGCCAAGCC
>NZ_JBOGDB010000320.1:0-12358 GCF_050701515.1 Mycobacterium sp. | reverse complement strand
CGTCGGCAGCATCTTGATGAATCGAGTGAACAGTCGGCCCTCTTCGGCATTGGTGCCCACGATCAGCGGCACAGGGTGGGCCTTGCCGCTGCGCATCGCCTGTATCGGGTGCAGCGGCAGGTAGTCGGTGTCGGATGTCGGACCCAGCGGAAATGCGCCGAGCATCTCGCGCTGGGCCATCACGATCAGCTCGTCGAGCGCATGCACCATCTCTACAGGTCGGGCGGCCATTACCGCCTGCGCCCCGTCCTTCTTGCCCGCGCCCAGCAGCGCGGCGAAACGCGTGGCAAACTCGGCGGCCACCTGCGCCGAACTGACCATGCCGCTGGCGGGGCTCTCCGAAATCGCCCGTGCGAAAAGGCCTTTGGCGGCGGGCACCGCCAGCAGCGTCGCGACGGCGTGCGCTCCAGCGCTTTCACCGAAGATCGTCACGTTCTCGGGGTCGCCGCCGAACACCGCGATGTTGTCGCGCACCCACCGCAACGCCATCACCAGATCCCGCAAGAACAGGTTGTCGTCGATGGTGACGTTGCGGTTCGACAGCGACGAAAGGTCCAGGCAGCCCAACGGGCCCAGCCGGTAGTTCACCGATACGTAGACACAGCCGCGTCGCGCCAGTGCGGCACCGTCGTAGAGCGGTGTGGCCGAGCTGCCCATCCAGTAGCCGCCGCCGTGGATGAACACCATCACCGGCAGCGATTGCTCGCGGCGTCGTTTCGGCGTGGTCACGTTCAGCGTCAGGCAGTCCTCGCCCATCGGCTGGTACTTGCCGACACCGAGCATGGTGTATCTGCGGTGCTGCGGCGCGCAGTTCGCGAACCCGTGGCAGTAGCGCACGCCCGGCCACGGCTGCACCGGCCGCGGGGCGCGCAACCGTGATTCACCCACCGGCGGCTGGGCGTAGGGAATGGACCGCCAACGGTGCACGCCGTCGCGGGTGAAACCCTCGACGGTGCCGGAGTTGACGGTTGCGCGGACCACGTGTTCGTGCATCACCCGACCGTAACGAACGAACTCGCGCCGCCGCGCCTCGCCGGCCAACCGGTGTCGGCCCGCTAGCCTGGCCACTATGCGGATAGCTGTGCTGATCGCGGCGTCTGTGCTGGTTGCGGGGTGTTCACTGGGCGGCGACGCCGAACGCGCCGAGCCGTCACCATCGCCGCCGGTAAGGACGACAGCCGCCACCCCGGGCACGACCCAAGAGTCCCGGCCCACCTCGACGCCTCGCGCCCAACCGCCGGGATCGGGGGCACCCGTCGGTGAGGTCATCGCCTTCATCGAGTCGGGGCAGCGCGCCGATCCCGCCACCTACCACTCCGCGACCCGGGATGGCACGGCCACCGAGTTGGGCGACGACATCGCCTTCACCACTCCGACCGGCAGGGCCAACTGCATGACCGACGGAAAGTACTTCGGCGGCGCGCTGGCCTGCCTGGTGGACCTGACGAATCCGCCGCCGCAACCTGCCGAGGTGTACGGCCAATGGAAGGGCGACTGGGTCGACTTCGCCGGGCCGAGCGTCGAGGTCGGCTCCGCGCACGGCGATCCCGGCCGGTTTACCCGCGGCACCGGTCCGGAGCTGCCCTACGGCCACGCGCTGGCGTTCGGCGACTACCGCTGCCGGGCCGATGAGACCGGCCTGTTCTGCGTGAACTATGCGCACCGATCGGCGGTTCGGTTCAGTGCCGATGGCGTCGAGCCGTACGGATGTCTGCAGAAGGTGACACCGCCGGCCGGTATCGGCGAGAAGTTCAGCTGCTAGGCAACGCCGTCGGGGCGAGCGCGTTCCCGGGCCTTTTCGGGGTAGGCGTGGGTCATACCCACCGCACCGACGATGACGACGACGGGAATCACCCAGTTCGTCCAGTGGATGGTCGACGGTGCCTTGGCCGCGATGAAGCCGAGCAATGCGATGAGCGCGAACACCAGCGCCCACATCAGTGTCAGCACCTGGTTGGTGCGTCTGAAAGCCAGCTTCTCCCACTCCTGCCGCGGCACCGCGTCAGCGGCGTACTGCTCCGTGAACGGCACGAATGCCAGTGACCCCAGCGCCATCACGGCCAGCGCACCACTCGAGATCGTGGTGGCGTAGGTGTCCATCCAGTCCCGGTCGTTGGCGCCGACGACGGAGCCGGCGATGGTGATCGACGTGAAGAATCCGATCGTCACGATTTCGAGCAGCTTGGGCCTGCTCCACCCCATCGACACGCCCAGAATGACCGTGGAGATCACCGCACAGAGCGCACCGTAGAGCCATGTGCTCGGGCCGCCGGCGACAACCCAGTAGACGATCCACGGTACGAAACCAATGAATGGGCTCCGCTCGAACCATTCCTCCATGGTCAGGCCAGGCGGAAGTTTCCGTTGACCGGAACCGGCGTCACTTCGTGGCCGTTGAGCTTTGTCATGCGATCAGCATGAATGGCCGGAGGGCTCCGGGGGCCTTCATCGCCAACCGTCGGCGGCCTTGGCGGCCCGCATCAATGCGGCGCACAGGTCCCGCAATTCTGCGCGCGCGGCCCCTTCATCAATGGCGGTCGCGACGTCCTCGGCGGCACATCTCACCTGGTAGACGCGATCGGAGAGCTCGCAAGCCTCGCCGGCGGTCAGGACCACCGAATCCGGCGCCAACGACGTGCCCTTCACCAGCGCACGCTGCTCGTAGGCACGTTGTCGGCAGGACTGCCGACAGTACTGGCGGCGCCTGCCCAGGTCGGCGTCGGCGACTTCACGACCGCACCAGCGACAGGGTTGACGACGGCTCCTAGATCGGCTAAGTCGTGCCACGGACCCGACTGTAGACGGCCGCGGGCGCGAATCCCGGTATCATCGACGGCTGAGTGTCGGGAACTGTGCGCCGCGTTGCTGCGTTGATAATCCGGACAAATCGCATGTAAGAGGAGTGTTGACGATGGCTGATCGCGTCCTGAGAGGCAGTCGCCTCGGAGCCGTGAGCTACGAGACCGACCGCAACCACGACTTGGCGCCGCGTCAGGTCGCCCGGTACCGAACCGAGAACGGCGAGGAATTCGACGTCCCGTTCGCCGACGACGCCGAGATCCCCGGCAGCTGGCTGTGCCGCAACGGGATGGAGGGCACCCTGATCGAGGGCGATGTGCCGGAACCCAAGAAGGTCAAGCCGCCGCGTACGCACTGGGACATGCTGCTGGAGCGCCGCTCCGTCGAGGAGCTCGACGAACTGCTCAAGGAGCGCCTCGACATCATCAAGAGCCGCCGTCGCGGCAGCGGCAGCTAGCGCACGACGCCGCGGGCGCGATCCAGGCGCCCGCGAAAACCCCATTCCGCGACCCGCAGCAGTGCCTCGCGGATGTTGGATCCGCTCATTTTGGATTGGCCGAGCTCGCGTTCGGTGAACGTGATCGGCACCTCGACGACGACGAACCCGTTGTTGATGGTGCGCCAGGTCAGGTCGATCTGGAAGCAGTAGCCCTTTGAGTCGACGGCTGCCAGGTCGATCTTCTCCAGCACCTCGCGCCGGTAGGCGCGGTAGCCCGCGGTGATGTCGTGCACGTCGACGCCGAGCAGCACCCGCGAATAGCCGTTGGCGGTCCGAGACAGCACCAGCCGCCGACGCGGCCAGTTGCGCACCACGCCGCCGGGCACATACCGCGAGCCGATGGCAAGGTCTGCGCCCGCGTCGACGGCGTCGAGCAGCCGGTGCAAGTGCTCGGGCGCGTGACTACCGTCGGCGTCCATCTCCACCAGGACCGAATACTCGCGATTCAGCCCCCACGCGAAACCGGCCAGGTACGCGGCACCCAGTCCGTCCTTGCTGGTGCGGTGCATCACGTGTACCCGGTCCGGATCTGCCAGCGCCAGCTCGTCAGCGAGCTCGCCGGTGCCGTCCGGGCTGCCGTCGTCGACGATCAGTATGTGCGCGTGGGGCTGGGCCTGGTGCACCCGTCCGACGATCAACGGCAGGTTCTCCCGCTCGTTGTAGGTGGGGATGATGACCAGAGTGCGCTGACTCGGGCGTTCGCCGCCCTTGCCGCTAGTCATGTGGCTCCTTTGTCGTTGCCGCGTCGTCCCGACGACGCGCGAACCTCCCATTCTGCAGTATCGCCGCGATCACGGCTCCGACGCCGATCGCCATCAGCACGCCCTGCAACAACGGGCCCCATCGTGTTGCGGCCGTGAGCTGCGTCTTCAGCCGAATCGAGGTGTCGAGGTAGGCGGGTTCGAAGAACGCGGTGCGAGCAAGCTCACGGCCGTCGGGCGCGATCACCGCGCTGATTCCGGTGGTGCCGGCCACCACGACGTAGCGGTTGTGCTCGACTGCCCGCAGTTTGCCGAACGCCAGCTGCTGGGCGCTCATCCCCTCGTTGAACGTGGCGTTGTTGGTCGGAACCGCGAGCAGTTGGGCGCCGTTGCGCACCGCCTCACGCGGCGCCCGGTCGAAGATGACCTCCCAGCAGGTCGTCACCCCGACCGGTATGTCGGCCGCCTGCACCACGCCGGTGCCGCTGCCGGGTACGAAATAGCCGGCCCGCTCGGCGTACGGCGAGAGGTGCTCGAAGAAACTCCGGAACGGCAGATACTCGCCGAACGGCTGCACGATCTGCTTGTCGTGCCGATCGCCGGGACCGGTCTCGGGATTCCAGACGATCACCGAGTTGGTCGACACCGGGTTGTCGGGACTGTCGCCGGGTCCGGCGAGCACGGTGCCGACCAGGATCGGTGCGTTGATCGCCTGCGCCGCGACCGTGATCTGGTCGGCGGCGTCCGGGTTGGCCAGCGGATCGATGTCCGACGAGTTCTCCGGCCAGATGACGAACAACGGCTGCGGCGCTCGCCCGGCGCGCACGTCCTCGGCCAGCCGCAACGTTTCCCGCACGTGGTAATCGAGCACAGCCCGGCGCTGGGCGTTGAAATCCAGTCCGAGCTGCGGCACGTTGCCCTGCACGGCGGCGACGGTGACGGACGGCTCGTCGGCTGCGCCCGCGGCGGAATGTCGCACCGCCGGCCAGACCGCCGCCGTGCACAACAGCACAAGGCAGATGCAGACGCCGGGCAGCACCACCGCCGGTGGCGCCGCCGACGTCACGTCGCCGCCCGGCTTGCCGGCCGCGTCGCGCTGCCACCAATCCACGGCCTCCAAAGCTAGTGCCGCCAGGCTGAAGCCGAGCAGCGTCACCGCGAACGACACCAGGGGTGCCCCGCCGACCTGAGCGAGCGGCAGCAGCGGGCCGTTGGTTTGGCTGAAACCGACCACACCCCAAGGGAATCCGCCGAACGGCACTGTCGACTTGATCCACTCCACGCCGACCCATACCCCGGCGAACCAGATCGGCCAGCCGGGCAATCGGCGCACCACCACCGCCAACAGACCGAACAGGCCGGGAAAGACGGCCTGCACGACCGCAAGCGCCAGCCACGGGAACAGTCCGACCAACTGGCCGGTCCAGGGCAGCAGCGGGAGGTAGAAGGCCAGGCCGAACAGGAAGCCGTAGCCGAAACCGCCGACGAGCCTGGTGGAGTTCCGGGTCAGCACCCATGCCAGCGCGGCGAACGCGACGATCGCGGCGTACCACCAGCCGAAGGGCGGGAAGCTCAGGCACAGCAGCAGTCCGCCGACGATGGCCACACTGACGCGGGGCAGCCGGGGCAGCACCGCCTCGCCGATCCGGTCGACCCAGGGCGGCACTTCCCGTTCGGCAGCGGGCTTGTCGGACGGTTCGTCGTCGATGGGGGCGTCGTCGGCAAGCGCCGGAAAGGAGTCGGTGTCGTCCTCCGCGCGCGCCCACTCGCGGTGGTGGGTCGACTTAGCCATGGATAACGGCACCTCGATGGACGGTCTGGACGCATCGCGGCAGCCGGTCGCCGGAGTCCAGCCGGGGCAGCGCGGGCACCCGCGATCGCGGATCGGTCGACCAGCGTTGCAGCGCGTCGTCCGGCGCGCTGACCTCGTATTCGTCGTATTCCCAGATCGCATAGGACGCGGGTGCGCCGGGGACAAGCGTTCCCGTGACGCCGTCCCGCAGGCCACTGGCGCGCCACCCGCCGCGGGTCGCGGCGGCGAACGCCGCGCGCATCGAAATCGCGCTGCCCGGCGTCTGATGCCGGGCGGCCGCGCGAACCGTCGACCACGGATTCATGCCGGTAACCGGGGCATCGGAGCCGAAGGCGAGGGACACGCCTGCCGATGCTAACAGCGCGAACCGATTGAGCCCGCTGCCCCGATCGGTGCCGAGACGCTGGGCGTACATCCCGTTGGCTCCGCCCCACAATGCGTCGAAATTGGGCTGCATGCTGGCGATGACACCCCATGCACCAAGCCGATCCGCCTGCTCGGCGGTCACCATTTCCAGGTGCTCGAGCCGGTGCCCGCAGCGCGCGACGGCCGGCGCCCCGAGCCGGTCGACGACCCGCCCGAAAGCGTCGACGACAGCGGTGACGGCGGCGTCTCCGATGACATGGAAGCCGGCGGTGACGCCCGCTTCGGTGCAGGCCTGCAGGTGCACGGTGATGGTCTCGGGGTCGAGGTAGGTGTTGCCGCAGCGGTCGGGCGCGTCGGCGTACGGCTCCTTCAGCCAGGCCGTTCGCGACCCCAGGGCGCCGTCGACGAACAGGTCACCGGCCAGCCCCTGTGCGCCCGTCGCCGCTACCAGGGTCCTGGCCTGTGCAGCGCTGGTGACCGCTTCGCCCCAGTAGCCGACGATCTCGATGCCGTGCCGGGCGCCGCGCAGTTCCTGCCAGTCGTCCAGACCGCCGATGTCGGGGCCGGCGCATTCATGGACAGCGACAATCCCGTTGGCCGCGGCGTGGTCCAGGGCGGCGGTGCGGGCCCACGTCCGCTGCTCGGGCGTCAGCCGCTCGCGGGCCGCGGCCCGAACCAGGTGATGGGCGTCGGCGGTCAACGGGCGCTGCGCATGGAAGCCGTGCGCCGCGGCCAAACCCGGCGTGAGCCGGCGCAATGCCGTAGACGCCACGGCCGAATGCACGTCCACGCGGGCCAGGTAGGCAGGCCGGTCACCGACAACGCCGTCGAGCTCGTCCGTGCTGGCCGGTGCGGTCTCCGGCCAGGCCGACTCGTCCCAGCCATGACCCCAGATCGGTCCGTCCGGGTGTGTCCGCGCGTACTCGGCGAGCAGCGTGAGGCAGTGCCGCAATGACGTGGCGGCGCGCAGATCGAGCCCGGCGAGCGTGAGGCCGGTCGCGGTGAGGTGGACGTGGCTGTCCACGAACGCCGGTGCCACGAAGCCGCCGTCGAGGTCGATGACCTCTGCGTCGGGAAACTGCGCCGTGCCGACGGCGTCGCTGCCCAGCCACGCGACGGTGCCGTCACGAACCGCCATGGCGGTCGCGTCCGGCATGACCGGGCTGTGGATCCGGCCGCCAAGCAGCAGCGTCGTCAAGTCAGTCGGTCTTGCGGGGCAATGTGTCACGTTCGACGTCTACGACGTCGATCACCTCACCGTCGATGTAGTCGCCGCGCCCGGCCGTATACCGGGAGCCGGCGGCCGCAGTGGCGGCCGTGATCAGCGGCGCGCGCCGCAGCGCGATCGCGGTGGCCAGCGGACGGGCGGCCGCGCGGGTAGGCGGTAACAGCAGCAGAGCACCCAGGACCGAGCTGGCCAGGCCGGGAATGACGACCAGCACTGTGCCCAGCGCGACGAGCACACTGTCTGCCACGGCCCCCTGCGCGGTTCGGGCGGAGAGACCCGACTGCAGGCGACGGAGGTGGCGCTTGAGCTGTGAGCCCGCCAGCGCGAGGCCGACGACGAAGGTGCCGAGCAGCGCCAGCACCGTCCAGCCGAACCCGATCGTCGAGACCAGGGCAACGATGACCGCCAGCTCGACGACCACATAGGTCAGGAAAAGCCGCATCGCCATGATGTGCCAACGCTTCGCGGCGCCGTGGAGTTCCTAGGCGGACGCCGGCCGGAGCTCCAGTCCGACGTTGCTCTGCATGCCGCCGCGCAACTTGCTGAACAGGTTGAACACTTTGCCGACGATCCCATACCGCTTGCCGATCGCGTCATACACGACGCCGTTGTGCGATTTGTCCAGAATGGCGGCGGTGGCGTCGATTGCTTCGCTTTTGGGGTTGCCGCGTATGTCGCAGACCGCCAGCGTGACGCGCGGCGTGTTGCGGATCCGCTTGACCTTCCACGAGTCCCCTTCGGTGATGACCAGTAGTCGATCCCCGTCGGGGGCCATCCAGATCGTGGTCGGCTTGGGCCGGCCGTCCTTGGTGAACGTGGTGAGCAGGATGTATTTGGCCTTGGCAATCTCGGCGAAAGTGGGAGCCACGCGTTCAATCTAGCGGCAAGTCATCCTTCGAGTTCGCCCTCGGTTTCCAGTAGCACCCGGCGCAGGCCATCGAGAGTGCTGGGCTCTGGCTGGGCCCACATGCCGCGATCGGCGGCTTCGAGCAGCCGTTCGGCCATCCCGTGCAGCGCCCACGGATTGGACTCGGCCATGAACTTGCGGTTCTCGTCATCGAGAACATAAGAGTGGGTGAGTCTTTCGTACATCCAGTCCGCCAGCACGCCGGCGGTGGCATCGTAGCCGAACAGGTAGTCGACGGTGGCGGCCATTTCGAACGCGCCCTTGTAACCGTGTCGCCGCATCGCCGTCATCCAGCGGGGATTGACCACGCGGGCCCGGAACACCCTCGTGGTCTCCTCGGACAGGGTTCGGGTGCGCACGGCGTCGGGCCGGGTGTTGTCGCCGATGTAGGCCGCCGGTGCCTGCCCGGTCAGTGCCCGCACGGTGGCCACCATTCCGCCGTGGTACTGAAAGTAGTCGTCGGAATCGGCGATGTCGTGCTCACGAGTATCGGTGTTCTTGGCCGCCACCGCGATTCGACGGTATTGCCGGTTCATGTCGTCGGCAGCCGGCGCTCCGTCGAGGCCACGTCCGTAGGCGAATCCACCCCAGGCGGTGTACACCTGTGCGAGATCGGCGTCGTCGCGCCAGTTGCGGCTGTCGATCAGCTGCAGTAGCCCGGCCCCGTAGGTGCCCGGTTTGGAGCCGAAAACCCTTGTGGTCGCCCGACGTTGGTCGCCATGCTCATCGAGGTCGGCCTGGGCGTGGGCGCGGACGTAGTTCTCGTCGGCGGTTTCGTCGAGGTTCGCGGCGAGCTGCACCGCGTCATCGAGCATCGTGACAACATGCGGGAAGGCGTCCCGGAAGAAGCCTGAGATCCGCACGGTGACATCGATACGGGGCCGGCCCAGCTCGGCAAGCGGAATGGCCTCCAGGTCGACGACCCGCCGTGACGCGTCGTCCCAGACCGGCCGAACACCCAGCAGCGCAAGAACTTCGGCGATATCGTCGCCCGCGGTGCGCATCGCCGACGTGCCCCAGACCGACAGGCCCACGGAGAGCGGCCAGCGACCGTAGTCGTCGCGGTAGCGGGCCAGCAGCGAATCGGCCATCGCAGCACCGGTTTCCCAGGCCAGCCGCGACGGCACGGCCTTGGGATCGACGGAGTAGAAGTTGCGCCCGGTGGGCAGCACATTGATCAGGCCCCGCAGCGGCGAGCCCGACGGTCCGGCGGCGATGAACCGGCCGTCGAGGGCCCGCAGGATCTGATCGATCTCGCCGGACGTGCCCGACAGCCGGGGCACCACTTCGGTGGCGGCGAACCGCAGAATCGTCGCGACGTCGTGGTTGTCGCTGAGCCGGTCGGCCGCCGCCGCATCCCAACCGATCTCCTGCAGCGCGGCAACCAGGGCGCGCGCGGCGGCCTCGGCGTCGTCGACCGCGGCGCGCTGGTCGTTGCCGTCCTCGGCCAGCCCCAGCGCCTGCCGCAAGCCCGGCACACTCTGGTCACCGCCGAACAGCTGTCGGGCCCGCAACATGGCCAGCACCAGGTCGAGTTGGGCTTCACCGGTTGGCGCTTGGCCCAGGACGTGCAGCCCGTCGCGGATCTGGACGTCCTTGATCTCGCACAGCCAGCCGTCGACGTGCAGCAGCATCTCGTCGAACGAATCGTCTTCGGGGCGTTCGGCCAGGCCGAGATCGTGGTGCATCTCGGCGGCCCGCATCAACGTCCAGATCTGCTGGCGGATGGCCGGCAACTTGCCCGGATCCAGCGCGGCGATGTTCGCGTGCTCATCGAGCAATTGTTCCAATCGCGCGATGTCCCCATAGGTTTCGGCGCGGGCCATCGGTGGGATGAGGTGGTCGACGAGCGTGGCGTGGGCGCGCCGTTTAGCCTGGGTGCCCTCCCCCGGGTCGTTGACCAAGAACGGATAGATCAGCGGCAGGTTGCCCAGCGCGGCATCGGCCCCGCATGCTGCCGACATACCCAGCGTCTTGCCCGGCAGCCATTCCAGGTTGCCGTGCTTGCCGAGGTGCACGACGGCGTCGGCGCCAAAACCGTTGCCCAACCAGCGGTAGGTGGCCAGATAGTGGTGGCTGGGCGGCAGATCGGGGTCGTGGTAGATGGCGACCGGGTTGTCGCCGAAACCCCGTGGCGGCTGCACCATCAGCACCACATTGCCGGCCTGCAGTGCGGCGATGACGATCTCTCCGTCCGGGTTTCGCGTCCGGTCGACGAACAGGTCGCCCGGCGCTGGACCCCAGTGTTCGGTGACCGCGTCGGTGAGTTCAGCGGGCAACCTGGCGAACCACTCGCGATATTCGTTGGCGGACAACCGAATCGGATTGCCGGCCAACTGGCCGTCGGTCAGCCAATCGGGGTCTTGGCCACCGCGCTCGATGAGTGCATGGATGAGCGCATCGCCGTCTTGCGCGTCCACGCCCGGTATATCGCCGATGCGGTAGCCGGCATCGCGCATCGCGCACAGCAGCGCCACCGCGCTGGCCGGAGTGTCGAGTCCCACCGCGTTTCCGATGCGGGCGTGCTTGGTCGGGTAGGCGGAAAACACCACCGCTACCCGTTTGTCTTCCGCCGCGATGGAGCGCAGCCGCGCGTGCCGCACCGCGAGGCCGGCGACGCGGGCGCAGCGTTCCGGGTCGGCGACGTAGGAGATCAGGCCCTCGTCGTCAATCTCCTTGAAGGAGAACGGGACGGTGATGAGGCGGCCGTCGAACTCCGGCACCGCCACCTGCGTCGCGACGTCGAGCGGACTGAGCCCGCCGTCGTTGTCGTGCCACTGCGAGCGTGAGCTGGTCAGGCACAGCCCCTGCAGGATCGGAATGTCCAGCGCGGCAAGGTGTGCCACGTTCCATGTGTCATCACGACCGCCCGCCGACACGGTGGCCGGGGTCGCTCCCCCCGCCGCAAGGACGGTGGTCACCATCGCGTCAGCCGATTTCAACGCGTCCAGCATTTCGGGCTCGGCGGTGCGAAGCGACGCGCAGAACACCGGAAGCGCCCGCCCGCCGGCGTCCTCAATGGCACGACACAGCGCCTCGATGTAGCCGGTGTTGCCGGCCAGATGCTGGGCGCGGTAGTAGAGGACTGCGATGGTCGGGCCGTCATCATTTGATGACGCCCGCTCGAGGACACCCCAGTTCGGGGAGGTCACCGGCTCGCCGAACCCGAGTCCGGTCATCAGCACCGTGTCGCAGAGGAATGCATACAGGCCGCGGAGATTCTGCACTCCGCCGTGGGCCAAATAGATGTGCGCCTGTACCGCCACGCCCGCCGGGACGGTGGAATGGCTCATCAGCTCGGCGTCGGGCGCCTGCTCGCCACTGACCACCACCGTCGGCACACCGCTGCCCACGACGGTGTCGATGCCGTCCTGCCAGGACCGGTAGCCGCCGAGGATCCTGACGACGGCGATGTCGGCACCGTCGAGCTGCTCTTCGAGCTCACCCGCGACGAGCCGCGACGGGTTGGCCCACCGATAGCCCGCCCCGCTGGAACGGGCGGCGATCAGGTCGGTGTCGGATGTCGACAGCAGCAGAACGGTCGGCTCGGGCACTCACCATTACTACCGCACGGGCGACGCGGTGCGCCGACTAGCGTGAGAGGGGTGGGTGCGAACTTCACCACGGGCACGCCGCATCCGTCACTGCGGGGTGTCGTGCTGCGCTACGAGGGATTCACGGAACGGGCCCCGGGTCCGGTCACCTTCCGCGAGCTGCCCTGCACCTACCTGCCGATCATCATCGACCTCGACGCGGGATGGACCGTCGTTCACCAGCAGCACCCCGAGCCGTTGCGACTCGGCTCCTTCATCGCGGGCGTCACCGATGGGCCGGTACTGGTCGGGCACGACGGGACGGCGCACTGCCTGCAGGTCGACCTGACACCGCTCGGCGCCCGTCGGCTCACCGGGGTGCCGATGAGCGAGCTGGCCAATCGCTCGGTGCCGCTCGACGACGTGTTCGGCCGGTTCGGACGTGACCTGGTGCAGCGCGTCGGCGAGGCGACCGACTGGCCGACGCGGTTCGGGTTGATCGACCGGGCTCT
>NZ_JBOGDB010000319.1:0-8032 GCF_050701515.1 Mycobacterium sp. | reverse complement strand
GGGCGATCCCGGCGAATACCAGCCGGCCGCCAAGGACAAGCCGGAGTCGGGTGTGTACGCGTCGCCGGCCGAGGCGATCATGGCGCTCGACCGCGGCGCGCTGTCGGTGCGGGCCAAGATCAAGGTGCGGTTGACGCATCTGCGTCCGCCCGCCGAGATCGAGGCCGCGCTGTTCGGTGACTCGGGCTGGAAGCCGGGCGACGCCTGGACGGCGGAGACCACGCTGGGCCGGGTGATGTTCAAAGAGCTGCTGCCGACGAGCTATCCGTTCATCAACCAGCAGATGCACAAGAAGGTGCAGGCGGCGATCATCAACGACCTGGCCGAGCGCTACCCGATGATCGTGGTCGCGCAGACCGTGGACAAGCTCAAGGACACCGGCTTCTACTGGGCCACCCGCTCGGGTGTCACCGTGTCGATGGCCGACGTGCTGGTGCCGCCGAACAAGCAGGAGATCCTGGACCGCTACGAGAAGGAAGCCGACGGGATCGAGAAGAAGTACCAGCGCGGTGCTTTGAACCACGACGAGCGCAACGGCGAACTCGTGAAGATCTGGCAGCAGGCGACCGAAGAGGTCGGTGAAGCGTTGCGAAAGCACTACCCGGAGGACAACCCGATCATCACGATCGTCGACTCCGGTGCGACGGGTAACTTCACCCAAACCCGCACGCTGTCCGGCATGAAGGGTCTGGTGACCAACCCGAAGGGTGAGTTCATTCCGCGGCCGGTCAAGTCCTCGTTCCGTGAGGGCCTGACGGTGCTGGAGTACTTCATCAACACCCACGGTGCCCGAAAGGGTCTGGCGGACACCGCTCTTCGCACCGCCGACTCGGGTTACCTGACCCGTCGTCTGGTGGACGTTTCGCAGGATGTGATCGTCCGCGAGCGCGACTGCGAGACCGAGCGCGGTATCAACGTCACGCTGGCCGAGCTGCAGACCGACTCGATGATTCGCGACCCGCACATCGAAACCTCGGCCTACGCGCGGACTTTGGCCGCCGGTGCCACCGACGAGAAGGGCAACGTCGTCGTCGAGCGGGGTCACGATCTCGGTGACCCAGCCATCGAGGCGCTGCTGGGCGCGGGCATCACCGAGGTCAAGGTGCGCTCGGTGCTGACCTGCGCCACCGGCACCGGCGTGTGTGCGATGTGCTACGGCCGTTCGATGGCCACCGGCAAGCTGGTCGACATCGGCGAGGCCGTCGGCATCGTGGCCGCGCAGTCCATCGGCGAGCCCGGCACGCAGCTGACCATGCGCACCTTCCACCAGGGCGGTGTCGGTGAGGACATCACCGGTGGTCTGCCCCGCGTGCAGGAGCTGTTCGAGGCCCGAGTGCCGCGCAACAAGGCGCCCATCGCCGACGTCACCGGCCGGGTGCGGTTGGAGGAGACGGAGACCTTCTACAAGATCACCATCGTCCCGGATGACGGTGGCGAGGAAGTCGTCTACGACAAGCTGCCGAAGCGCAACCGGCGGCTGAAGGTGTTCAAGCACGAGGACGGCACCGAGCGGCTGCTCGCCGACGACGACCACGTCGAGGTGGGCCAGCAGCTGATGGAAGGCTCGGCGGACCCGCACGAGGTGCTGCGTGTCCAGGGCCCCCGCGAGGTGCAGATCCACCTCGTCAAGGAGGTCCAGGAGGTATACCGCGCTCAGGGCGTGTCGATCCACGACAAGCACATCGAGGTGATCGTCCGGCAGATGCTGCGGCGCGTCACGATCATCGACTCGGGCAGCACGGAGTTCCTGCCCGGCTCGCTGACCGAGCGCGGCGACTTCGTGGCCGAGAACCGTCGGGTGGTCGCCGAGGGCGCTGAGCCCGCGGCCGGTCGTCCGGTGCTGATGGGCATCACCAAGGCGTCGCTGGCCACCGACTCGAGGCTGTCGGCGGCGTCGTTCCAGGAGACCACGCGAGTGCTCACCGACGCGGCGATCAACTGCCGCAGCGACAAGCTCAACGGTCTGAAGGAGAACGTGATCATCGGCAAGCTGATCCCGGCCGGTACCGGCATCAGCCAGTACCGCAACATCCAGGTGGAGCCGACCGAAGAGGCGCGGGCCGCCGCGTACACGATCCCGTCCTACGAGGATCAGTACTACAGCCCCGACTTCGGCCAGGGCACCGGAGCCGCGGTTCCGCTGGACGACTACGGCTACAGCGACTACCGCTAAGGTCGTGCGCCGAACGTGAAGCCACTGCGAGAATTCCGGCGATTTTTCGCAGTGGGTTCACGTTCGCGGGCTGTCGTGCCGCCCGCATAGACTGGCCGCGTGCTCATTGGTTCGCACGTCCACCTGGACGATCCGCTTGCCGCCGCCGAGGCCGACGGCGCCGACGCGGTGCAGTTCTTCCTCGGCAACCCGCAGAGCTGGAAGAAACCCAAACCGCGCGACGACGCCGAGGCGCTGCGGCAGTCCCCGATTCCGCTGTATGTGCACGCGCCGTATCTGATCAACGTGGCGTCGGCCAACAACCGGGTGCGCATCCCGTCGCGAAAGATCCTGCAGGACACCTGCGACGCGGCGTCGGAGGTCAACGCGACCGCCGTCATCGTGCACGGCGGCCACGCCGACGACAACGACATGGAGGCCGGCTTCGAGCGGTGGGTCAAGGCGCTCAAGTACCTCGAAACCGACGTACAGCTATACCTGGAGAACACCGCGGGCGGCGACCATGCGATGGCGCGCCACTTCGACACCATCGCCCGGCTGTGGGACCACATCGCCGACAGCGGCATCGGGTTCTGCCTGGACACCTGTCACGCCTGGGCGGCCGGCGAGAAGCTCGTCGACGCCGTGGAGCGGATCATGGGCATCACCGGCCGCATCGACCTGGTGCACTGCAACGACTCCAGGGACGCCGCGGGTTCGGGTGCGGACCGGCACGCCAACTTCGGCACCGGCCAGATCGATCCCGATCTGCTGGTTGCCGTCGTGAAGGCCGCCGATGCGCCGGTGATCTGCGAGACCGCCGACGAGGGCCGCAAGGACGACATCGCCTTCCTCCGCGAACACGTGGGCTGAACGACCCTTAAACCCCAGGTGGCGATCGGGTGAACTAGGCTCATCGGAGTGTCCGTGATAGTCGACCAGTCAATTGCGTTGGCGCAAGCCGACGATCCGGTCAAGACTCGCGAACGTTGGCTCACCATTGTGCGACGTGTTGCCGTTGCGACGTGGGCAGTCGTGGTGGTCTACCGGACGGCGACAACCGGCTTCGCGTTCAACCGCGAGCTGTTGCTGCTCTACATCTGCACCGGGCTATTCGCGGCGAGCATCGGGCAGGGCCGGCGGGTGCTCTACGTCGTTCGCGACTGGCTGCCGTTCGCGTTGGTCCTTGTCGCCTACGACCTCAGCCGGGGCGCGGCCGAGGTCATCGGACGACCGACCATGTGGCATTGGCAGGCCGACGCCGACCGGTGGTTGTTCTTCGGGACCATGCCGACCGTCTGGCTGCAGGAACGGCTCAAACTCCCGCATCCTCCGTGGTGGGAGATCGCCATCAGCACGGTTTACATGTCGTTCTTCATCCTTCCGTACGTGATCGCGGGCGTGCTGTGGCTGCGAAACCGCGACGAATGGAAGGCCTTCGTCAAGCTGTTCGTCGGACTGTCGTTCGCCGCGTTGATGATCTATGCCGTCCTGCCGGCCGCACCACCGTGGGCCGCGGCCCGCTGCACCGCCGCCGACGTCGGAAGTGGGCCGTCGGATCCCCGTTGCATGTTCCGTCCGGCGCGCGGTGTCCCCGACGGCGGTCTACTCGGCTCGATGCAGATGAGCCAGGACGGCGCCAACGGCTGGGTGGAGCGAATAGTCGGCCGGGGCTGGGGCAAGCTGAATCTGCACTCCGCAACCGCGTTGATCGACCAGGGCCAAGCCAGCGTCAACCTGGTGGCGGCGATCCCGTCGCTGCATGCGGCCCTGACGCTGGCGGTGGGGGCGTTCCTGTGGAACGGGGTTCATCGCGGGTGGCGGCCGCTGCTGGTGGCCTACCCGCTCATCATGGCGTTCACGTTGGTGTACACCGCCGAGCATTACGTCGTCGACATTCTCCTCGGCTGGGCGCTGGCCGCGGTGGTGCTGGTGGCCGTAAACCTGTTCAAGTCACGACGGGCGTCGCCAGAGAATGCCTGAGACGTCGTCACGCGGTTTCACGATCGATTACACCGTTGATGGCGGCGGGCCGCCCCTGGTGCTCGTTGCCGGGACGCTGTGCGCGGCGCGGCACTGGCGCGACTTCGGATACGTCGCGGCCCTCGCCCGGGACTGGCGGGTGATCAATATCGATCCGCTCGGGCACGGAGCCAGCGATGCTCCACACGACGCCGCTTCATACGAAGCCGCGGGAGTGACGTCGGATCTTGTCGCGGTGCTCGACGCCGAGGGCGTCGACAGCGCGACCGTGTGGGGTTATTCGCGTGGCGGCTGGCTGGCGTGCAGCCTGGCCAGCCGTTATCCCGACCGGGTGGGCCGCGTTGTCGTCGCCGCCTACGCGATGCACGCTCACGAAGAGGAGGTCGGCCGGCTGCTGGCACCACTGGCGGGCTTCCTGCGCAATGGCAACTGGTCCGCGCTCTGGCAGGCACTCAATGTCACCGACCGAGACTTTCAAAAGATGATCGAGGAGAGCAACGACGCGCTAGCCGTAGCGGCGGCCATCGACGGTTCGCTGCGACCCACCCGATTCGTCGACCCGGCCTCGATCCGCTGCCCTGCAACGTATTACGTGGGATCCGAGGACTGGATCATGCCGCACGTGCGTGCCGACGTCGACGCTCTCCGCGCGACACTCGACGTCATTGCGGGCCAAGGGCACATCGGGTCGTTCTTCGCATCGGCCGAGCAGGTGCTGACCGCGGTCACCGCGCGCCTCAAGGAGTAGGTCTCGGGGCAAAAGCCCAGTATTACGACTCTTGTGCGGCTGTTGAGGAAATGTAACATGGGTGGCATGCCAGACACGCATGTCGTCACCAACCAGGTTCCTCCGCTGGAGAACTACAACCCGGCCACATCGCCGGTGCTGACCGAGGCACTGATCCGCGAAGGCGGCGAGTGGGGCCTCGACGAGGTCACCGAACTCGGCGCGCTGTCCGGCAGCTCGCAGGCGCAACGCTGGGGCGAGCTGGCCGATCGCAATCAGCCGATCCTGCACACCCACGACCGCTACGGCAATCGGGTCGACGAGGTCGAGTACGATCCGGCCTACCACGAGCTGATGACGGTGGCGATCGGTCATGGCCTGCACGCCGCGCCGTGGGCCGACGACCGGCCGGGCGCGCACGTCGTCCGGGCCGCCAAGACCTCGGTGTGGACGCCCGAACCCGGCCACATCTGCCCGATCTCGATGACCTATGCCGTGGTTCCCGCGCTGCGCCACAACCCCGCGCTGGCCGAGGTCTACGAGCCGCTGCTGACCAGCCGCCGCTACGACCCCGAGCTCACGGTGCCGACCACGAAGGCCGGCATCACCGCCGGCATGTCGATGACCGAGAAGCAGGGCGGGTCCGACGTGCGGGCCGGCACCACCCAGGCGACACCCAACGCCGACGGCAGTTACCGCCTGACCGGGCACAAATGGTTCACCTCGGCGCCGATGTGCGACGTGTTCCTGGTGTTGGCCCAGGCGCCGGGCGGGCTGTCCTGTTTCTTCCTGCCCCGGGTGCTGCCGGACGGCAGCCGCAACCGAATGTTGTTGCAGCGGCTCAAGGACAAGCTGGGCAATCATGCCAACGCCTCATCGGAGGTCGAGTACGACGGCGCGACCGCGTGGCTGGTGGTCGAGGAGGGCCGCGGGGTGCCCACCATCATCGAGATGGTCAACCTGACCCGGCTGGACTGCACGCTGGGCAGCGCCACCAGCATGCGCAGTGGCCTTACTCGCGCCATCCACCATGCGCAGCATCGAAAGGTGTTCGGCGCCTACCTGATTGACCAGCCGCTGATGCGCAACGTGCTCGCCGATCTGGCCGTCGAGGCCGAGGCGGCCACCGTCGTCGCGATGCGGATGGCCGGGGCCACCGACAGCGTCGCACGCGGCGACGACCGCGAGGCGCTGCTGCGCCGCATCGGCCTGGCGGCCAGCAAGTACTGGGTGTGCAAGCGCGCCACCGGGCACGCGGCCGAGGCGATGGAATGCCTGGGCGGCAACGGCTATGTCGAGGAGTCCGGCATGCCGCGGCTGTACCGCGAGGCGCCGCTGATGGGCATCTGGGAGGGTTCGGGCAACGTCAGCGCGCTGGACACGTTGCGCGCCATCGCAACTCGACCCGAATGCGTCGACGTGCTGTTCGACGAACTCGCCAAGACCACCGGGCAGGACGCACGGCTGGACGCCCACGTCGACGGTCTCAAGCCGCAGCTCGACGACCTTGACACGGTTCAGTATCGGGCCCGCAAGGTCGCCGAGGACATCAGCCTGGCGCTGCAGGGCTCGCTGCTGGTGCGCCATGGGCATCCCGCGGTCGCCGAAGCGTTCCTCGCCACCCGACTGGGCGGCCAGTGGGGCAGCGCCTACGGCACCATGCCTTCCGGCCTGGACCTGGCGCCGATCCTGGAACGGGCACTGGTCAAAGGATGACGCACGCCATCAGGCCCGTCGATTTCGACAACCTGCAGACGATGACCTACGAGGTCACCGGTCGGGTTGCGCGAATCACCTTCAACCGCCCCGAAAAAGGCAACGCGATCGTCGCCGACACTCCGCTGGAACTCTCTGCGCTCGTCGAGCGGGCCGACCTGGATCCAAACGTTCACGTCATCCTGGTCTCCGGGCGCGGCGAGGGGTTTTGCGCCGGTTTCGACCTGTCCGCCTACGCCGAGGGGTCGTCGTCGGCCGGCGGCGGCAGCCCGTACCAGGACACCGTGCTGTCCGGCAAGACCCAGGCGATCAACCATCTGCCCGATCAGCCGTGGGACCCGATGATCGACTACCAGATGATGAGCCGCTTCGTCCGCGGCTTCTCCAGCCTGCTGCACGCCGACAAGCCGACGGTGGTGAAGATCCACGGCTATTGCGTTGCCGGTGGCACCGACATCGCCCTGCACGCCGACCAGGTCATCGCCGCATCCGACGCCAAGATCGGATATCCGCCGACCCGGGTGTGGGGCGTGCCGGCCGCCGGGATGTGGGCGCACCGGCTCGGCGACCAGCGCGCGAAACGTCTTCTGCTGACCGGCGATTGCATCACCGGAGCACAGGCGGCGGAATGGGGTCTGGCCGTCGAGGCGGCCGACCCGAAGGATCTCGACGAGCGCACCGAGCGGCTCGTCGAACGCATCGCGGCGCTGCCGGTGAACCAGCTGATCATGGTCAAGCTGGCGATGAACTCCGCACTGCTGCAGCAGGGCGTCGCGACGAGCCGGATGATGAGCACGGTCTTCGACGGCATCGCACGCCACACCCCCGAAGGCCACGCCTTTGTCGCCGACGCGCGGGAACACGGCTTCCGCGACGCTGTGCGCCACCGCGACGAGCCGTTCGGCGATCACGGCCGCAAGGCCTCCGGGGTATAGCCGTGCCGAAAACGCTATCCCGGATGACGGCGCGGTCGGTCGTGCTGAGCGTGCTGCTCGGTGCGCATCCCGCGTGGGCCACCGCGAGCGAATTGATCCGGTTGACAGCGGATTTCGACATCAGAGAGCCCACGCTGCGGGTGGCGCTGACCCGGATGGTGAGCGCGGGCGACCTGGTGCGATCCGAGGACGGCTACCGATTGTCCGACCGGCTGTTGGCCCGGCAGCGACGCCAGGACGATGCGATCAACCCGCAGATGCGGTCCTGGGACGGTACCTGGACGACGTTGGTGATCACCAGTGTGGGCATCGATGCGCGCACCCGCGCCGCCTTGCGAACCACGTTGCAGCAGAACAGGTTCGCTGAGTTGCGTGAAGGTGTCTGGCTGCGGCCCGACAATCTGGAGATCGAACTGCCGAGTGATGTGCTGTCGCGGGTGCGGGTGTTGCACGGTTACGACGACAGCCCCGCGGAACTGGCCGGGCAGTTGTGGGATCTGCCAGGCTGGGCGGGTACCG
>NZ_JBOGDB010000318.1:0-8142 GCF_050701515.1 Mycobacterium sp. | reverse complement strand
GGCTGCGTTGCGCGAGCTGCGGCACGTTTCCCGGGCACGGTCGCGCTGCACGAAAGACTCACGGCGCTACCGTGAGCGCACCACCGAGATTTCCCGGCTGCACCGCCGGGTCAACGATGTCCGCACTCATCACCTGCATGTCCTGACAACACGATTGGCTCAAACCCACGGCCGGATCGTTGTTGAAGGTTTGGACGCGGCGGGGATGCTGCGGCAAAAGGGGCTTCCCGGTGCCCGCGCCAGACGGCGCGGACTGTCGGACTCGGCCCTGGGCACACCGCGCCGGCACTTGTCCTACAAGACGGGCTGGTACGGGTCACAGCTGGTGGTCGCCGACCGCTGGTTCCCCTCGTCGAAAACCTGCCATGACTGCGGGCATGTGCAGCACATCGGCTGGCACGAAAAGTGGCAATGCGACGGCTGTTCGGTCACCCACCAGCGTGATGACAACGCCGCCGTGAACCTCGCACGCTACGAGGAAACAGCTAGCGTCGTCGGCCCAGTTGGGGCCGCCGTCAAGCGTGGAGCCGACCGTAAGACCGGGCCTCGCCCGGCTGGTGGCCGTGAAGCGCGGAAGGGACGCAGCCGCAAGGCTGCCGAACAACCCCGAGACGGGGTGCAAGTCGCGTGATCACTAAAGATCACTCACTGGCAACGGTGTTCACGCCGTGACCGAGGCTCGCGTTCGGCGGTTGCCGGCCGGCGACGCCGCAGCCGCCGCCACCGCCGCCGGCGTGCCGGAGTTCATGGCCGAACTCAGCATCTTTCAGGTGCTGTTGCGCCACCCGCGCGTCGCGCGCGCCCTCAACGACCTGCTGATGTCGATGCTGTGGGAACCCACCCTCGACGCCCGGCTGCGCGAGCTGCTGATCATGCGCATCGGGTGGCTCACCGCGTCCGATTACGAGTGGACCCAGCACTGGCGGATCGCGCTCGGCCTCGGCATCTCCGCCGACGACCTGCTCGGCGTGCGCGACTGGTACACCCACGACGCATTCGACCCCAGGGAGCGGGCGGTGCTCGCAGCCACCGACGAGGTGGTGCATGACGGCGCGATCAGCGCTAAGACCTGGGCGACGTGCGAACGCGAACTCGGTCCCGACCCCGCCGTGCTGATCGAGCTGGTGACCGCGATCGGGACGTGGCGGATGATCGCCTCGCTGCTGAACAGCCTCGAAGTTCCGCTGGAGGACGGCGTCGAGAGCTGGCCGCCGGACGGCCAGCCACCGAGTCGGTAGGTCGACTACCGTCGAGCCGCCACAACCTGGTCCGCGACGGCGAGGGCCAACGCCATGATGGTCACCTGGGGATTGACGGTTGGGCAGCTAGGCAGGATCGACGCGTCGGCAACCCACACACCGTGCACGCCGCGCAGCCGCCCCGTGCCGTCGACCGGGCAGAGCTGCTCGTCGGCGCCGGCGGCCGCGGTCCCCGTCGGGTGAAAGGCCGCCAGATGCAGGCTCTTCGGATTGGTCCGGGCCAACACAGTTTGCAGCTCGTCGACCGAGCGCACCGAGGTCGCCGCCGACACGCCGGTGACAACCTCGACCGCGCCTGCCGCGAAGAGCAGCCGGCCCATCGCCTTGATCGCCACCATGAGCTTTGCCGCGTCGGCACGGGCGAGGTTGTACTGCAGCAGCGTCGGCTCACGAGGGACGCGCAGCACGCGGCCGCTGCCCGAGTCAGCCACCATCGCTCCGAACGTCGCGATGTACGGGGCCTTGTCCAGCCAGTCGAGCAGCATTCGTCCGTAGCCCGGCAACACCATCGAGCCCATGCCCGGCGGGGTCGAGGTCGCCTCGATCAGCACGCCGTCGGAGTCGTGCAACTCGTCGACAGCCGCACTTTGGAGCACGCCCCGCCACGCGTACACGTCGTCGTCGAATCTGCCGGCCAGCGCCGCGGCTGGATGCAGGGCCAGGTTACGGCCGAGGCGTTGGTGCCCGCCAAGGCCGCTGCGCCACAACAGGCCTGGTGTTTCGGTCGTGCCCGCCGCTACCACGACCGTGGGCGCGAGCACGTCAAACGACGTGCCGTCGGGGCGACGCGCCCGCACGCCGCGTGCCCGTCCGTGCTCGTGTAGCACCCGCTCGACGCGCGCGCGCGATACGATGCGGGCCCCCGCTGCGCAGGCCTGCGGCAGTGCGTTCAGGTGCACACCGAATTTGGCGTTCTCCGGGCACCCGATCGCGCACTGGCAGCAGCTGTTGCAGCCCGGGGCATTCCGCGGGATCGGTGCGGCGCGCCAGCCGAGGGCCCTCGCGCCCTCGAGCAGCGCACGGCCGTTGCGGCCCATGATCGACAGCGGCACCGGGCCCACCTGCAGCGTCTGCTCGACGTCGGCGAGGTATCCGGCCAGCCGCGCTGGGTCGGCAAGCGGTAGGCCGAACTCGTCTCGCCAGTGCTGCTGCACGGCCAGCGGCGGTCGGTAGCAGGTGCCCGAGTTGACGACGGTGGACCCGCCCACGGCACGCCCGATCGGCAGCACGACGGCCGGGCGTCCAAGCGCAGCGGTGGCGCCGCCGCCGCGGTACAGCCCGGCGTAGCGGTCCAGCGGGTGGGCCGTCCGGAACTCATCGACGGTCCAGCGTCGTCCTTCTTCGACAACGACGGTGTCGAAGCCGGCTCGGGACAGGGTGCGTGCGGCCATCGCTCCGCCGGCCCCTGACCCGACCACCACGGCGTCGGCCCGCACGACCGATCCCGTGTCGGTCGAGGACGACACGTTCAGCTCCGCGTCGGGGCGTGCCACGTCGTGTTCCTGCGCGCGTGCGAGCAGCTCGGCGGCGTACGTGTCGGCGCCGTTGGCGAGCAGCACGATGGCCTTCAGCCCCTCGACCGCCGCGCCGGGATCGGGACCGAGCGACGCGACCCGGTTCAGCACCCTGGCACGAGAATCGGGGGAGAGTCGTCCCAGCGAGCGGCCCGTCGTGAGGTAGCTCGCGGCAGCCAGCGACAGCAGGCCACCGCGCAACGCGACGCGCGTCAAAGTCGGCAGCCGCGACACGTATCGGTCGACCTGTTCGACGAGCGCTGCGGGCGACGGGCCACCGTGCTCCTCGGGCAACAGCGCGGCCCCAACTGAGGCCGTCGCCCACGCGGCGACACGCGTCATCGCCGACGGCCGAGCCTGCGGCCGAGCTTGATGAAGAACGGGTACGTCGCGAAGATGCCTCCCGCGACGGCGTGCATGGGTGGGGAGATGTCAGAGGTCTTCACCCTGAAAACCCCACTGTTCCACATGAAATCGCGTCCGTTCTGCGAACGGAATGGGCGCCAGAGCACACCGAGGCCGGGCACGTTGTTGTAGAGCCCGAACGACGCCCCGAAGACGACGCCCAGTGCGGCCGCCTCGGCAACGTCGCGCTGTTCCTCGGGCAGCGCGCGCTCGATCAATACCCCGGCGGCGACCAGCATCGGGGGGTCGAGAAGAAAGCTCACGACGGACTCCTTTCGTTGAGCTCGGGCGCGTCGTTACCGCGCAGGCCGACCTCCGAGTGACCAGTGCCGAGCACCGACCACCTGCGGTCGCCGATTTCGACATGCACGTCGGCCTGCTCGGTATTGGTACACACCGCGATTGACCCGTCGGGGTCGGTGTAGCCCAGGCTGACGCACCGCTCAGCGGGTTGGTCAGCGCGAATCAGCGCGCGGCGGCCGCCGACGCGGCCCTCCAGCTGCCAGTGTCGCAGGCCCAGTGTGGTGCGCATGCGCAGCGATGGCAGCCCGTGCGCTGGCCAGTCACGCCCATCGATACGGGCGCGGATGAACGCCATCGGCGAAAGTCGTTGCAAGCCGGGCCGTTTCGACACCGCGGTGACCACCTCCAGGACGTCGCCGTCGCCGAGGTCGGCATGGATCCAGCCCCAGCGCTTTGCATTGCCGTGCCCGTAGATGTGGGCGACGCCGCCACACCAGCCGTCGGTGCAGTGCTTCGTTTCGCCGACACGCAGCGAACCGGTGAACTCGGCTGTGGGGGCGATCACCACCTGAGCGCCCGGCAGCAGCTCGCGCTCCCAGGCAATGCGCGGAAAGGTCCAGAGCGGCGGCGCCGTATCGTTCCAGTGCAGATCCCAGCTCAACAGTCCAGCTGTGCCGCACAGTGATTGGGGCGCCGCTTGCGCTCCCGCGGCACTGAACCATGTCGCTGCGGACGGCTGGACCGGCTCGGGGCCGAAGCGCTCGGTGCAGGGCTGCTCGTCGGCGGGAAACCACGTCACCCAGCCGTGCCCATACGGCGACTGTCCGGCCGTGGGCGCCACGATTTCGTAATGCACCCACAGCCCCGCGCGCGTCACCGGATCGGATAGCGTCGCATACCAGACCTCCATGCGTCCGGGCTGACCCTGCCATCGCGGTGCAGCGGCCGAACGCACTTCGTCGTCCATGCCGGATCAGCCGCCGAGTCGGTAGGTCTGCACCGCATGGGCGACGACGTTGCCCTCGACGTCGGTGGCGGTGATCTCGGTGAAGGTGAGCTCCTTGCGGCGCCGGACGGTGCGGCCGTGGCACAGCAGATCCGACCGCTTGGCCGCGCCGGTGTACTGGATGCTCATCGCGACGGTGGAGGCGCGCGTTCCCTTGTCGAAGTCGTGGTTCGACCACGCCGCCGCGGCGCCGGCGGTGTCCATCACCGCCGCGATGACCCCGCCATGAAAATAGATGCCGTCGTTGGTCAGCTCTTCCCGGAAGGGCAGCCGGACCGTGACGTCGTCGGGCTGATAGCGGTCGAAGACGATGCCGAGGCCGCCCATGAACGGGGTCTGCGGCATCAACTCGGCGATCGCCTTGCGGCGCTTCTGTTGCTGTTCGTCGGTCAACGGGTCGGCCATAGCCGCACACTACTGGCCTCAACGAGGGACTTTGGTGAACCACTTCGTCTTGATGTGCCATGAGTACGCCGACGCCAGCGCGAACCCGGCGCCGCACAGGCAGGCGAACAGCCATACCAGGTTGCCGCCCTCGGCCGCCTGGATGCCCGGCACGAAGGCGGTGATTATGCGCACCACACACGCCATGATGCCGGCCGCCGATGCGATCAGGTAACCGTTGGCGATGCGCCGGGACCGCGGGTCCTTGCGCAGGATCAGCATTGCCCGCGAGCCGTACACCAGCAGGTAGATGAGGGTGCCGCAGAGCAGCAACCAGTAGATGTTGAGCCAGAAGTCGGTGGGGACGTCGAAGAAGTCCGGCTTGTAGATCGTGGCGCCGTTACCGAGCGTGAACGCCGCCAGCAGCAGGGGGATGCAGATGGTGGCCGGGCGCTCGACGTACTGCTTGAACGACGTCTGCATGGCGTGATCGTCGGCAAGCCTGCCCAGTACGTTGTAGACGATCGCGGAAGCCGCGACGATGTACAGGTCGTGGCCGATGTAGTCCTCGAGGTTCCACTTCCCGGTGAGGGCATGCAGCCAGTGCCCGAGGGTGGCCGAGGCGATCGGTGACATCAGCAGCACGGCACCGCCCTGCAGTGCGATATTGAGCGTGGCGGCAACCTCCCAGCGGCAGCCCCAGGTCACTCGCCGTATCCACAGACTCCACACGATGCACGCCATTGTGATCGCTAGAAGTGTTGCGAGGGCCATCGGTCTTGCCTTTGCGCTGAGTCGGTGGGAGCAAAGTTTACAGCGGCGGAGCGTCCTGGCGCGGCTGCAACTGGGACAGCTTTGCCCGTCGAGCGGTCGGTGCCTCCGCGGTGGCCACCGCCACCCCGGCCGACTCGACGTAGCTCCGCACCTCTTGGTGGCTCATCAACCCGAATCGGACCTGCAGATCGGGATAGCTGATCGCGAATCGGTCGGCCACTCGACGTAGCTCCTCGGCGTCGGGATAGCCGTCTTCCTTGATCCGCCGGTAATAGGTGCTGCTGGACACTCCGAGCGCGTCGTAGATGTCCTTGGCGTCGACGTCACCGTCAAGCAGGTAGTCGAGCAGGGCTTTTAGCTGTCGGCCGTTCTCATCTGTACGGGGCACCGCCTTACTGTAAACCCTCGTCCCGGAAATGGGGAGTGCCAGCCGGAAACCGGAGAGAGTTGCTGTAATTGACGCACCTGTCACACTTTTGGGAGATGTCTCCCAATTCTGGGACATCGGTGTTAAGTTAGCTCCATGTTGACTCAGGACTTTGCCAGCACCCCCTTCCGGGTAGTCGACCATGAGACTGCCGAACCGCCCCAAACCGTTGATCTGGCGAACCTGTCGGCACCGCTGACCAGCACGCTGACCGGCGAGCTCGACGGGGCACAGTGGTACCTCGGCGTCGCCACCGAGGAGATCCTGCTCGCAGCGCTCGGCCTTGCGATCGCGCGAACCATCGGCGAGGGCGTCACCACCGTTGACGTCGCGGGACACGGGTCGGTTCCGCTGACGTGTGTCACCGCACAGCATGCAACCGCGACCGAGATGTTGCGCGACGTGGTTCGCACGATGGCCGCGGGCCCCACCGCGCCGCGGATCGCGGCGAAACCGCCGTCCGACATCTTCTTCTCGTACCTCGGTAGCGAGGCCGGGCTGCGTCATGCACTCGAGCTCCGGGCGTATCGCGCCGACGGCTTGGTGCAACTGGAGTGGTGGTATGACACCCGCAGCTTCGACCGCTACACCGTCGAGGAACTCGCGGAACAGTTGCCGTTCGCGCTGATCCAGCTGACGTCGGAGGCGGCGCCGCCGCTCCGCGAGATGGCCGTGGCCCAGTAAGCAGCTAGAATCGAGCATCGGCGCTGATCCGGCCATCATCGGGGAGCCTTCGGAAGAACAGCTCAGGCTCAACAGTCTGGCTCAGTAGACCCGAACGGGTAGGCCCGTCATAGCCTCGAGTTGAGCGGCGCACCACGGTGTGCAAGCGGGGTGGTACCGCGGCGTTCGCGCACCGGCGCGTCGTCGTCCCCGTGCCTGAACGACACCTGGGCTTCCGGAGCTGGAAGGCCAGCGACATCTGGCACAGGAGACGACGCAGCACAGTGACCACCTATCCCAAGCCGGCAGGCGGCGCGCCGAACTTCCCCGCGGCCGAAGTCGAGGTCCTGGACTACTGGGAGCGCGACGACACCTTCCGGGCCAGCATCGCCCGGCGCGACGGCGCGCCTGAGTACGTCTTCTACGACGGGCCGCCGTTCGCCAACGGCCTGCCGCATTACGGCCACCTGCTGACCGGCTACGTCAAAGACATCGTGCCGCGGTACCGCACCATGCGCGGCTACAAGGTGGAACGCCGCTTCGGCTGGGACACCCACGGCCTGCCTGCCGAACTCGAGGTCCAGCACCAGCTCGGTATCACCGACAAGTCGCAGATCGAAGAGATGGGTATCGAGAAGTTCAACGAAGCCTGCCGCGCGTCGGTGCTGCGATACACCAACGAATGGCGGGCCTACGTCACCCGTCAGGCCCGCTGGGTCGACTTCGAGAACGACTACAAGACACTCGATCTCGGCTACATGGAGTCGGTGATCTGGGCGTTCAAGCAGCTGTGGGACAAAGGCCTGGCCTATGAGGGCAACCGGGTGCTGCCGTACTGCTGGAACGACGAAACTCCGCTGTCCAGCCACGAACTGCGAATGGACGACGACGTCTACCAAAGCCGCCAGGACCCGGCCATCACCGTCGGCTTCCGGGTCGACGGTGGCCCACTGGACGGCGCCCACCTCCTGATCTGGACCACCACGCCGTGGACCCTGCCCTCCAACCAGGCCGTCGCGGTTCACCCGGACATCGAGTATGTCGTGGTGCAATCGGGGGAGCAGCGCTATGTGCTGGCGCGGGCCCGGCTGGCCGGCTACGCGCGGGAGCTCGGCGAAGAGCCCGAAATCCTGGCCACCCACGCCGGCCGGGATCTGCTCGGAACCCGCTACCTGCCGCCGTTCCCGTACTTCATGGACGCGCCCAACTCATTTCGGGTGTTGCCCGCCGAATTCGTCAGCACCGCGGACGGCACCGGCATCGTGCACATGTCGCCGGCCTACGGCGAGGACGACATGGCGACGGGCGAGGCCGCAGGCATCGTCGCGGTCACGCCGGTTGACTCCAAGGGCCGGTTCGACGAGACCGTGCCGGATTACGCCGGCCAGCACGTGTTCGACGCCAACCCGCAGATCATCCGCGACCTGAAGAACCAGAGCGGGCCGGTGGCCCAGAACGGCGCGATCC
>NZ_JBOGDB010000317.1:0-7768 GCF_050701515.1 Mycobacterium sp. | reverse complement strand
GACCGATGGTGATCCAGCGCATGTCTTTGTATCCGACGTCCTTGCGGACGTCGAAGCCCAGAGCGTCGCGGTAGAACGCCAGCGACTCGTCCGGGTCGGTGTGCGGGAGGAAACTTGCGTTGATGGTGACGTCCATGGCGGTCACGCTAGCTGCGCGTCGGAGACCAACGCTTCTCGATTCCTGATCGGTCTGGTCACTTGTTTCGCCACGCACGACGGGATCCCCGCCGTCGCGCCAGTTGCCTGGCTCCGGTATGTGCTGGGTGAGACGCCGACCAGCTCGGTAAAGCGAGTGCTGAACGTGCCGAGCGACGAGCAGCCGACCGCGAAGCAGACCTCGGTGACGGACAGGTCGCCACGACGCAGCAGCGCCATCGCGCGTTCGATCCGTCGCGTCATCAGATAGGAATACGGCGACTCGCCGTAGGCGATCTTGAACTGGCGGCTGAGGTGCCCGGCCGACATATTCACATCGCGGGCGAGTGCCTCGACGTCCAGCGGCTGCGCGTACTCCCGGTCCATTCTGTCGCGGACACGGCGTAGCAGCTTGAGGTCGCGCAGGTTCTGCGCAGCGGCGGGCCTACTAGTCACCTGCGCGATAGTGCCACATGCCGACGGCCCGGATGGCGGCGTCGGCGGCCCGCTCGGTAGCCAGCTTCGAGCCTCTGGCCAGGCGAACCAGGCGGGGCACCGCGCCGGGGTGCCTGATCAGGTAGCGGGCCACGGCCGGGATGTTCGCCGAGCCGTCCTGGCTGGCGAGTCCGAAGATTTCGGCGTCCACGCTGCCGTCGCCGGCCCGGTCGCTGATCGCACGCACCACCGACCATGGCACGCCGCAGTCCTCGCACACCTCCGCGATCGCGGCCGTCTCCATGTCGAGCGACACCACCCCCCGGGCCCGCAGATCGGCGTGAACCGCCGGATCGACAAGAAGTTCATCGGTGGTCCAGATCGTCCCGTTCCCGTTGCCGAGGGGGAGTGGCTTGGGTCGGTGCTGGGAGCCGTCGGTGCCATCGACGACCAGCTCGGGCAAGACCAATGTGCCGATCGGGGTCTCGTTCTCGATAGCGCCAGTGATGCCGACGACGATCACCCATTCGACATCGACCGAGTCCAGCAGTTGGCTGACCGCGGCGCCGGCGCGCGCCATGCCCATCCCGGTCATCACCGCGATCACTGGACGGTCACCGATCCGTCCGGCATAGCCGATGTCAATCTTTCGGAGCCGCAGCCGCCGTCGCAACCGGCGCAGCTCCATCGGCATGGCACAGACGAAGGCGATCATGGCGCGCTCTCCGCACCCGATCAGGGTCCAACGGTGAGGTCGTCGGAGCGTCCGGCTTCGAGCCGGGACCACTGGACGATTGGGCGTCCGTTGGTCCGCCATCGCTCGGCGGTGCCCGTCCACCGCTGCGGCCAGCCGGGAGGCGAGTCCTCCCACGGCTCTTGGCGTCCGTACACGGTGAGGTCCATCAGCGCGCAGCTGTAGTCCATTGCCTCCACGCCGCGGTAGTTCGTCCAGTAGGTTTCGAACACGCGGTCGCCGTCCCGTAGGTAGCACACGAGGTGCATCAGGCCGATCTGACGCCCGACGAGAAGAGCATCGACGGAGGGGAGTGCCGAGTACCACGGCATATCCCAGCCCATGAAGTCTCGGTAGCGTTTGCTTTCGTCGTAGGCACCCTGACACAAGACCGCGTAGGTGATGTCGCGGGAGTGAAGGTAGGACAGTTCCGCGACCTGGGTGGTGCACCACGTGCAGCCCTCGCACTGCTCGGGCGCGGGGCGGCCGGCGTTCCACATGAAGTAGTAGGCGAGGAGCTGTCGGCGCCCTTCGAACGCTTCGAGCAGAGTGAGCGGACCGTCAGGCCCGATCAGCTCGAGGTTGGCGTCTACCTCGACCATGGGTAGGCGTCGCCGGGCCGCGGCGACCGCGTCGGCCTCTCGGGTGTGCGCCTTCTCCCGAACCCGCAGGCTGTCCACTTCGGCCTGGAAGGCGGCCCGGTCGACGGCCTCGGGCATGCTCGGTGCATCGGGCGGATGGTTCATGACTGGCTCCTGCCACTCGACGATGTCGGCGCCGGCGGGACCGAACATGTACAGACGATCGAGCACCTGAGTTGGGTCGCCCGACCAGTCCATGGCGGCGAGCTGGGCGCGGCTGCGGCGGCCCGCTCAACCGGCCCAGGGCCTCGAATCGCGAAGTGCGGAGCCGTATTTCGGCCATGTGGTCCAGCCGTGCCGCCGCGGCGGTCCAGGCCGCCAGGGTCTCGGCCACGTCGTAGCCGCTCAACCGGGCGATCTGGGCTGCCGTCTCTTCGTCGGTGGGCGCCCCCGTCAAACGCCCGCTCACCCAGTCCTCGGCAACTGCCGTCAGATGCGCCACCACGTCACGCACCGACCAGCCGGGACGGGCCGCAACGGCGGCTCTCCACGCGGCATCATCGAGTCCCGTCACGAGCGCGATGATCCGTTCCCTCGTTTCCTGATAGAGCCGAGCCATCAGGCGCGGATCGGCGACCGACGCGCGCATCACTGTTCGAACCACCGGGAGGGCTCGTGTTTGCCGTATTCGTCGTGCCAGTCCCACCACTCATACGGCGGGGTCTGCGGGTAGCCCTCCGGGGAGTCCTCCCAGGTCTCCTGACGCCCCAGCGCGGTCATGTCGAGGAAGCTCCAGGTACTGACGAACGCCTCGTCGCCGCGATCGTTGGTGAAGTAGGTGCGGAACACGCGGTCGCCGTCGCGGATGAACGCGTTATGGCCGTGCCACTCGTCGACGCCGAAGTCGACGTCGAAGTCGTCGGTGATGGTGTACCAGGGGATGTGCTCCCAGCCCATCCGCGCCTTGATCCGCGCGATGTCCGCCTGCGGGGCCGGCGAGGCGTAGACCAGCGTGGTGTCGCGGGCGTTGAGATGGGCGAGGTTGGGAATGTGGTCGGCCATCAACGAGCAGCCGACGCAGGCATGGTCGGGCCACCCTTGGTCGTCGGGCCCGTGGAAAACTCTGGGCCCGAAGAAGGCCCGGTAGACGATCAGCTGACGGCGACCGTCGAAAAGGTCGAGCAGGCTCGCCTTGCCGTCTGGCCCCTCGAACTCGTACTGCTTTTCCACCAGCATCCACGGCATCCGCCGGCGCATCGCGGCCAGCGCGTCACGCGCCCGCGTCAACTCCTTCTCCTTGACGAGCATTTCCTGGTGCGCAGCCTGCCACTCCTGCGCCGACACAATCGCAGGTGTCTTCATGCGTTCTCCTTCAGCCGGGCGGTATAAGCTCTTCAATGTTCAACATAACCGTTGAATATCTATTCCGCAGGACAATCACGCGCGACCGTATAGTCAACAACATGGTTGAAGATCAGGTGTTGGATCGCGCGTACGCTGCGCTCTCCGATCCGACTCGCCGCTGGCTGTTGGAGACGCTGCGCCAGGGTGATGCGCGCATCACCGACTTGGCTGAGCCGCTGCCGATGACGTTCGCCGGTGTATCGCGCCACGTTGGCGTGTTGGAGTCGGCTGGACTCGTGCGGCGCGAGGTGCGCGGCCGCGAGCACTGGCTGTCCCTACAGCCCGGCGGATTGACGATGGCCCAGCAATGGATCAACGAGCAAACGGACTTCTGGTCGACACGTGCGGACGCGCTGTCGGCTCGGCTGCGCCGGAAGCAGCGTGCACGATGAGCGATGGGGCGACTGTCCGAGTGCAACGCGTCATACCCGCCGTACCAGAAGTGGTATTCGACCAATGGCTCGATCCTGAGTCGTTGGAGGAGTGGATGTGTCCGGATCCGGTCCGCGTGGTCGACGTCGCCGTCGAACCTCGCGTCGGGGGGAGTGTGCGGTTCGACGTTGACGACTCGGGCACCCGCGTCCTGATCACAGGGCGCTTCCTGGCCATCGATCGTCCGCATTTGTTGCGCATCACCTGGACGAACTCGAATTGGCCCGACCCGACGGTGGAAAGTGTCGTCAACGTCGCCTTCGAGCCGTTCGGCGACGATCAGACACTCATGTCCATCGAGCATTCCCTAATGCCCCCATCGGAATTCGAGGACTTCGAGAACGGGTGGACGCTTACCTGCGATCAGCTCGCAGCATTCCTGCAGAGCCGATGACGCACGGCTGAGTTCACGAGACAGACACTGGCAGAATCGACTCGTGACCGAGTTGACGACGTCCGATTCGATTCCAGTGGCGATGGCACCCGACGATCTTTATGCGCTGGTGTCGGACGTGACCCGGATGGGGGAATGGAGCCCGACCTGCCGGGCCTGCTGGTGGGACGAGGGAGCCGGCCCGCAGGTTGGCCGGCATCGCTGGGTTTCGCGAGCGCTATGGCGACGAGGACTACGCACTTTCGTGACGTGGGAGAGACGCGCAGCTAAGTTCGAGTGTTGGACGACACGACCTTCCAAGAGCGAGGTGTCATATGGGTGAACTGACTCCCGATGCGATCATGCGGCTGGGAACCGCGTATTGGGGCTCGAAGACGCTACTGAGCGCTGTCGAGTTGAAAGTGTTCGGGACGCTTTGCGAGGCCGGCCCGCTGGATGCCGAGCAACTCCGCGAGCGACTCGACCTGCATCCGCGCAGCGCGAGAGACTTCTTCGACGCCCTGGTCGCGCTCGGCATGCTCGCTCGCACCGATGGCCAGTACTCGAACACCCCGGAGACCGATCTATTCCTTGACCCGGCGAAGCCCACCTACATGGGCGGGATATTGGAGATGGGAAGCGTTCGCCTGTACGGGTTTTGGGGATCCCTGACCGAGGCTCTGCGGACAGGGCAGCCGCAGAGTGAAGTGAAAACAGGCGGCGACTTCTTTGAGGTTCTGTACGCGGATCCGGAGAAGCTCGCGCAGTTCACCGGTGCGATGACCGGACTCAGCCGCGCGGCAGGCGATGCGATAGCGGCCAAGTTCCCGTGGCGCGACTACGGCAGCGTGATCGACATCGGCTGTGCCCAAGGCGCCGTCGTGGTTGCTATCGCGACGGTACATGACCACCTCACTGGCGGCGGCTTTGACCTGCCGCCCGTGGAGCCCATCTTCAACTCCTATGTCGCCAAATTCGGGCCCGCCGATCGCCTTACCTTCACGCCCGGCAACTTCTTCGAAGACCCGTTGCCAAAAGCAGACGTTCTCATCATGGGCCACATCCTCCACGACTGGGAAATGGACCAAAAGCGCTTGCTCCTGCAGAAGGCATACGACGCGTTGCCGGAGGGAGGGGCTCTCATTGTCTACGAAGCGCTCATCGACGACGATCGGCGCGAAAACGCATTCGGCCTATTGATGAGTCTCAACATGCTCATCGAAGGCCTTGGCTTCGACTTCACGGGTGCGGACTGTCGCGGCTGGATGGCCGACACGGGCTTCAGCGAAAGCTATGTCGAACAGCTCGGCGGCACCGACTCGATGGTGGTCGGCATCAAGTAAGCGGTCTAACTCAGAGGAGGAGATCAATGCCGGAAGATCCGATGGCCGCTTTGCAGAACAAGCTGACGGTGATTCAGAGCGTCACTCCGCCCTTTCTGCCCGCAGACCCGGAGGTGATGACCGTCGTGGTCGAGTATCCGCCCAGCGATCCCGGCGTGCCGCCACACCGTCATCCCGGTGGGCCAGCGTTCGGTTACGTGCTGGAAGGCGAAATGCTCTTCGAGCTGGAAGGTGAGCCGCCGCGGGTCATCAAGGCCGGCGAGGCGTTCTGGGAACCTGGCGGCGACGTGATCCACTACTCGGACGCCAACAACCGAACCGATATCCAGCTCCGATTCCTCGTCACGATGATGTGCGCCTCCGGGCAACCGATGCTTGTTTTGGTCGATGACGACGAGCTCGAGCAGCGCCGCGACAGGCGGGTTGAAAGGTAAAGCCGAGCCATTCCGATGTGACACGTGACACGTCACGTCACATCTGGGCGATCCACGGTGTCCTGAAGGCATGACTGCAATCAAGGAGATCACCATGGAAGCTCGGCTCGACATTCTCAACAACGACATGGCGGCGAAGCTCATCAAGCACTTCGTCTCGGCGAGCAAGGTCGTCGCTGACTCGGCCCTGGCTACGACAACCCAGGAGCTGGTGAGGATCAGAGCCAGCCAGATCAACGGCTGCGGAGTCTGCCTCGACATGCACACCAAGGAGGCCGCGCGGGCTGGCGAGGACCCGGTGCGGCTGAACCTGGTGGCCGCATGGCGGGAGGCGAAGGTCTTCACCGAGGCCGAGCGGGCAGCGCTCGAACTCACCGAGCAGGGAACCCGCATCGCCGACGGCGGTGGGGTCACGGATGAGGCCTGGGCGAACGCAGCCAAGCATAACGACGACGACCAGCTCACGGCCATCGTCTCCCAAATCGCCCTGATCAACGCCTTCAACAGATTGAACGTCATGATCCAGCAGCCCGCTGGTGACTACCAGCCCGGGCAGTTTGGGTAGCGGAAGCGTCGGCGGTGGGAGGGGTGTCGACTCCCTTCCACTCTCAACATATATCGCACCCGGGGGCTTGCGGCAAGACCCGGGTCGTGCCGCAGAATCGTCCCCCTGCCCTTCGGCCGGGAGGTACCCCCAGGCCGAAGCCAAAATTCGGGGAAATGGGGGAGCGAAATGCGGGTGTTGTTGTCGACGTGGGGATCACGCGGGGACGTCGAACCGATGTTGGGACTAGCGGTGGCGTTGCGGGCACTCGACGCCGAGGTGCGGATGTGCGCGCCACCGGACTTCGCGGAGCAGCCGGCCCGTGTCGACGTGCCGATGGTTGCGTCCGGCCAGTCGGTGCGCGCGTTGGTCCACGGTCCGAAACCGTCGACGGAAGCGGACGCGCCCCGGGTCGCGGCCGAGTTGGTAGCCAGTCAGTTCGACACCGTGGCCCCAGCCGCCGAGGGATGCGACGCATTGGTGGCAACCGGCCTGATGCCCGCCGGCCAGCGGTCGATAGCCGAGGTGCTCGGCATCCACTACGTGTGCGTGACGTTCACTCCGCCGGTCCTGCCGTCGCCGCACTTCAAGCCGCTGCCGCGGCCGGGCCGTCCGTTCCCGCCCGGCGAGACCGACAACCGAGTGCTGTGGGACGTGGATGCCGAGCGGGTCCAAGCGCTCTTCGGCGCACCGCTCAACGCCCGTCGGGCGGCGATGGGGCTGCCACCGGTGGACAACGTCCGCGACCACGTTTTCACCGACCAGCCGTGGCTGGCGGCGGATCCGACGCTGGGCCCGTGGCCTGGTTCGCCGGACCTCGACGTCGTACAGACCGGCGCGTGGATCCTGCCGGACGAACGCCCGCTCCCAGCCGATCTGGAGGCGTTCCTGGAGGCCGGCACACCACCGGTGTATGTGGGCTTCAGCAGCGTGCGCGCCCCGGACGACGCCGCCCGGGTGGCCATCGAGGCAATCCGCGCGCAGGGCGCTCGCGTACTCGTCTCCCGTGGCTGGGCCGACCTGGCCCTGATCGACGACCGGGACGACTGTTTCGTCGTCGGCGAGGTCAATCATCAGGCACTGTTTCCCAGGCTGGCCGCCGTCGTGCACCACGGCGGCGCGGGCACCACGACGACGGCCGCCCGGGCCGGCGCGCCTCAGGTGGTGGTACCCCAGATTGCGGACCAGCCGTACTGGGCAGGCCGGGTGGCCGCGTTGGGCATCGGCGCGGCGCACGACGGCCCGACCCCGACGACGGAGTCGCTATCCGCCGCGCTCGCGGCGGCCCTGGCCCCCGAGACCCGCGCACGAGCGACCGCCGTCGCCGGCACGATCCGCACCGACGGAGCAACGG
>NZ_JBOGDB010000316.1:0-2818 GCF_050701515.1 Mycobacterium sp. | reverse complement strand
AGGGCGGTGCCGACCTGCACTGGTTCTGCACCGGTGATCCCGCCGCGCATGTCGGTTCGAAGCAGGTCTGGCAGTCTTATGCAGCCGAGCTGACCGAGCTGTTAGGCGAGAAGGCCTATGCGGAGCTCGCGGCAATGTGTAAGCGGCGCAGCGGGTTAGGGCTCATCGCCGTGCACCCCGCGACTCGCGCTGCCGAGTGAGTCACCCTCTCGCGCCGAGCTGGGCCCACGCACGCGACATGCCCGGGGTTTTCGGGAATTTTCCGTCTGCTCGCGCGGAGAAGTCCTAGCCCTCCAGCTTGTAGCCGAGGCCGCGCACCGTCACCAGGTGCACCGGATTGGCCGGATCCGCCTCGATCTTCGACCGCAGCCGCTTGACGTGGACATCGAGGGTCTTGGTGTCGCCGACATAGTCGGCGCCCCACACCCGATCGATGAGCTGGCCGCGGGTGAGCACCCGACCACTGTTGCGCATCAGGTACTCCAGCAGATCGAATTCCTTGAGCGGCAAGGTGATTGGCTCGCCGTTGACCGAAACGACGTGGCGCTCGACATCCATTCGCACCGGGCCGGCCTCCAACACGCCGTCGCCGATGCCCAAGTCGTCGGGGTCGGCGCCGCGGCGCAGCACCGCACGGATCCGCGCGATCAGCTCACGCGCCGAGTATGGCTTGGTGACGTAGTCGTCGGCGCCGAGTTCGAGCCCGACGACCTTGTCGATCTCGGCGTCCCGCGCGGTCACCATGATGACCGGCACGCTCGAGCGTGAGCGCAACTGCTTGCACACATCGGTTCCGCTCATTCCCGGCAGCATCAGGTCCAGCAGCACGATGTCGGCACCGGCTCGCTCGAATTCGGCCAGCGCCGAAGGTCCGTCGGTCACCACGGTGGCCTCGAAGCCCTCTTTACGCAGTAGGAATGCCAAGGGGTCGGCCAGCGACTCCTCGTCCTCAACGATCAACACGTTGGTCATGGACGTCTCAATTCCTCTCAGTCCTCTCGTTCGTCCGACTCGTCTTCATTGTCGAGGTAGGCCGGAATCGACAAGGTGAACGTCGATCCGGTACCCGGCTGACTCCACAGCCGGATAGATCCGTTGTGGTTGGCCGCAACATGTTTGACGATCGCCAGGCCGAGCCCGGTGCCCCCGGTGGCCCGGGAACGCGCCTTGTCCACGCGGAAGAACCGCTCGAACACCCGCTCCTGATCCGCGGGGGCGATGCCGATTCCCCGGTCGGTGACCGAGATCTCGATGTTGTTGCCCCGGCGGCGGCGGCTGATCGACACCGGGGACCCGTTGGGTGAGTAGGCGATTGCGTTGGACACCAGGTTGGCCATCGCGGTCACCAGGAGGGGTTGGTCACCGAGCACCTTGATGCCGGTGGGCGCGTCGGTGGTGATGGCGATGTCGGCGGTGTCGGCGGCCACCTTGTACCGCGACAGAGCCTCGGCGACAACGGTGTCGACGTCGACGGCCTCCAGGTCGGGCAGCCGTTCGGCGCCCTGCAGCCGGGACAGCTCGATCAGCTCGCCGACCATGTTGGCCAGCCGGTTGGATTCGGTGACCATCTTCTCGGCGAATCGGCGCACCGTTTCGGGATCGTCCGATGAGGCCAGCAGCGCCTCGGAGAGTACGCCCATCGCTCCCACCGGCGTCTTGAGTTCGTGGCTGACGTTGGCCACGAAATCGCGCCGGGTCGCCTCCATCCGCGCGTGCTCGGACTGGTCGTCGACGTAGACGACGGCGAACCGGCGGTCGTCCTCGGTCAGCAGCCGGACGTGTCCGCGCACCGACAGCCCCGAGCGGCCGGGATTCTGCCGCTTGCGCGGCGACAGATCGACCTCGACGTCCTCACCGGTGATCAGGGTGCGTTGCGCCGCCAGCCAGGCGCGGTCGTCGAGCAGCCGGTCCCGCACCAGGCCCAATTCGCGGGCCCGGTCGTTGGTGTAGACGACGTCCCGGTAGGTGTCGACCACGACGATGCCGATCGGCGACAGCGAGACGATGTGGGCAAGCATCTGCGAAACGGTGATACCGGCCTGCTCAGCCGCCTGCCGCTGCCTGCGTTCGACAATCCGCGGTGTCAGGCCCGCTCCGATCCCGACACCGATCACCAACGCGAGCAGCGCCACGACCGCCGCCAGCAGCAGCGCGGTTACCATACTCACGAGCAAATCGTACGAAACTGGTGAACGTCATCCCAGCAGCGTGCGGCTAAATCGGGACACGTCACACGTCCAAGCGCAGGTGTTCCGATTGCGTTCACCCAGTGTTTGCCGAAAAGGGCTTTTCGGCGGACTATTTCGCCCCCTGACTGGCTACCGCGGCAGCGCCTGCGGCGGCCGCTTCGGGGTCCAGGTAGGTGCCGCCGATGACCTTCGGCCGCAGATCGGCGTCCAGGTCGTAGCGGAGCGGGATGCCGGTCGGGATGTTGAGCCCCACCACGTCCTGGTCGGACATCTGGTCCAGGTACTTCACCAGCGCCCGCAGCGAGTTGCCGTGGGCGGCGATCAGCACGGTCTTGCCGGCCCGCAGGTCGGGCACGATCCGCTCGGTGAAGTACGGCAGGAACCGGGCGACCACGTCGGCCAGGCATTCCGTCAGCGGGCCGCCGCCGATGTCGGCGTAGCGGGGGTCGCGATCCTGGCTGTACTTGCTGCCCCGCTCGATCGGCGGGGGCGGGGTGTCGTAGCTGCGCCGCCACTTCATGAACTGCTCTTCGCCGTACTTGGCCTTGGTCTCCGCCTTGTTCAGGCCCTGCAGCGCGCCGTAGTGGCGCTCGTTGAGCCGCCAGTCCCGGTGCACCGGGATCCAGTGC
>NZ_JBOGDB010000315.1:0-2514 GCF_050701515.1 Mycobacterium sp. | reverse complement strand
CACTCGGGCTGCAGGGCCCGGCGGTGACGATCGAAACCGGCTGTTCATCATCTTTGGTTTCGGTGCATCTCGCCGTGCAGTCGTTGCGGTCGGGCGAATGCGAGTTGGCGTTGGCGGGCGGTGCGTCCGTGGTGTGCTCACCCAGCTTCTATATCGGCCTCGGGCGGCAAGGCGCGCTGTCCGCAGACGGCCGATCCAAGCCATTCTCTGAGGCGGCGGACGGGTTCGGCGCTGGCGAGGGTACCGGCGTGCTGGTGTTGGCCAAACTATCCCACGCGCGCAACGCTGGTTATCCGGTGTGTGCGGTGATCCGGGGCAGCGCCGTCGGACAGGACGGAGCCACCGAGGTGCTGTCCGCCCCGAGTGGTGCAGCCCAGCAGCGGGTGATTCGGCAGGCTCTGTTGGATGCGGGCGTGCGCGCCGGCGACGTCGACGTGGTCGAGGCGCACGGCACGGGCACGGTGATCGGTGACCCGATCGAGGCGGGGGCGTTGCAGGCGACGTACGGCAATGCTCACTCGGTGGCGCGCCCACTACTGATTGGCTCGGTCAAGGCGAACATCGGTCACACTCAGTACGCCGCAGGCGTCGCCGGAGTGATAAAAACAGTCCAGTCGATTCGGAACGGGGTGGTGCCGGCGACAATACACCTGGATTCGCCTACGACACAGGTGGATTGGTCGTCAGGGACGATCGAAGTAGTCAATAGTGCGTGTCCGTGGCCCGACGAGACCGGCCGACCGCGGCGCGCCGGGGTATCGTCGTTCGGCCTCAGCGGAACAAATGCTCACGTGATACTCGAGCAGGCGCCGCCAGAGCCTGCGGCCTCGACCGCGACTCGAAAGCGTCCACCTGTGACGCCATGCGTATTGTCCGCAAAGTCGGCGTCGGCGCTAGCCGAGCAGGCGGCCCGGTTGCGGGGGTTCGTCGAGCAGCAGTCCGAATTGGATTCCCATGATGTCGCGTATTCGTTGGTCACCACCCGGGCGTCGTTCGACCACCGCGCGGTTGTGGTCGGAGCTGACCGCGACGAGTTGTTGAGTGGGTTGGCCGCGATCGCCTCCAGCGCTCCGGCACCGAATGTGGTGACTGGCAAGGCCACCGCCCAACGGGGAACCGTCTTCGTCTTTCCCGGCCAGGGATCGCAGTGGATCGGGATGGCTGTCGAACTGCTGGACACTGCACCGGCATTCGCCAACCAGATGCGGCTCTGTGATGCTGCTTTCAGCGAATTCGTGAGCTGGTCGCTGCTCGAGGTCGTGCGCGGCGACATCGGGCCGGACTGCCTCGAGCGGGTCGACGTCGTGCAGCCGGTGCTGTTCGCGGTGATGGTTTCGTTGGCCGCACAATGGCGGGCGCTTGGTATCCATCCCGACGCCGTCCTCGGCCATTCGCAAGGCGAGATCGCCGCCGCCTACGTCGCAGGCGCCCTGTCGTTGCGGGACGCGGCGAAGGTCGTCACGTTGCGTAGCAAGGCGGTCAGGGCGATCGTGGGATCCGGGGGCATGGTTTCGATTCCGCGGTCAGTCGAACAGGTTAACGCCCTCATCGGCCGGTGGGCCCAATCGATTTCGATAGCTGCGCAGAACGGTCCGTCTTCGACCGTCGTGACCGGCAGCGCAACGGTATTGGACGAGTTGGTGGCCGCTTGCGAGCGGGAAGAGGTGCCGGCCACGCGTATTCCCGTCGACTACGCCTCGCATTCCGCTCACGTGGAGGAGCTGCGGGATACGTTGCGCGAGTCGCTTTCCGGGCTGCAGCCACAAACCGGTGAGATCACCTTCATCTCTGCGGTCACCGGCGCGGGGCTGGACACGAAGATCCTCGACGGCGAGTACTGGTTCGCCAACCTGCGCCAACCGGTGTTGTTCGAACAGGCCGTTCGTTGGTCGTACGAACACGACTACCGCACGTTCCTCGAATCCAGTCCGCATCCGGTCTTGATTGCCGGCATCCAGGATTCGCTGGAGGACTACGGCGATGACCACAATGTGGGTGGCACACTTCGACGCAACGAAGGCGGCATGCAGCGGTTCCTGCTGTCGGCTGCCGAGGCGCATGTACACGGGAAAACGCCCAACTGGGAGAGCCTGTTCGAGGACACCGGCGCGCGTCGCATCGAACTACCCACCTATGCCTTCCAACGCAAGCGTTACTGGATTGACCTTGGGGCCGGATCCGTCCACGCGGGCAGTCTCGGCGTCGCCGCAGCGGAGCACCCATTGCTCGGTGCCATGGTGGAAGAGGCAGATTCGGACGCGATCATCTTCACCGGCCGGTTGTCGCTCGCGTCTCATCCGTGGCTGGCCGACCATAAGGTGCACGGACTCGTGCTGGTGCCGGGTGCGGCGATGGTGGAACTGGCGCTACACGCGGGCGATCGTGCCGGATGCCCGCGAGTGGACGAACTCGTGCTTCAGGCCCCGATGATCGTTCCCGAGCGCGGTGGTGTGGCCGTGCAAGTGGTCGTCGGCGCGTGGCGGGAGTCCGGCGAACGCCGGGTCCGGATCTACT
>NZ_JBOGDB010000314.1:0-8787 GCF_050701515.1 Mycobacterium sp. | reverse complement strand
GGGCCGGCCCCGCCCCCGTATCGCCCGCGGCGTCCGCGACGCCAGCGATGCCGGCGCAGCCCGCGATGCCCTCGCCTGGCGACCTGGGCGGTGGACTGCCGGGCGCCGCAGGCGGTCTCGCCGGTTTGGGCCAGCAGCTGGCCGACACCCTCGGCGGCTTGCTGGACCGGCCCGAGGACGCGCTGCCCGATCCGCCGGACCTGAACGAAGAGCCTGAGGACGATGAGCTTGTGCCCGACGGCGAAGAGCCCGAAGACGAAACCGCAGTAGAGCCAGACGATCTCGCCGAATCCGAGGAGCCCACACCCGAACCGGACGAAGGATGCGAGGAGGAGCCCGCCGACGAACCGCTGCCGCCGGTCGAGCCGCCGCCGCCCGAGCCTGCGCCGACACCGGCACCGCTCCCGCCACCGCCCGAGCCCATCGAGCAGCCGCCGCCGAACCCGGAGCCGGTTGCGGCGGAGACCCCTTGTGAGATAGCGGCCGACGAGCTCCCGCAGGCTGGGCAATAAAACCTACGGCAGCAGCTCCCTTAACTCCTCCACGAATCGCACGTACTCGAGGCGGTCGCCGGTCAGCGGATGCACCAGCATCGTCGTCACCCCCGCATCGGCATAGGCGGCCAGCCGCTCCTTGACGAATCCGCGCGGTCCGATCAGCGACACGTGCCGCACCAACTCGTAGGGCACCGCGTCGATCGCCTCGGCCTTGCGGCCGGACAGATAGAGATCCTGGATGCGGTTGGCCACCTCACCGAAACCGTAGCGGGTTGCCAGGTTGTGGTAGAAGTTCCTGCCGCGCGCGCCCATCCCGCCGATGTACAGCGCCAGTTGGGGTTTGGCCCACGCCAGCCGGTCCTCGACGTCGTCGCCGATGGCCAGGGTGGCGCTGACCATCACGTCCAGCGGTCCAAGCTCGGGGTCGCGCTTGGCCATCCCGGCACGCAGCGATTCGCCCCATGCCTCGTCGGCCTTCTCGGGGTAGAAGAACACCGGCTGCCATCCCTCGGCGATCTCCGCGGTCAACTCGACGTTCTTCGGGCCGAGCGCGGCGATGGTGATCGGAATGCGTTCGCGGACCGGGTGATTGATGAGATGCAGGGGTTTGCCCAGCCCGGTGCCGCGGTCGTGGGGCAGCGGCACCTGGTAGTACTTGCCGTCGAATTGCACGTTCTCCCGGCGCCACACCTGCCGGCAGATCTCGACGACTTCACGGGTGCGGCCCAGCGGGTTGTCGAACTCGACGCCGTGGAATCCCTCCACCACCTGGGGCCCGGAAGTGCCGATGCCCAGCCGGAACCGGCCGCCCGAGACGAAGTCCAGCCCCGCCGCCGTCATCGCCAACAGCGACGGCGTGCGGATGTAGATCGGGAACACCCCCGACGCCAACTCGACCCGCTCGGTCCTGGCCGCGAGGTAACCCAGCTGGCTCACCGCGTCATACGAGTACGCCTCGGCCACCAGCGCGATGTCCACGCCGACCTTCTCCAACTCCACGATGTGGTCGACGGCCTGGTGGAAACCGCCGGAGTAGTCCAGAAAGATCCCGGTCCGCATCTCGCCTCCCTACGGCTTCAGCAGTGCGACGACTTTGTCCTCGATGTCGACCGGATCGCCGTGCGGATCCACCACCTCGGTCTTCGGCAGGGCCGCCTCGGGGTCGGCGAAGTCGCGGTATGTCTTGTCGCCGGTCAGCATGTGCAGCAGATAGCCGGTCATCAGCGCCCGCACCACCTTCTGGGTGCTGCGGTCGGCGCCGGGCAGCCCCACCACCCGGGCCAGACGGCGTCCCTCGATCAAGCCGCCGGCTTTGACGCTTTTGACCGCCCGCAGCACTGCACCATCCCAGACCCGCGCCAACTCCACCGCATTGGACCGCAGCGTCATCGGATCACCGGGGTCGGCCAGTATCAGCCCGGAAACCTTCAGCGCCGCCGCGGCCTCCTCGGTGCGTGGCTTGGTGAGTGTCGGGAACGCCGCGACGACGGCCCTGGGCTTGGCCGGCATCCCGGCGGCGGCGAACACCGCGGCCGACGCGCCGAAACCGTGGCCGACGACGCCGAGCTTGGTGGGGTGCACGCTGATCTTGCCGTCGCCCAGTCGCACCCCCGCGATGATGTCGAGCGTGGTGCCAAGGTCGAACGCCACATTCAGCACCGACGGCGCGATGCCCTTCTCGGTGTCGGGGGCGGCGGCGACGATGCCCCACGACGCCAGATGCTCGAGGGTGCCGCGGTAGCGGTCCACCCCGGTGAGCCATTCGTGTCCGAACGCGACACCGGGAAGGTTGAACCCCGATTCCGGGGTGTACACGACGCCGGACAGGCCGGCGAACGCCAAGTCACCGCGCAACACCCGGTGCGGTCCGCGTCTCTTCAAAGCGGCGAAGAGCTTCTTCGTGCCGGCCACCAGACGACCGTAGCCCACCGGTTAATCGGTCGGGTTAGGGTCCGTGGGTGAAGTTGCGCAAGCCCGTTGCGGTGTTTCTGCTCGTGTTGGGAGCGGTGGCGGCGCTCGTCGGCGATCACAGTCACATAGTCACCGGCACCACCGAGTACCTGTCCGACGCGGTTCCGTTCGTGTGGAGCAGCCCGATCTGGCGGTGGTCGAAGCCGTGATCGCCACGGCCGGGCTGGCCCGGTACGCCGAGGACTCCGACGCCCTGTTCGCGTTCGGCGTCGTGGTTGCGCTGCTCGCAGAACCGTCAGTGATAGCCACATCGCGGGTTGACTCTGCGCCCAAGGCGGCTTTGCGCGAGTAAACCACGCCCTGTTCGCAGAATCACCGCATCGCGGTGTTAGCTGGCTCCTGCACTACCCTGAATGGTTATGTGCGGAATCGTCGGCTACGTCGGAACGCGGGATGCCCGCGGTGTCGTCGTCGATGCGCTGCGCCGGATGGAGTACCGCGGCTATGACTCCGCGGGCGTTGCGCTGCTCGACGGTGACGGCGGTCTGACCGTCAGCCGTCGCGCCGGGCGGCTGGCCAATCTGGAGGCGGCGCTGGACACCGCCGACCCCGCCAGCCTCACCGGTCGCACCGGCCTCGGCCACACCCGCTGGGCCACCCACGGCCGGCCCACCGACCGCAATGCCCACCCACACCGCGACGCCACGGGCAAGATCGCGGTCGTCCACAACGGGATCATCGAGAACTACGCCGTCCTGCGCCAGGAACTGGAAGCCCACGGCGTCGAGTTCGCCAGCGACACCGACACCGAGGTCGCCGTCCACCTTCTCGCCCGCCAGTACCGGCACGGCGACACCGCGGGCGACTTCGCCGAGTCGGTGCTGGCCGTGCTGCGCCGGCTCGAGGGCCACTACACGCTGGTCTTCGCCAACGCCGACGAGCCGGGGACGATCGTCGCCGCCCGGCGGTCCACCCCGTTGGTGCTCGGCATCGGCGACGGCGAGATGTTCGTCGGATCGGATGTGGCGGCGTTCATCGAACACACCCGCCATGCCGTCGAGCTGGGCCAGGACCAGGCCGTGGTGGTCACCGCCGACGGCTACCGGATCACCAACTTCGACGGCGACGCCACCGTCGATTACCGCGAGTTCCACATCGATTGGGACCTGTCGGCCGCGGAGAAGGGCGGCTACGAGTACTTCATGCTCAAGGAGATCGCCGAGCAGCCCGCGGCGGTCGCCGACACCCTGTTGGGCCACTTCGTCAACGGCCGCATCGTGCTCGACGAGCAGCGGCTCTCCGACCAGGAGCTGCGCGAGATCGACAAGGTCTTCGTGGTGGCCTGCGGCACGGCATACCACTCCGGGCTGCTGGCCAAGTACGCGATCGAGCACTGGACGCGGCTGCCGGTGGAGGCCGAGCTGGCCAGCGAGTTCCGTTACCGCGACCCGGTGCTGGACCGCAGCACCCTGGTGGTGGCGATCTCGCAGTCCGGTGAGACCGCCGACACCCTGGAGGCGGTGCGGCACGCCAAGGAGCAGAAGGCCAAGGTGCTGGCGATCTGCAATACCAACGGCAGCCAGATCCCCCGCGAGTGCGACGCGGTGCTCTACACCCGCGCCGGCCCGGAGATCGGGGTGGCCTCGACAAAGACGTTCCTGGCCCAGATCGCCGCCAATTATCTAGTCGGTCTGGCGCTCGCGCAGGCCCGCGGCACCAAGTACCCCGACGAGGTGGCGCACGAATACCGGGAGTTGGAGGCCATGCCCGAGCTGGTGGCGCGGGTGCTGACGGCCGTCGAACCGGTCGCCGCGCTGGCCCGGCGGCTCGCCAAGTCGCAGACGGTGCTGTTCGTCGGCCGCCATGTCGGCTACCCCGTCGCGCTCGAGGGTGCGCTGAAGCTCAAGGAACTCGCCTACATGCACGCCGAGGGTTTCGCGGCCGGCGAGCTCAAGCACGGCCCGATCGCCCTGATCGAGGACGGCCTGCCGGTGATCGTCGTGATGCCCTCGCCGAAGAGCTCGGCGACGCTGCACGCCAAGCTGCTGTCGAACATCCGTGAGATCCAGGCCCGCGGCGCGCTGACCATCGTGATCGCCGAGGAGGGTGACGACACCGTTCGGCCGTACGCCGACCACCTGATCGAAATACCCGCGGTGTCAACGCTTTTCCAGCCGTTGCTGTCGACGATCCCGCTGCAGATTTTCGCCGCCGGGGTTGCGCAGGCCCGCGGCTACGACGTCGACAAGCCGCGCAACCTGGCCAAGTCCGTCACCGTCGAGTAAGCCGTGTGCGAGGCTCTGATGATGAGCAAGGATTCGGTGCGCGAATTCTCTGACAACCCCCGCGCGCCGGACGGTGCTCCCGATTCGTTCCAGCTCTTTCTCGAGGAGCGCTATAGCGATTGGGAGCAGGAGTTCGGCGACGACATCGAGGCGAAACGCACAAATTCCTTCGACCCGAAGCGATGATGCCCGACGCCGCAGTCTGACATTTGTACCTACAATGATGCGTACATGTAGGTACAACATTTTTGGGGAAGCTGTGAAAGTGAGCAAGGTTTCCGTGCGCGAGTTTTCCTATAACCCCAGCGCGATCTTCGCCCGCGCCGAGAAAGGCGAGACCATCGAGGTCACCCGGCGGGGGAAGGTCATCGCGACGGTAATGCCCGGTCGGCAGAAAAGGCGGAGTCGGATCGAGGAGCTCGAGGCGTCAGGAGCGCTGCGGCCGTCGGGCAAGACGACGGCGGACCTCGATACGTTCACGCGCATCGAGGTGCCCGAAGGGGCGCCCGATCCGCTCGAGCTCCTTCTCCAGGAGCGCTACAGCGAAACCGGGTGGGTACGTGAGTTTCGGGAAGAGCTGGAGGCCAGGCGCGAGGCGACCGGCGAAGCCACACCGTGATCTACCTTGATGCGTCGGCGATGGTGACGCTCGTGACGAGACGCTCGAATGTGGCCGAGCTCCATGACTTTTTGGAAAGCATCCCAGGCATTCCTATGGCGACGAGCACGGTTGGCTTGGTCGAGACGGTGCGCAACTGCGATCGATTGGGCACCTTCCCAAACCTGATGGCCCAACTCCTGCGCGACTACGGCGAGCTTCAGCTGAACTCCGAGATTCGTGACACGGCGGCGCAGCTGCCTGGCCGTCTGAAGACCCTCGACGCCATTCACGTTGCGACCGCCGAGACTTTGGGCGAAGACCTGATGTCGTTTGTCACCTACGACAGGCAGCTGGCGGTTCTGGCGAGGTCGCGAGGCCTGCCGGTGGCGTCGCCGGGCTCGAAACCCTGATGTCGTCACTTACCGGTGATGGTCGAAACCCGTTGGACGTCTCAACAATTCATGGTGCCGATCATCGAGTTCGCCAGGTGTCAACACGGCGGCGTGTTCGAGAACATCCTCCAGCGCAGCCGCCCAATTCTGCCAGTACGGCCGCATCTCGTCGTCAGCGATACGCCAGATCAATCGCTTCCGAAAGCTCTCCCAGTCGCACGCTCCGGACCGGCACGCGGCCACGGTGAGCCCGAACACCCGGCGTTCCCACGGCGCCCCGAACACGATCTCCCCATTGTTGCGGGGCGGCGAGCCCGACCCTGCGAGATCGGCGTCGATATTCGGCGGGTTAGCCATCACCGACGTCTTCGGGGGACAGGGGCTGCCCTACCCCGATCATCGAGTCGCGTGTCACGAGTCGTGCGAGTTCGGCCTCGCCCAGGCCATCGGTCCCGGGTGGCCGCTCAGGCACCACGAGGTAGCGTGCCTCCGCGGAGCTGTCCCAGACCCTGATGAGTACCTCGGGCGGCAGTTCTAATCCCATCTCCGTGAGCAGGACGCGCGGCTGGGCGACCATCCGCGAGCGGTACGCCGGTGATTTGTACCAGGTCGGCGGCAGCCCGAGCACTGGCCAGGGGTAGCACGAGCACAGCGTGCAGACCACCACGTTGTGGACCGTGGGTGTATTCGGCACCGCGACGATCATGTGGCCCTCGGGGCCGCCGAAGCCGAGTTCGGCGACGGCACGTGTTCCGTCCGCGAGCAGCCGCTGCAGATACCCCGGATCGGTCCAGGCCCGGGCGATCACCTTGGCGCCGTTGAGTGGTCCCACGTTGGTCTCGTAGTGCTCGATCACCTCGTCGACGACGCGGGGATCGACGATTCCCTTCTCGACCAGCAGCGCCTCCAGGGCCTCAACCCGCGCGGCCGTGGCGTCGTTCACGCCGCCTCCACATATGACTCGTAAAGGTCGACGCGGACCTCGGTGCCGGGCTCGGCGGTAACTCCCCACAAGTCGGCAGCCTGGAAGGCGACTGTGTAGAGATGCTGCGGCCACGAGTGCCTACCGACCGTGTGCGCGTCGGGAAACACCGTCGAGCCGAGGTGGGCGACGACGACGCCCGGTTTGCCCGTCACATAGCCAGGCTGTCGCGTGTATGGCACGGCTCGGGTGTCGCGCACCCGGACGCGGTCGCCCACCGCGAAGCGCCGGCGGCGCAGCGGGGGCCGCGACGTACCCAGCAACCGGGGAAGGACCTGACCGGCGAACCAGCGCGGAAGCGTGGGACGCAAGAGGGAACGCAGCGCTTTCGCCGTGGCCGCCAGGCGGGCTCGCGACATGCGCCGCCGCCCCGCCTGCGCGCGCCCGCCGCCAACTCGGGCATCTACCTCGCCTGGCGCGAGGTAGCCGGCCGCCACGAGCAGGTTCTCGAAGGCTCCGAGCCAGCGTCGGTAGTAACTCGATAGATAGACCTCGCGCGGCAGTCGCTCCATGGCGAAGCGGAAAATATCGGTACTGCGGCCGAGCAGCGGTAGCAGGAAAAAGGAGATACCGAAGACTCGGGACTCCCAAGGGTCGTGGAACACCCGCTGGTCCGACTCCCGAATGACCGGGCCGAAGAACTCGGTTCGTCCGCCCATGTCACCCGACGCGGTCACCGCACGACCCTAACAACTACACGCGACACCCGTCGCCGAAAATGACACTGCGGCGGCATGATTTGGCACTGAATTCAGTGTCGGCGACACGAATGCCCGGCGGCATGGAATCCTGGCCCGATGCGGTCCTACTACTCCGCGGATGTGATCCGCGAAGCCGAAGCACCGCTGCTGGCGTCGCTGCCCGACGGGGTGTTGATGCGGCGCGCCGCCTACGGGCTGGCCTCGGCGATCGCGCGCGAGCTCGTCGCGCGCACCGGCGGAATCTCCGCCCGTCAGGTGTGCGCGGTCGTCGGCTCCGGCGACAACGGCGGTGACGCGCTGTGGGCGTCGACGTTTCTGCGCCGCCGGGGCGCCGTGACCGCCGCGGTGCTGCTCAATCCCGAGAAGACACACCAGAAGGCGCTGGCGGCGTTCCGGAAATCCGGTGGCCGCGTGACTCAAAGTATTTCGGCCACAACCGATCTGGTGATCGACGGTGTCGTCGGCATTTCCGGGTCCGGCGCGCTGCGCCCCGCGGCCGCCGAGGTGTTCTCCGCCGTCGAAGGCGCGGGCATCCCGGTGGTGTCCGTCGACATCCCCAGTGGCGTCGACGTGCAGACCGGGGCGGTGAGCGGACCCGCCGTGCATCCCGCGCTGACCGTGACGTTCGGTGGCCTCAAACCGGTTCACGCGCTGGGCGACTGCGGCCGCGTCGAGTTTGTCGACATCGGTCTCGACCTGCCGGCAACCGACATGCTGGGTTTCGAGGCCGCCGACGTCGTCGCCCGCTGGCCCGCGCCTGGACCCGAGGACGACAAGTACACCCAGGGCGTCACCGGAATCTTGGCCGGCTCGGCGACATACCCGGGCGCTGCCGTGCTGTGCACCGGCGCCGCGGTGGCCGCCGTATCCGGCATGGTGCGCTACGCCGGAAGTGCTGGGCAGCAAGTGCTTTCGCATTGGCCCGAGGTCATTGCCGCACCAAGCGCGGCCGCGGCCGGGCGGGTGCAGGCATGGGCGGTCGGACCCGGGCTGGGCACCGACGACACTGGCGCGTCCGCGTTGTGGTTCGCGCTCAACACCGACCTGCCGGTGATCGTCGACGCCGACGCGCTGACTATCCTCGCCGCCCATCCCGACCTCGTCGTCAATCGCCGCGCCCCAACCGTATTGACCCCGCACGCGGGCGAATTCGCGCGACTTGCCGGCGCGCCGCCCGGCGACGACCGCGTCGCCGCCACCCGCCGACTGGCCGAACACCTCGGCGCCACCGTGTTGTTGAAGGGCAACGTCACCGTGATCGCCGAGCCCGGCGGGCCGGTCTACCTCAACCCGGCCGGGCAATCCTGGGCCGCCACCGCCGGATCGGGCGACGTGCTCTCCGGCATCATCGGCGCGCTGCTGGCCGCCGGACTGCCCGCCGGTACGGCTGCGGCCGCCGGGGCGTTCGTCCACACCCG
>NZ_JBOGDB010000313.1:0-3743 GCF_050701515.1 Mycobacterium sp. | reverse complement strand
GTCCACGGGTCAAGCGTGCACTGGTAACAGGACAGACGTCAAGTGGACAGACCAGATGAATTTGAATTCGACAACATCTCCCGGACGCGGCTGGCATCGACCTTGCCGGTCGGGCCGCGCGGAACTGCGTCGTCGGAGTCCACGAGCAGCCAGACCGTCGGAACCTTGAAGGAGCTCAGCAGCTTTCGCGCGGAATTCCGGAGGTGATCGACGGTGGTGTCGCCTATCACGACGGCACCCACCGCGCCGGATACGTCGGTGACGAGGGCGTTGTCGACGCCGTCGATAGTCCGCAGGGCCCGCTCGACCTCGCTGGGGTAGACGGTGGCGCCGCTGACCTTGAACATGTCGTCGGATCGGCCGTGGTAGAACATGAAGCCATCGTTGTCGAGACGACCCAGATCGCCGGTCGGGTAGTACCCGTCGGCGGTGAACATCTCTTCGCGGTTGCGCCGGCAGATGCCGCGCAGCGTGTGCGGTCCGCGAATCTGAATCATCCCCACGGTGCCCGCAGGGACTGGTTCGCCGCTGTCGGGATCGACGATCCGGATCTGGGTGCCTGCGAACGGCTTTCCGCAACTGCCCCACGCCGAACGCGGCATATCGGTGTCGGCCGGATACCCGCAGTAGGGCCCGAACGATTCCGTCATTCCGAACAACTTCGCCCGCGCACCGGGTTGCGCGCGCTGCTCGGGCGGCAGCAGGGCCTCCAGGCTTCCCGGTCGCAATGCCGACAAATCGGCTCCGACAGAGCCGGATTGGCGTGCCAATGCTTCGGCCTGGTCGGGCCAGCCGCGAAACAACGTGACACGCTCGCGCTCCAGCAGCCGCAGTGTCATCTGTGGCCGAGGGATCTGCTCGGTCACCAGGGTGGCGCCGGCGAGCAGCGCGGACAGTACACCGCTGCCGAAGCCGCCCACCCAGAAGAACGGCATCGGCAGGTACAGCCGGGTGTCCTCGTCGATGCAGCGGGCGGCGAGTCCGGACCGCACGGCGCCCAGTGCATTGCCGTGCGAGTGGATAACACCCTTGGGTGGGCCGCTGCTACCCGACGTGAACATGATCGCGAGTGTGTCGCTCGCGGTGACGGTTTCGGCCAACGCCTCGACCACGGTGCTGTCGTCGGCGCGCGCCAGCCGCTCCGGCGTCCATACCTCGCGCAGTGCGGGAAGCTTTTTGCGTTCCGGCTCCAGCTCGTCGGGGTAGCGGTGGTCACGGAACTCCTCCACGGCCACGAGGAACTGCACGGAGGCGACCCGGAGTTGCGCGACGAGCTCGGGGGCCTGCAGCAGGGTGCTCAACGGCACCAGCACGGCGCCGATACGCGTCAGCGCCACCGCGATCTGCACCCACCGAACACAGTTGGGCATGATCAGGCCGACCCGGGTGCCCTTGCCGACGCCCGCCGCGATGAATGCGGCGGCCAGGTCGCGGGTGGTGGCGTCGAGCTCGGCGTAGGTGATCCGGGTGTCCGGATCGATCACCATCGGCTTGGCTGCGTCACACTCGGCGCGGATCCTGACCAATCGGTCGATCGTGTCAGCCATCGAACACCTTGGCCAGACGCGGAATGTCGATCTTGCCGCTGGAAATCACAGGGATCTGCGCACTGGGCACGGCGGCGAAGCGCCTCGGAATCTTGTACGCCGACAACTCGTCTTTGAGTCGCTTGCGGACGGTGTCCTCGTCGAAGTCGGTGTCATCTTCGGTTGCGATGACGGCGGCGACCAGTTGCCCACGCTCCGGATCGGGGATGCCCACCACGTGCGCCACCACGCCGCCGGTGACCTTGGCGATCGCCCGCTCGACCTCTGCGGGCGCGACATTGGCGCCGGCGGTCTTGATCATCGCGCCGCGGCGGCCGATGAAATAGACGAATCCATCGCGGTCGGTGCGGACCAGATCTCCGGTGTGAAACCAGCCGTCGGCGTCGAAGCACTCTTCACGGCTGCGCTTGTGATACCGCTGCATCATGTACGGCCCGCGGATGCACAACTCTCCGAGCTCACCCACCGCGACGGCGTCTCCGGTGTCGGGGTCGATGACCTTGGTGTCGAATCCGGGCGACGGCCGGCCGAACGACCCGCGCCGGTGCTCGGGTTGGTCGGATTCGTCCGCACTGATCGTGATGACACTGCCCGATTCGGTCATGCCCAGCATGGTGTGTCGCAGCTCGGGATCGGCAGGTCGCACGTCGGGCGCCATGATCGGGTACAGGTTGCCGCGGCGCATTGACGACAGGTCACGTTTGGGCAGACTCGGATGGCGAGCCAGATGAGCGATGCCCGCCACGAAACCATTGGTCATGGTTGGCTTTTCGGCCTCGAGCAGGTCGAGTGTCTTACCCGCATCGGTGGCATTGGAGCACACCAAGGTCGAGCCGGCGAGGAGGGTGGCCAGTATCGCGAACGCGAACCCGCCGATCCAGAAGAACGGCGAACTACAGAACAGCTTGTCCTGCGCCGTCAGGCTGCGGATCTCGTTGAGGACCGCCTGGTGGTCGAGCAGCGATGCATGAGTGTGCACCACGCCCTTCGGGGTGCTCGTGGAACCGGACGTGTAGACGATCGCAAGCACATCCGAGGAATCGACGTCGTCTTCCATCGCCTCCAGCAGCGCCTCGTCGACCATCTCGGCGGGTTCGGAGTCGATCAGAACATGGCGCAACAGCGGGACATTCCGAACATCAGCCAGCCGCTTGCGGTAGTCGTGACCGCGGTAGGACGCGGTGGCAAGAAGGATCTCGACATCGGCGTGGGCGAGTTGCTCGCTCATCTCCGGAGCGGTCGCGAACGTCGAGAACGGGACGATTGTTGCGCCGATTCGGGCCACGGCCAGCATTGCAACGACGAAGGCGGACCCGTTCGGGTACAGCACGCCGACATGGGTGCCCTTGTCCGCACCGAGCGCGACCAGGCCGCGGGCCAGTTGTGCCGAACGGCGGTCGGCCGCGGCGTAGCTCAGTCGTTCCGCGTCGCACACCAGCAGCGGATGCTCACCCCTGGAAGGTGCCTGGCGCCGCAGGACCTCGCCGACCGTGTTCTTAGGCATGTTCGACGGCGCCGCTGAAAAAGCGTCGGACGGCGCCGAGATCCGGCTTGCCGGACACAGTTCTCGGGATCTGTTCGACGATGGCGATGTCGGTGGGAATCTCGTAGCGCGCCAACCGCGTTCGCAGATGGTCCACCAGCGTCGCCACCTCGACCGGCTCCCGCAGTTCCACCATGGCGACCGGCGTCTCGCCGAGGCGCTCATCGCTGCGGCCGACGACCGCCGCGCCTTGTACCGCCGGGTGGTCCTCGAGCGCGCTGCGGACATCGTCGGGCATCACCTTGAACCCGCCGCGGATGATCGCCTGATCGGCGCGCCCCAGAATCCACAAGAATCCGTCAGTGTCGATGCGCGCTATGTCGGTGGTCCGGATCCAGTCCGCGGTCGGCCCCAGCTGAGCCGGCTTGACCTCAAGAACTCCCGGTTGATCGGGGCCGAGCGGTGATCCGTCGTCGCCGACCACCCGCAGTTTGGCGCCGGGGTTGGCGCGGCCCACGCTGCCCCGTTTGGCGCGCCAATGCTTCCGATAATCCGCGAGCGTCCAGCCGGCCACACCGCCGCCGAATTCGGTTGCGGCGTAAGACGTCAGGACCGGTATGCCGAACTTCTCGGTGAAGGCGTCGGCGTCCTCTGCGGACAGTGGCGCGGTGCCGGATGTGACCGCGCGGATGCTCTCCAGATCGCCCCGAGTC
>NZ_JBOGDB010000312.1:0-1957 GCF_050701515.1 Mycobacterium sp. | reverse complement strand
CGCTTGCCACGCCGCCTCGCGCCGGCCTGCGCCGGCCTGCGCCGGCCTGCGCCAATGCGGGTTTCGGGACGTTGAACCCGACTTGGGCCATTTAGTGCGTGCCGTGGATGGTGTCGAGCGCGGCTTGGAGGTCGTCGGGCACCGGGTCGGCGGCGGTGAGGGTGTGTTCGCCGGCCTGGATCTGCATGGTGCGGTAGCGGCGGGCGGTGGTGACGAAGCGCTTGATTGACCAGCTGGTGCGGTTCTCGATCCAGCGGGAGACGGCGAGGGCGGCGAAGACGATGGTCAGGTGCGCTTCGATCGATTCGCGGGTGTGGTGGTAGAACGGCCGGGCAGCGAGGTCGGACTTGCTCATCCGGAAGGACTTCTCGACCTGCAGCAGGCGACTGTAGGCACCGATGACCTGCTGGGGTTCGGGGTCGGGGAGGTTGGTGACGTAGCCCTTGATCCCCGCCAGTGCGCGGTTCTTGGCCTCCAACGTCCGGTTCACGCTCTTACTCGCCCCGGCCAGCTGCACGTAGCGGTTGCGCTTGACCGGCACCTTCCCGGCGACGGCGTTCTCGGCCTTGGTGATCTGCTGGTCGATCCCGCGCAGGGTGCGGCGGGCCCGATCGGCTCGGTACTGGTAGATGAAGGTGTGATCGCGGCGCTTGTCGGTCGGCCCGGCGGGCCAGGGCTGGATGAAGATCTGCCCATCGTCGATGTCGGTGTCCGGGTGGGCCTTGCGCCAGTCGGCCACGACGTAGGGCACGTCGGGGATGCGGGCGCCGAGGATGAAGGACAACCCGGCGGCCTCGATGGCCTTCTTGTTGGCGTCGGAGACCATCCCGGCGTCGGCCACGACCGTGACGTCGGGCAGGTCGTGTGCGTCGAGGAAGGCGGCCAGGACCGGCACCATGGTGGTGGTCTCGGCCCGGTTGCCCTCGAACGCGTGCACCATCAGCGGGAAGCCCGCCCCATCGGTGAGTAAGCCGACGGTGATCTGCGGCTCCAGGCGGCGTTCCTTGGAGAATCCCGGCTCGCGGAACCCATCACCGGCATCGGCCTCGAAGTACAGCGTCGTCACGTCATAGAGCAGCAACGTCGCCGGCCCCAGGCGCACGTGATCGGCGCAGGCCCGGGCCAGCCGGGCCCGCCACCGGCCACCCGCAGGATCGACAGCAACGGCCTGCGCCGCGGAGTCCCCAGCCTCGGCCTCGGCGCCAACACGGCCATCCCCGCCCTCGCCGGCGTCGGCGTAGACGCGCAGCCGCCGCTTGACCGTCCGGTAGGACGGCGCTGTGAGCCCCACCTCTTCCAGCACCCGCAGGGAGTCCAGCTTGCTGGTCGGCTCGATGATCCTGGCCAGCACCAGCGACCTGAACACCTCATCCCGCCCGGTCGCTGCTGCGAACCCCAGCACGTTGTATCCGCAGGTCAGCGCGTCCAGCAGGTGCCCCATCCGCGAGGACGTGATCGGCAACGCCGCGCCCTGGTTGGCCGGGCTATCCGGCAGACGCAGGTCCAGCTCGCCCTGCCCCGCGGCCAGCAGCTGCCGCGCCACCGCCTTGAGCAGTTCCAAGTCCGCACCGGTATGCGCCGACCCGATGTGCTCGATGTTGCGCGACCCCCGGTGCTGGGAGTGCACGATCTGCACCGCCCGCGCACCCGACGCCGTCTTCACCGTCCGCACATACGCCACGGCCGACACCATAGAACCGCCCAATTAGTGCGTGCCCACCGAACCAACACCCCAGGTCACAGACCCAACAACCCCCGAATCAGCGGAACGTGGCCCAAGTCGGGTCACCCGCACCATCAAAGTCTCCGACGCCCCCGCCTGGGTCGCGTTCCCCGGCGCGGCGCAAGTCGCCCAACTGCGCCGGACCGTGACCAAGAAGGGGAACAAGACCGTCGAGGTCGTCTACCTGATCACCTCCGCCGGCCGCCACAGCGCGCCCCCGGCGACCCTCGCCGC
>NZ_JBOGDB010000311.1:0-2985 GCF_050701515.1 Mycobacterium sp. | reverse complement strand
ACACCGACCAGCGCGGCGATGACCGCCCGCGCGCCGGCCACCGCGGCCCGCACCGCCCGGCCGGCGACGGCCGGCCACCGTCCTCCCCCGCCGCGACGGACGTTCTCCTCGGGCCAGCGGGCCCTGTTGTGGGCGGCCGGAGTGCTCGGTGCGCTGGCGATCGCCATCGCGGTCCTGATCGTGCTCAACGCCCAGGACCGCCAGGATCGCGAGTCGCCCCCGCCGACGGTCACCGACACCGTCACCCAGACGACTCCGTACGGGGCTCCACCGCTGGTCACGACGCCCGGTTGGACCGATGAGGGGTCCATCGGTCATGGTGGAGTGCAAATCGGGGTATACAGACCCGACACGATCGCGCCGTCCGCCTCATTGCGGGCGGCGCCCTCGGATCAAGAACAGACATTGCAATGACGACCCCGCAGCACCTGTCCGACCGCTACGAACTCGGCGAGATTCTCGGCTTCGGCGGCATGTCCGAAGTCCACCTCGCCCGCGATCTGCGCTTGCATCGCGACGTGGCGGTCAAGGTGCTGCGCGCCGACCTGGCCCGCGACCCGAGCTTCTACTTGCGGTTTCGCCGGGAGGCGCAGAACGCCGCCGCGCTGAACCACCCCGCCATCGTCGCCGTCTACGACACCGGCGAGGCGGAAACCCCGGCCGGGCCGCTGCCATACATCGTGATGGAGTACGTCGAGGGCGTCACGCTGCGCGACATCGTGCACACCGACGGGCCGATGCCGGCGCAGCGGGCCATCGAGACCATCGCCGACGCCTGCCAGGCGCTGAACTTCAGCCACCAGCACGGCATCATCCACCGCGACGTCAAGCCGGCCAACATCATGATCAGCAAGTCCGGCGCGGTGAAGGTGATGGACTTCGGCATCGCCCGGGCGATCGCCGACAGCGGCAACAGTGTCACGCAGACCGCTGCGGTGATCGGCACCGCCCAGTACCTGTCCCCGGAACAGGCCCGCGGCGATTCCGTGGACGCCCGGTCCGACGTCTACTCGCTCGGCTGCGTGCTGTACGAGATCCTCACCGGCGAACCGCCTTTCATCGGTGACTCACCCGTCGCGGTGGCCTACCAGCATGTCCGCGAAGACCCCACCCCGCCGTCGCAGCGGCATGCCGGCATCTCCCCGGAGCTGGACGCCGTGGTGCTCAAGTCGCTGGCCAAGAACCCCGAGAACCGGTACCAGACGGCGGCCGAGATGCGCGCCGACCTGATCCGGGTGCACAGTGGTGAGGCGCCGGAAGCGCCCAAGGTGCTCACCGACGCCGATCGCACGTCGCTGCTGGCCTCGGCCGCTCCGCCCGACCGCACCCCGCCGACCGAGCACCTGCCGCGCCAGCAGCCCCGGTACGGCGAGCGCGACCGTGGTCAATCGGTCGGCCGGTGGCTCATCGCGGTGGCCGTGCTCGCCGTGCTGACCGTCGTGGTCACCATCGCGATCAACATGATCGGCGGCGGCCCGCGTGATTTGCAGGTGCCCGACGTGCGCGGCCAGGCCTCCGCCGACGCCATCGCCGCCCTGCAGAACCGTGGCTTCAAGACCCGCACCCAGCAGCGGCCCGACTCGACGGTCCCGCCCGATCATGTGATCAGCACCGAGCCGGAGGCCGACAGCGAGGTCGGCGCCGGCGACGAGATCACCCTGAACGTCTCCACCGGGCCCGAACAGCGCGAGGTGCCCGACGTTGCGACGCTGACCTACGCCGACGCCGTCCGCGAGCTGACCGACGCCGGATTCGGCCGGTTCAAACAGACCAACTCGCCATCGACGCCCGAGCTGAAGGACCGGGTGGTGGGGACCAACCCGCCGGCCAATCAGACCTCGGCGACCACCAACGAGATCGTCATCGTCGTCGGGTCGGGGCCGGAGAGCCGGCCCGTGCCGGACGTCAAGGACCAGTCCATCGAGGTAGCCCAGCAGAATCTCAGTGCTTTCGGCTTCACCAAGTCCGTCCCGGTCGAGGTGGACAGCACCGCACCTGCGGGTGCCGTGGTCGGCACGAATCCGCCTGTGGGACAGACTGTTCCACTTGACACCGTGGTCCAAGTGGAGGTGTCACGCGGCAACCAATTCGTGATGCCGGATCTGACCGGCATGTTCTGGACCGATGCCGAACCGCGGCTGCGCGCGTTGGGCTGGACCGGCATTCTGGACAAGGGCGGCGACGTGCAGAACAGCGGTCAGCGAACCAATGCGGTGGTCAATCAGAGTCCGGCGGCGGGCAGCGGCGTGAACTTCAACGGCAGGATCACGCTGAACTTCGCCTCGTAGCCGCCTCAACGGTGCTGGCCACCTCGTCCTCCAGGCTGCGCACCAGCGCCTCGGCGGGCGCTACACCGCAGTAGGCCAGCCAGTTGGCCAGCAGCCGGTGCCCGCCCTCGGTGAGGATCGACTCGGGATGGAACTGCACGCCATGGATGGGCAGCTCGACGTGCCGCACGCCCATGATGACCCCGCCCTCGGTGCGGGCGGTGACCTCCAATGCGGCGGGCACGGTGTCGGGCAGAATCGTCAGCGAATGATACCGCGTCGCGGTAAACGGATCCGGAAGACCCTGCAGCACACCGACATTCGCGTGAAATACGGTGCTGGTCTTGCCGTGCAGCAGTTCCGGCGCCCGATCGACAGTGCCGCCGAACGCCACCCCGATGGCTTGGTGGCCGAGACACACGCCCAGCAGCGGAGTCTTTGTCGCGGCGCACGCTTTGACGAGCGGGATGGAGGCGCCCGCGCGCTCGGGCGTGCCAGGCCCCGGGCTCAGCAGGACGCCGTCGAAGTCGGCTGCGGCGGTTGCGATGTCGGCTTCCGTTGCCAACCGCGCGTCGTCGTTACGCCACACCTGCGCATCCACACCCAGCTGGCCCAGGTACTGGACCAGGTTGAAAACGAAGCTGTCGTAGTTGTCGACGACGAGAACCTGCATCAGGCCAGGTTACCTTTCGCGATTTCGGCGTGATAACCAGCGCTG
>NZ_JBOGDB010000310.1:0-12318 GCF_050701515.1 Mycobacterium sp. | reverse complement strand
CATGTTCCCGAGGGTGACCGCGAAACCGGCTAGGGCATCGAAAAACTTAGGCATCAGTTCTCTCCCTGGCTTTCTCCTTGCTGGCCGTGGGTAGCGGCGGCACCGGGAAGGCGCTCGCCTCGACGGCCTGCTCCGGGATCTTCCGAACATTGCGGGCCCGCAACGCTCGCCACAGTGCGACGGCCAGAAGCATTGCCAGCACGACGCCGACGGTGATGAGCCCGCTGGCCAATCCGGTATATCCCTGGGTCCGCAGGCTGTCCATGGTCGCGACGATCGCGATCCAGACCAGCGACACCGGAATGAGGATCTTCCAGCCCAGCGCCATGAATTGGTCGTAGCGCAGCCGCGGCAGGGTGGCGCGCAACCAGAAGTACAGGAACAGGAACACCCACACCTTGGCGGTAAACCACAGCAGCGGCCACCATCCGGTGTTTGCGCCATCCCAGATGTTGATCGGCCACGGGGCGTGCCAGCCACCGAGGAACATCGTAATGGCCAGTGCCGAGACCGTGGTCATGTTGACGTATTCGGCGAGCATGAACATCGCGAACTTCAGCGACGAGTACTCGGTGTGGAAGCCGCCGACCAGCTCGCCCTCGGCCTCGGGCAAATCGAATGGCGCGCGGTTGGTTTCGCCCACCATCGAGGTGACATACACCAGGAACGACGGCAGCAGCAGGAACACGTACCAGGTGCCGTCCTGGGCGGCCACGATTCCCGACGTGGACATGGTGCCGGCGTAGAGGAACACCGCGGCGAACGACAATGCCATGGCGATCTCGTAGGAGATCACCTGGGCGGATGACCGCAACCCGCCGAGCAGTGGATAGGTGGAGCCCGACGCCCAGCCGGCCAGCACGATGCCGTACACGCCGATCGAGGTGACGGCCAGGATGTAGAGCACCGCGACCGCGAGGTCGGTCAGTTGCAGCGGGGTGCGGTGTCCGAACACCGACACCACCGGCCCCATCGGAATGACGGCGAACGCCATGAACGCGGGGATCACCGCGATGATCGGCGCCAGCAAGTAGACGGGCTTGTCCACGCCCGCCGGGATGAGGCCCTCCTTCAGCCCGAGCTTGAGCCCGTCGACCAGCGACTGCAACAGGCCCTTCGGGCCAACCCGGTTGGGGCCGAACCGCATCTGCATCCGGCCGAGCACCTTGCGTTCGATCAGGATGGCCGCCAGTACGGTCAGCACCAGGAACACGAAGATCCCGACCGCCTTGGCCAGGATCAGCCACAGCGGGTCGTGGCCGAACGCCGAGAGGTCCGTCACGGTTCTGCCCGCCCTATCGAGACCACGGCACCCGACGTCACACCCAGCTGCTGGTGTACCGCCGAGCCCGGTGAGTTCAGTGGCAGCCACACCACCCGGTCATCCATGTCGGTGATCGCCAGGGGCAGTATGACCTCACCGCGGTCGGTACCGACCGTGACCAATTCCCCTTCGGCGACGCCGATCTCGGCCGCGGTGGCCGCCGACAGCCGCGCGACCGGTTCGCGGGCCGTACCGGCCAGGTATGGTTCGCCGTCCTGCAGTCGTCCGGCATCCAGCAGCATCCGCCAGCCGGCCAGCACAGCCTTACCCTTCGCGGGTTGTGCGCCGCCGTCCGCAGCCACGTCGGGTGGGTTCGGCCGCGGGCCGCCCCACCAGCCGAGCCGGGCCAGTTCCTCGCCGGCCGCCGCGGCGGTCGGCAGGCCGAGGTCGACTCCGATCTCGTCGGCGAGCGTCTGCAACACCCGCAGATCCGGTGCGGCATTGCTGTCCAGCGACGGCTCGAACGGCCGAATCCGGCCCTCCCAGTTGATGAATGAGCCGCCCTTCTCGACCACCGGAGCAACGGGGAAAACCACATCGGCCAGGTCGGTGACCGCGCTTTCGCGCAGCTCCAGGCTGACGACGAAGGGCGCGGCATCGATCGCGGCCAGCGCGGCGTCGGGGTCGGGCAGGTCGGCGGGCTCGACCCCACCGATCAGCAGCGCGCCCAGTTCGCCTCGGCCCGCCGCGGCCAGGATGCCGGTGGTGTCACGGCCGACCGCGTCCGGCAGGTCAGTAGTGTGCCAGGCAGCGGCGGTCTGCTCGCGCGCCGCGGCGTCGGCAATCGGCCGCCCACCGGGCAGCAGGTTCGGTGACGCACCGGCTTCCAGCGCGCCGCGATCACCGGCGCGTCGCGGCACCCAGGCCAGCCGGGCGCCGGTTGCCGCCGCCAATCTGCTTGCCGCAGAAAGCGCTCCGGGAGCAACCGCCAGCCGCTCGCCGACCAGGATCACGGCACCGGGCTGGCTCAGCAGCGGTTCTTCGGTGAGGCCGTCGAGCGCCGCCGCTTCGCCACCTGGCGCGGTACGGATGAGCCGGCCGGACATCTTCGAAACACCACGGGTGACGAACGGCGCGATCGAAAGCACCTGCACACCGTTCTTCCGTGCGGCCTTGCGCAGCCGCAGGAACACGATCGGGGATTCCTCTTCCGGCTCGAACCCGGCGAGCAGCACCGCGGGCGCCTTCTCCAGATCGGCGTAGCTGACGGCCATCGTCTGGCCGGCGACATTGGCCGCGAGGAACTCTTCCTCCTCCGCGCTGTGCGGCCGGAACCGGAAGTCGATGTCGTTGCTGTCCAACACCATCCGGGCGAACTTCGCGTACGCATAAGCGTCCTCAACCGTCGACCGGCCGCCCACCAGCACACCAGCCCGGCCGCTCGCCGCCGCCAGCCCGGTCGCGGCCACTCGTAGGGCTTCCGCCCAGGACGCCGACCGCAGCTTGCCATCGTCGTCGCGGACCTGTGGCGTGGTGATGCGGTCGCCGACCGTGGCGTAGGTGAACGCCCAGCGCCCCTTGTCGCAGTTCCACTCCTCATTGACCTCGGGGTCGTCGCCGGCCAAGCGGCGCATCACCTTTCCGCGGCGATGGTCGGTGCGTTGTGCGCATCCGGACGCGCAGTGTTCACACGCGCTCGGACTGGACACCAAATCGAACGGCCTGGCCCGGAACCGGTATGCGGTGCCGGTCAGGGCGCCCACCGGGCAGATCTGCACGGTGTTGCCGGAGAAGTAGGACGAAAGCGGCTCGCCGGGCGCGATGCCGACCTGCTGCAGCGCGCCACGCTCCAGCATCTCGATGAACGGATCCCCGGCGATCTGCTCGGAGAACCGGGTGCAACGCGCGCAGAGCACGCACCGTTCCCGATCCAGCAGCACCTGGCTGGAAATCGGGATCGGTTTGGGGAACGTGCGTTTGACGTCGGTGAAGCGCGTCTCCGCGCGGCCGTTGGACATGGCCTGATTCTGCAGCGGACACTCGCCGCCCTTGTCGCACACCGGGCAGTCCAGCGGGTGGTTGATCAGCAGCAGCTCCATCACGCCCTGCTGGGCGGCGTCGGCGGCCTCGGACGTGTACTGGGTGCGGACCACCATGTCGGGGGTGGCCGTGATGGTGCAGGAGGCCATCGGCTTGCGTTGGCCCTCGACCTCGACCAGGCATTGCCGGCAGGCCCCCACCGGGTCCAGCAGCGGGTGGTCGCAGAACCGCGGGATCTCGATGCCGACCAGCTCCGCTGCCCGAATCACCAAGGTGCCCTTGGGCACCCTTACCGGCACGTCGTCGATGGTCAGGTTCACCATCTCCACCGCCGCCGCCTCGGGTGCCGGTTCGGTAACCGTCATCAGGCACCCACCCCTTCGGTCGCCATCAGCGTCGAGGCGTGTGGATCGAACGGGCATCCGCCGTCCAGGTGCTCGACGTACTCGTCGCGGAAGAACTGGATCGATGACAAGATTGGACTGGCCGCGCCATCACCCAACGCGCAGAACGATTTTCCGAAGATTGTGTCGGAGATATCTAGCAGCTTCTGGATGTCCTCTTCGGTGCCGTGGCCGGTTTCCAGCCGCTCGTAGATCTGGCTCAGCCAGTACGTGCCTTCCCGGCATGGCGTGCACTTGCCGCACGACTCGTGCGCGTAGAACTCGGTCCACCGCCGCACCGCCCGCACCACGCAGGTAGTCTCGTCGAAGATCTGCAGTGCCTTGGTGCCCAGCATGGAACCGACCCCGGCCATGCCTTCGTAATCCAGTGGCACATCGAGATGTTCGGCGGTCAGCAACGGGGTCGATGAGCCACCCGGCGTCCAGAACTTGAGCGAATGTCCGGCGCGAATCCCGCCGGCGTACTCCAGGAGTTCACGCAGGGTGATGCCCAGCGGTGCCTCGTACTGGCCAGGATTGGTCACGTGACCGGACAGCGAGTACAGAGTGAAACCGGGCGACTTGTCCGATCCCATCGACCGGAACCAGTCGATCCCGTTGAGCAGGATCGGTGGGACGCTCGCGATGGACTCGACGTTGTTGACCACCGTCGGGCAGGCGTAGAGCCCGGCCACCGCGGGGAACGGCGGCCGCAGCCGGGGCTGGCCGCGCCGGCCCTCCAGGGAATCCAGCAGCGCGGTTTCCTCGCCGCAGATGTAGGCGCCGGCGCCGGCATGCACGATCAACTCCAGGTCGAAGCCCGAACCGGCGATGTTTTCGCCGAGATAGCCCTCGTCATAGGCCTCGGCGACCGCGGCCTGCAGCCGCCGCAGCACCGGGATAACCTCTCCGCGCACGTAGATGAATGCGTGGTGCGCCCGGATCGCATACGCGGCGATGATCGCGCCCTCCACCAGAAAGTGCGGCGTCGTCAGCATCAGCGGAATGTCTTTGCAGGTACCGGGTTCCGACTCATCGGCGTTGATGACGAGATAGTGCGGTTTGGCGGCAGGATTGATGTCGGCCCCACCTGTCTGGTCGCTCGGCGAGCCTCGCTCCTGCGGAATGAAGGACCATTTCGTGCCGGTGGGGAACCCGGCACCGCCGCGGCCGCGCAGGCCCGAATCCTTCACCAGCGTGATCAACTCGTCGGGATCCATCTTCAGCGCCTTGTCGAGCGCGCGGTACCCGTCGTGCCGGCGGTAGGTGTCCAGTGACCAGGGTGCTGGATCATCCCAGTAACGGCTGAACACGGGGGTCAGGGGAGTAACAGGTGCCATGTCAGTCGCGCGAATCCTCAGGTGCGGGCGGTGCTTCCATGCCGAGTTCGTGGGCGACGCGCAGTCCGGCCAGTGTGGCGGTGGGGACTTGCCCGTCCGCGGTGACCGGGCGGTCATCGGGTAGGCCCGCCAGGGTGCGGGCGGTCTCGCGGAACGTGCACAGCGGCGCGCCACGGGTCGGCACGGGTGGCTGGCCTGCACGCAGCGCGTCGACGAGATCGCGTGCGGTGGAAGGTGTCTGGTTGTCGAAGAACTCCCAGTTGACCATCACGACGGGGGCGTAGTCGCAGGCGGCGTTGCACTCGATGTGTTCGAGCGTGACGCTGGCCTTCCCATCTTCGGAGTCGGTGGTTTCGCCGGCGTGGATGCCCAGGTGGTCCTGCAGAGCGTCGAGGATGGCGTCGCCGCCCATGATCGCGCAGAGCGTGTTGGTGCACACCCCGACCAGGTATTCGCCGGTGGGATTGCGCCGGTACATGGAGTAGAAGGTGGCGACCGCGGTCACCTCGGCATCGGTCAGGCCGAGCTGGGCGGCGCAAAACCCGATGCCGGCCTTGGTGAGGTAGCCGTCTTCGGACTGCACCAGGTGCAGCAGCGGCAGTAGCGCCGACCGGGACCGCGGGTAGCGGGCGATGATCTCCCGTGCGCTGGCCTCCAGTCGCGCTGTGACGTCGGCGGGGTAGGCAGCCTCTCCGCCGATCGGCGGGCCGGCTTCGTCGGGCCGTTGGCCCAGCTCGATGAACACCGGCGAGCCGTTCGGGGACGTCATCTATCCACACCGCCCATCACCGGGTCGAGGGAGGCGACCGCCGAGATCGCATCGGCGACCATGCCGCCCTCACACATGGCCGCCACCGCCTGCAGGTTCGTGAACGACGGGTCGCGGTAGTGCACGCGGTAGGGGCGCGTTCCGCCGTCGGACACCATGTGCACGCCCAGCTCGCCGCGCGGCGACTCCACCGCGATGTAGACCTGCCCGGGCGGAACGCGGATGCCCTCGGTGACGAGCTTGAAGTGGTGGATCAGCCCCTCCATCGAGTGGCCCATGATCTTCGCGATGTGCTCTGGCGAATTGCCCAACCCGTCCGGGCCGAGCGTCAGATCGGCGGGCCAGGCCAGCTTCTTGTCGTCGATCACGACTCGGCCCGGGCCCAGCCGCTCGAGCTTGTCCACACACTGCTCGACGATCTTCAGCGACTCCCGCATCTCCTTGACCCGGATCAGGTACCGGCCGTAGGCGTCGCAGCCGTCGTCGGTGATGACGTCGAACTCGTAGTTTTCGTAGCCGCAGTACGGCTGTGTCTTGCGCAGGTCATGGGGAAGGCCGGTGGAGCGCAGCACCGGACCGGTGATGCCCAGCGCCATGCATCCGGCCAGATCCAGATAGCCGATGCCCTGCGTGCGGGCCTTCCAGATGTAGTTCTCGTTGAGCAGGTTCTCCAGGTCGCGCAGCCGCTTCGGCAGCAGCTCGAGCAGATCGCGGATCTGTGGCAGCGCTTCGTCCGGCAGGTCGGCGGCCAGACCGCCGGGCCGGATGTAGGCGTGGTTCATCCGCAGCCCGGTGATCGTCTCGAACACGGACAGAATCAGCTCCCGATCGCGGAAGCCGTAGAACATCGCCGACATGGCGCCCAGTTCCATCCCGGCGGTGGCCAGTGCCACCAGATGCGACGAGATGCGGTTGAGCTCCATCAGCAAGACCCGGATCACGTTGGCGCGCTCGGGAATGGCGTCGGTGACACCGAGCAGCTGCTCCACGCCCAGGCAGTACGCCGCCTCGTTGAAAAACGGTGCGAGATAGTCCATTCGGGTCACGAACGTGACGCCCAGGGTCCAGGTGCGGTACTCCAGGTTCTTCTCGATGCCGGTGTGCAGGTATCCGATGCCGCAGCGCGCTTCGATGATCGTCTCGCCCTCGATCTCGAGGATCAGCCGCAGCACCCCGTGGGTGGACGGGTGCTGCGGGCCCATGTTGACCACGATGCGTTCGCCGGCCTGCGCCCCTGACATTTCTCTGGCCGCCGCGACCACCTGGTCCCAGTCCTGGCCGCCGGCCATGATGACGGTACCGCCGTGCTCCGGCGGCGTATTCGGGGTGCTCATCAGCTGTAGGCCCTCCGCTCGTCGGGCGGCGGAATCTCTGCGCCGTGGTACTCCACCGGGATACCGCCCAACGGGTAGTCCTTGCGTTGCGGGTGTCCGACCCAGTCGTCGGGCATTTCGATGCGGGTCAGGGCGGGGTGGCCGTCGAAGATGATGCCGAAGAAGTCGTAGGTTTCCCGCTCGTGCCAGTCGGTGGTCGGGTAGACGGTGAACAGCGACGGTATGTGCGGGTCGGCGTCCGGCGCGGTCACCTCCAGCTGGACGCGACGGTTGTGGGTGATCGACAACAGCGGATACACCGCGTGCAGCTCGCGGCCGGTCTCGTGCGGGTAGTGCACGCCGCTGACACCCAGGCACAGCTCGAACCGCAGCCCTGGGTCGTCGCGCAGCGCCTGCGCCACCGCGGACAGGTGCTCCCGGCGCACATCCAGGGTCAGCTGGTCGCGATACACCACCACCCGCTCGACCGCCGCTGCGAACGCGGTTTCGCCGAGTGCGGCGGTCAGCGTGTCGACGACCTCGTCGAAGTAGCCGCCGTACGGCCGCGGCGAGCTGCCGGGCATCGCGACATCGCGGACCAGTCGCCCGTAGCCGGAGGTGTCGCCGGTGCCGGCGGGGCCGAACATGCCGCGGCGCACGCCGACCACTTCCTGGTTCTCGTTGCCGTCGGTGGGTTCCGTCACCTTAGTAAGCCCTTGAGTTCGATGGTCGGCGTGACCGCGAGCGCGGCCTGCTCGGCTTCGCGGACGGCTTCCTCGCGGTTGACGCCCAGCGGCATCTCCTGGATCTTGTCGTGCAGTTTCAGGATCGCGTACAGCAGCATCTCCGGCCGCGGCGGGCAGCCGGGCAGGTAGATGTCCACCGGAACGACGTGGTCAACGCCCTGGACGATGGCGTAGTTGTTGAACATCCCGCCCGATGACGCGCAGACGCCCATCGACAGCACCCACTTGGGCTCGGCCATCTGGTCGTAGACCTGCCGCAGCACCGGCGCCATCTTCTGGCTGACCCGTCCGGCCACGATCCTCAGATCGGCCTGCCGCGGCGTCGCCGAGAACCGCTCCATGCCGAACCGGGAGATGTCGAACCGCGGCCCGGCCGTCGCCATCATCTCGATCGCGCAGCAGGCCAGGCCGAACGTCGCCGGCCACAGCGAGCCCTTGCGGATGTATCCCGCCAGCTTCTCGACGGTCGACAGCAGGATGCCGCTGGGCAGCTTTTCCTCTAGTCCCACGGTGCTAGTCCCAACTGAGGCCTCCCCGCCGCCAGACGTAGACGTAGGCCACGAACACGGTGGCCATGAACAACAGCATCTCGACCAGCGCGAATACCCCGAGGCTGTCGAACGCCACGGCCCAGGGGTAGAGGAAGACGATCTCGATGTCGAACACGATGAACAGCATCGCGGTCACGTAATACTTCATCGGAAACCGCTGGCCGGCCGCCTGCGGGTTGGCCATCTCCGGCATCGGCTCGATGCCGCACTCGTAGGCCTGCAGCTTGGCCCGGTTGAAGCGCCTGGGACCGCCCAGCAGCGCGGCGGCCACCGAGAACACGGCAAACCCGGCCGCGATCGCGCCGAGAACCAATATTGGTACGTAAAGGTTCATCCTGTTAAAACGCGCTCCCTCGGGCCTTTGACGTGAGCTGACCCACAGCCTAGCGATGCGCTCGCTGCTAGTGCGCGGGTGCCCGCAGCAGCGACACCACGGCTTCGCCCAAACGGATCGGGTCAATGGGGTGCGGAACCGCGGCTTCCGCTTGCGACCAACTCGCCAGCCAGGCGTCGTCCGGCCGCCCGGTGAGCACCAGGATCGGTGGGCAGTCGTCGATCTCGTCCTTGAGCTGCTTGGCGATTCCCATGCCGCCGACCGGCGTGGCCTCGCCGTCGAGAATGACCAGATCGAAACCGCCCGCGTCCATCTGGGTGATGACCATCGGTCCGGTGGCCACCTCGAGGTAGCTCAGTTCCGGGAGGTCTGGGTGCACGCGCTTGCCCAGCGCCAGCTGCACCTGCTCGCGAGTCCTCGGATTGTCGCTGTACACGAGGATTCGCAGCGGCCGGGATGGATCGGGCATGGCCAGATGCTAGACCAGCCGGCTAACCCGCGGCGCGCCGGAACACCACATCGGCCGTCAGCTTGGCGGCGTCGGGGATCATGCCCACCAGGTTGCCGTCGACACCGAAGTCCTTGCGGTTGATCGCGGTTTGCGTCGTCAGCCGCACCGCGCCGTCGTCGAGCACCGCGACCTTCGCCCGCAACGGCAGTTCCGCGGTGGTGCCCTTGACGGTGAGATTGGCTCGCAGGTCGACGGTCTCGCCGTCGACGGCCTCGGCGCCGGTGACCACGACGCTGATGTCGGGATACTTCTCGACTTCAAAGAAATCCGCAGACCGTAGATGGTCGTTGCGCTTGCCGATCTTGGTGTCCACTGATGCGACCTTGATATCGACGCGCCCGAAAACCGTTCCGGGATCGGTGATTTGGCCGTCGCCGCTGAATTCGCTGTAACGGCCCTTCACCGGGGCCAGTCCCCACATCGACTTGGCCTTGAACCCGATGGTGGATTGCTCGGGGACGAGGTTATAGACGCCGATCGATTCGGCGCTGCCGAGCAGTTCTTGCAGTGTGGTCGTGGTCATAGCAGTGGCTCCACTTCTCTCGGGTCGAAGTACTCGTCGATTCGGCTGATCAGGCCATCGGCTCCCACCTTGATCACGATGCAGACCCGCATCGAGATCGATCCGCCGTTGCGGCCGGCGGCGTGCAGGATGTGCTGCTGGACGAATCCGCCGTCGAAGAACTGCCGGTCGAGGATCTGGTATCGGCGCTCGGTGGTGGCGTCGATGAACCACGAGATGACCTTCAACGCGCGCTCCTTGACCTGGTCCTCGGGTTCAGCGGACTTCCAGACCGCGATGTCCTCGCTCCACATCTGGCGCACCGCCGCGGTGTCACTGCGCTCGATGGCGGCGAACAGCCGATCGGCGACGTCGGTGATGGTGTCAACGGTGGGCATCCTCACGCCTCTCATTTGACGTCAAGCATTGTTGAGGTTGAACACTGGATTCCATGGATACCACCCCTACATTCTCCCGTTTCGACGATGCCTACAAGACCCGCACCGCTCCGTGGGTGATCGGCGAGCCGCAGCCCGCGATCGTCGACCTGGAACGGGCCGGGCGGATCCGCGGCAAGGTGCTCGACGCCGGCTGTGGAACGGGTGAACACACGATCCTGCTCACCCGGCTCGGCTATGACGTACTGGGCATCGACTTCTCGCCGCGCGCGATCGATCAGGCTCGCCAGAATGCCGCGACCAAGGGCGTGGACGCCCGATTCGCGGTCGCCGACGCGCTGAACCTCGGTGATCAGCCGCAATACGACACGATTGTCGACAGCGCGCTGTTCCACGTCTTCGACGCCGGCGACCGGGCGAAATACGTCGCGAGCCTGCACAACGCATGCCGGCCGGGTGCCATCGTGCACGTACTCGCACTCTCCGATGCGGGTCGCGGATTCGGGCCGGAGGTCAGCGAGGCCGACATCCGGGATGCATTTGTTGACGGCTGGGTGCTCGAAGCGTTGGACACCACCACCTATCGCGGCGTCACCCAGGAGGTGCACGTCGAAATCCTCGGTCTGCCGGTGGGAACGCCCGTCGATGAACCGGCTTGGCTGGCTAGGGCTCGTCGGCTCTGACCCCAACTGTGTCGTTTGTTGCGCCAAAACGCGAGAAAGTGCCGCAACAAACGCCACAGAACTCACGTCGCCTCGCCGTAACCGGGGTGGGCCACCGCGAGTCGGTGACCGACCAGTGTTCGAAGGCATGGCAGCACTTCGCCTGCCCTGCCGTCGAGTTCGCCGGCGCGGATGGCCGCAGCCAGGTGCGTTTCGTCGGTATAGCCCAGGTCGCTCAGCGCGGCGGTGACATCGGCGGCTGACTCGTCGAGCAGCTCGCGCTCGACGATGCGCAGCACATTGGCGGCCACCCGGGCGTGGAAGGAGACCGGCCCGTCGGTGGCCTCCCGTACGTCGGCGTCCAGGAAGTCGGCCACCGCGGCGACCAGCTCGGCGGCGGTGGGTCTGCCGTACAGCCCGCTCACCGGGGACCGCCTCCCTCCAGCAGATCCAGCACGTCCCATTCGGTTTCGCTGACCCGCCGCCCGATGGCGGCCAGCTCGACCGACGGGGTCTGGCCGCTCAGGTGCCGCTCCGCCTGGAAGCGGCAGATGACGCCCCAACGCAGCGTGGCCACGGTAAGCCACCAGCGAAACGCGTCGCGGTCGACGGCCGTGCCGGCGGCCTCCTCGTATGCGGACAGAAAACTCTCGACGCTGCCCAGACCACCCGCTCCGCGGTCCTCGGGCGCGCCGAACCGCCACGCCCGGATGCAGAACCACGCCAGGTCCTCGTAGACCTCGCCGATGTGCACCAGCTCCCAGTCCAAAACGGCCGCCAGACCGGAGTCGTCGACGATCAGGTTGCCCATCCGGAAGTCGCCGTGCACCAGCCGCGGCGGCGATGGCGGTGGCCGGTACGCGGTCAGCCGACGGAATGCCCATTCGAAGGTGGCGGTGGTGTCGCCCATCTCGTCGAGCCGGTCGCGCCACTCGCCGAGCTGATCGGCTTCCGTCAGGCCGATGCCGTCCGGATCGGCGCGGTGGATCGCGGCCAGCGCCTGGGCGCACTGCCGTAGCAGCCGGTCACGTCCTGCATCGTCGAGGGCGCGATGGATCCGTCTGACGATCGTCTCACCACCGATTGCGTTGCAGATCAGATATGGATTACCAAGTGCGGCAGGGGAATTGTCCGCCGCCAAGATGTGGGGAACGGGTGCTCCGGCGGCTGCCGCTCGCTGCTGGACGCGTGCCTCGAGTTCCATGCCCGCGTGCACGTCGTCGGGTGGGCCGGTGCGCAGGATCAGCGCCCGGCGTTGGTCCGCAATCGCGTCGAACGCCCACGTGGTGCGGCTCGCCCCGCCGGTCAAAGCATGTAGGTTCTCGATGCTCACATCGCCGATGACCGGCTGGAGCACGGCCGCGAGCTCTTGCTTCACTTGCGCCCGAAGCCGAACAGCCGCTGGGCGACCCGGCGGATCTGGATCTCCTCGGAGCCCTCGGTGATGCGGTAGCGGCGGTGGTGCCGGTAGATGTGCTCGAACGGCTGGTGGCGGCTGTAGCCGA
>NZ_JBOGDB010000309.1:0-2235 GCF_050701515.1 Mycobacterium sp. | reverse complement strand
GGCGCGCTCGAGGCGCTCAACCGCCCGATGCGGGTCCAGATGGTGACCGACAGCAACTATCTGCGCCACGGCGTGACCGAGTGGCTGCCGCGCTGGAAGGCGAACGGCTGGCGGACCGCGGACAAACAGCCGGTCAAGAACCAGGACCTCTGGCGACGGCTCGACGACGCCCTCGCGCGGCACTCGGTCGAATGGCGCTGGATCAAGGGCCACAGCGGCGATCCGGACAACGACCGCGCCGATCACATCGCTCGGGAAGCCATCCGCACGGGCCGGAAACGGGACGGTGCGGCCGCGAATCGTCCGGGCGACGACCGGTCCGGGGCCAGCGACGCCTGATCTCTACAAGTACGATGAGAAGATGGCGCCCGGTGCTTACAAAGCTTCCGAGCAAGGCGACCGTGCTGGGCGTGATCAACCTCGCGGACAAGACGATCGAGACGCCGGAGCTGGTCGGCGAGCGCATCCGGCGGGCGTTGCCTTATGCGCCCCCCGAGCGCATCATTGTGGCGCCAGATTGCGAAATGAAATTGTCTTCCGTGCGGCGTCGCCCGCCGCAGGAACGGAGAACGCCATGTCGTACGTCACCGAAGCCAATCTCACCGACATTGCCATCGAGCGCTGGAACAATATCCCCGACCCACGCCTGCGTCAGGTCATGACCTCGCTGATCAAGCATCTGCATGCTTTCGTGCGCGAGATCGAGCCGACCAACAGGGAATGGTTCACGGCGATCGACTGGCTCACGCGCATCGGCAAGATGTCGGACGAGAAGCGTCAGGAGTTCATTCTCACCTCCGACGTGCTGGCCGTCAGCATGCTGGTCGACGCGATCAACAACCGCCTGGCGACCGGGGCTACACCTAGCACCGTCGAAGGACCGTTCCATGTCCGCGACTCGCGGGAATTGGCCGACGGCGAGGACATGGCCGACGGCGCGCCGGGCATCCCCTGCTTCGTCACCGGCAAGGTGACCGACCTCGACGGCAAGCCGGTCGGCGGGGTCATGCTCGATATCTGGCAGACCGACGGCGATGGCCTCTATGAGGCGCAGCGCCCGGGCGAAGACCAGTATATGCGCGCCATCTATCGCACCAGGCCCGACGGCTCCTACATCGTCCGCACGGTGGCGCCGATCGGTTACACGATCCCGATGGACGGCCCGGTAGGCGAGTTGATGAAGCGCACGAGAATCAGCGAATACCGGCCGGCACACATCCATTTCTGCCTGGAGGCGCCGGGTTACCACCGCATCGTCACGCATCTGTTCCAGAAGGGCGATCAGTATATCGACACCGACGTGGTGTATGGCGTGAAGGAGCCGCTGATCACCGAGTTCGTGAGGAAGCCGGCGGGCGCCAGGGTTCCGACCGGCGAGACGATGAACGAGCCGTTCTACGCGGTCCACTACGACTTCGTGCTGCAGAAGGTAGCGAAGAAGGCGGGGAAAGCCGCCTGAGCGTCAAAGCCCTGCGTAGATCCTGCGTAGGTGATGAGCCCCGGGTAGCGATCCGTCCGGGTCGCGGAAACAAACGCACTCCCGCGCGCGCCGGAGCGCTCGACCGGCCGAGTTCGACCGCGGTACCGAGCGATGTCATTGCTATGAACGTTGTTCATGCGCGGCAGCCCCTGGTGCGGCATTGCCTTCTGGCGGCATATGGTCGCCGGGTCGTGTCTCCCGAATCTCTCTCGGCGGGCCGCAAGTCGAATTGCGACGTTCGCAAATACAATCGGGGAGTATGGCCGTGCACATCGCTCTGAAATTGCGCTCCTGGTGGTCTGGAGCATCGCCTGGTGGACGATCTACGCGTCGCCGGCCCGCTCGATCCCGCGCAGGTCGCGCCCGGTAACGAGATCGGTTGGATGTTCCGGATGATTCTTTTCACGCTGATCTGGGCGGCGCTCGCCGGCGCGATCCTGCGCCGGGGCAAGCTGGTCTGGCGGCAGCGCTGAGCCCTGGTTTTTGCGGTTATCGAGCAGCCCCACGCGCGAGCCCTGCCCACTTTGCGCGAGCACCAACATGAACCTTCAGCCGCGACGCTTGTTCGAGGGCGCTCCGGCCGGGCCGATCTCGGGCGTCGAGTCCGGCCGGTTTCAGCGGCGGCTTTTCCGCAGTTTTCCGTATGTGGCTCCCTGCGATGCCCAAAGCGGCGGAAATGCTGGCGTCCCCACGGGGAATTGAACCCCGGTTTCCGCCTTGAAAGGGCGGCGTCCTGACCTCTAGACGATGGGGAC
>NZ_JBOGDB010000308.1:0-40740 GCF_050701515.1 Mycobacterium sp. | reverse complement strand
GGCCGGTTCTCGCTGATGCACGGCGACTATCGGCTGGACAACATGCTGTTCGATCCGGACGGATCACGGGTCACCGTCGTCGACTGGCAGACCGTCGGGTTGGGGTTGCCGGCACGCGATCTCGCCTACTTCACCGGAACCAGCCTGGTCCCCGAGGTGCGGTCGGCGATCGAGGAGGACCTGGTCGGGGCCTACCACCGGGCGCTGTTGGGTTACGGCGTAACGGATTACGACCTCGAGACCTGTTGGCGCGACTACCGGCTCGGTGTCGTGCAGGTTCCGCTGCTGAGCGCCCTCGGATGTGCGTTCGCGGCGTCCACCGAACGCGGCGACGAGATGATGGTGGTGATGCTGGAGCGGGGTTGTCGCGCCATCCGGGAACTCGAGACATTGGAGCTGATCGCATGACCGCCAGGTTCGCCGAACTCGGCTGCTATCTACTCGCCGGCCAGCCACGCAGCAGCAGAACGATAGTGGACGAAGTCCGCGATGCCGAGAACCTCGGGCTGGGAACGGCGTTCATCTCCGAGCGCTACAACAAGAAGGAAGCCGCGGTGTTGTGCGGCGCGGCCGCGGCAGCCAGCGACACCATCCAGATCAGCACGGCGGCAACGAATCACAATACCCGCCATCCGATCGTGACTGCCGGGATGGCCCGCACCATGCTCGACATCGCGCCCGGCCGGTTCACCCTGGGCCTGGGTCGCGGGGTGCCGTTGCTGCAGGACGCATTCGGCATTCCCCGGATCACCACCGCGCAGATGGAGGACTTCGCGACACTGATGCGCCGGCTGTTCCGCGGCGAGACGATCATCGGGCACGACGGTCCGGCGGGCAGCTATCCGGTGCTGTATCTCGACAGCACCCTCGACCGGTACCTGCGGCTCGGCTTGGTCGCCTTCGCGCCGAACACCCTGGAGCTGGCCGGCCGCTGTTTCGACGAGGTGGTGCTGCACACCTACTTCACCGACGAGACAACCACCCGCTGCGTCGAGAAGGTCAAATCCGCGGCGGCGGCCGCCGGCCGCGACCCCGCCGACGTCAAGGTGTGGGCCTGCCTGGCCACCGTCGGCGATCACCTGCCCCATCCGGCTCGACTGATGAAGACCGTCGGCCGGATGGCCACCTACCTACAGGGTTACGGCCGACTGCTGGTCGACACCAACAGCTGGGATCGCGCCGTGCTGGAACGCTTCCTGGCCGATCCGGTGGTGACCGGCGTGCCCGGGCTTGACGTGTCCGGAACCACCGAACAACTTGAGCACGTGGCGACGCTGATTCCGCAAGACTGGCTGGCGAACAGCGCCACCGGCAGTCCGGCGGACTGCGTCCGGGCCATTCGGCATCAACTCGAATTGGGCTGCGACGGGGTGATTCTGCACGGTTCGACGCCCACCGAACTGGCCCCGATCGTCGCCGCCTACGCCGACCTCAGCGTCGCGACCTGACCCAGGCGGCGGCCCGCTCGACGCTGTCGACGGTATCGACGCCATCCGGTAGCGGGGGCCGGTCCACCATCACCACCGGGACACCCAGCGCGGCGGCGGCGTCGAGCTTCGGCCGCGTCATGTTCCCGCCGCTGTTCTTGGTCACCAAACAGTCGATGCGATGGTCCCGCAGCAGGGCCAGCTCCTCGTCGTAGCGGTACGGGCCCCGCGACAGCAGCAGCCGATGGCGCCGCGGCAACCTCAGCGGGTCCGGCGCGGTCACCGCGCGAATCAGAAACCACGCTTCGGCATCGGCGAATGCCTTCGTGCCGGACCGACCGGTGGTCAAGAACACCCGCGAATATCCCCGGCGGGCAACCGCATCCGCGGCCTGCTTGTCGGAACGCACTCGTAACGCGGTGCCGGGCGGCCACGCCGGCCTGGCCAGCACCAGCAACGGCAGCCGCAGCTCACCACACACCTGCGCGGCGTGCGCGGTGATGGTGGCCGCGAACGGGTGCGTGGCGTCAACGACAGCATCGACGGCACGTTCGGCGAGCCATTTCCGCATCCCATCCACACCGCCGAACCCGCCGATCCGCACCTCGCCGGCCGGCAACGCGGGGTCCGGCACCCGACCGGCCAGCGAGCTGACCAGCTCGACGTCGTCTGCCAGCTCGGCGGCCAACGCGCGGGCCTCCGGGGTGCCGCCCAGCAGCAGTACACGCATCAATGCCGACCCCGCCGGACCCGTCCGGCCGAGTACAGGTAGCTGTCCGCGAACCCCTCCGCTGAGAGCACGTCGCCGACCACGATGACGGCCGTCCGGGTGACGTCGGCGGCACGCATCTGCTCGGCGAGTTCGGCAAGGGTGCACCGCAACACCGTCTGTTCCGGCCGGCTCGCGAACGCCACCACCGCACAGGGGGTTTCGGCACGATAGCCGCCGGCCAGTAGCTGCGGGACGATCGCGTCGACCTGCGCGGCGGCCAGGTGCAGCACCAGCGTGGCACCGGGCGCCGACAATGTCTCGAGGTCCTCCCCCGGCGGCATTGCCGTGGACAGTGTGGACACCCGCGTCAACGTCACGGTTTGCGCGACGCCGGGAACGGTCAGTTCACGCCCGAGCGCCGCCGCGGCCGCGGCGAAAGCCGGTACGCCGGGCACGATCTCGTAGTCGACACCGAGCGCATCGAGGCGGCGGCACTGCTCGGCCAGCGCGCTGTACAACGACGGGTCGCCGGAATGCAGCCGCGCCACATCCAGCCCGGCCGCGTGGGCGTCGGCCAGTTCGGCGACGATCTGGTCCAGGGTCAACGGCCCGGTGTCGATCACCCGGGCATCCGGCGGGCACAGCGCGAGCAGGTCGTCGGGCATGATCGAGCCGGCGTACAGGCACACCGGGCACCGACTCAGCAACCTCTGGCCCCGCACGGTGATCAGGTCGGCCGCACCGGGGCCGGCGCCGATGAAGTAGACGGTCATTGCTTGGTGACCGTCCACTGCGTCACCGGCATGGCGGGGCGCCAGCCGGTGAACTTGCCCAGCGGCTCGCCGTGGTAATGCTGAAATCGGTGCAGCTCGCCACCCAGTCGCGAATGCCACTGCAGGACAATGGCTTCCGATTCGGCAGTGACGGTGTTGGCGACCAACCGGCCGCCGGCGCGCAGCCGGTCGAAGCAGGCGTCCAGCAGTCCCGGATGGGTGAGTCCGCCGCCGATGAAGATCGCTGCGGGTTCCGGCGCGCCATCGAATGTGTCGGGCGCGGCCCCGCGCACGTCGATTGGGACGCCGAACGCGTCCGCGTTGAGTCCGATGGTGGTGCGGCGCTGCTCATCGCGTTCGAACGCCACCGCGGTGCAGCCCCGCCAGCTTCGGCACCATTCGACAGCGACGCTGCCGGCACCGGCGCCGACGTCCCACAGCCGCTCCCCCGGCCGCGGCGCGAGCGCCGCAAGCGTGACGGCGCGGATGGACCGCTTGGTGATTTGCCCGTCGTGCACGAACACGCTGTCGGCCAGCGACGACACGCGTTCGTCAGGCAGATAGCGCACCGCGATGACGTTGAGGTCGTCGACGTCGTTGGGCGCATCGGTGGCCCAGTCGCCGGCGGTGCCGTCGCGGCGCCGTTCCTTCGGACCGCCGAGCTGCTCGAGCACGGTCAACTCGGAGTCGCCGCGGCCGTAGGCGTTCAGCATCACCGCCAGCGTCTTCGGCGTGGTCCGGTCGCTGGACAGCACCACGGCCTGGCCGCCGCGGCGCACCGCGGTGTGCGCGTTGCCGGTGATCAGACTGATCACCTCGGTGTCCTGCACCGACCAGCCCAAGCGAGCGCAGGCGAGGGTCACCGACGACACATGCGGTAGTACCCGCACTCGCTGCGCGCCGTACAGCCGGATCAACGTCACGCCGATGCCGTGCAGCATCGGGTCGCCGCTGGCCAGCACGTGCACCCCTGCGGGCAGCTCGCGCAGCGCCGGCAGCATCGGCGACGGCCATTCCCGCCGCTGTGCGGTCACGTCGTCGTCCAGCAGATCCAGCTGGCGCCGCGATCCGTACACAACCGTCGCCCGCGCCAATTCGGCACGCGAAGCCGGTGACAGTCCCGCCAACCCGTCGGCGCCGATGCCGACCACGAATATCATCTCGGCATCCTTCGCCAGATCCACTGCGGCAGCAAGCGCATCCCGAAGAACACCGGGCGCAGACTCCACGGAATCCACACCGTCCGACGGCCCTTGGCCAGCGCCCGCGCGGTCCCGGCGGCGACCTGGCGCGGCGTGCTCGACATGGGCGCCGGTGCCATGCCGTCGGTCATCCGGCCGATGACGAAGCCCGGGCGCACGATCAGCAGCCGCACCCCGGACCCGTGCAGTGCGTCGGCCAGACCGCTGGCGAACCCGTCCAGGCCGGCCTTGGCCGAGCCGTAGACGTAGTTGGCCCGGCGCACCCGCACCCCGGCCACCGACGAGAAGACCACGATGGTTCCGCTTCCCGCGGCCCGCATCGTCGCGGCCAGCACGGTGAGCAGGCTGACCTGTGCCACGTAGTCGGTGTGCACGATCGCCACCGCGTGCGCCGGATCGGTCTCCGCGCGGGCCTGGTCGCCGAGGATGCCGAACGCCAGCACGGCGGTGCCGATCGGGCCGTGCTCGGCCACGATCGATTCGACCAGCCGGGCGTGCGAGCCGAGGTCGTCGGCGTCGAACTCGGAGACCGCCACCTCGGCGGCCCCGGCTTCCCGCACGGCGGCAACCTGCCCTGAGAGCCGGTCGGCACCGCGGGCGGCCAGCACCACGGTGGCACCGGGCGACAGCCGCTGCGCGAGCTCGGCGCCGATCTCGCTGCGGCCACCGAAAATCACCACTGACCCGGCACTCGTGTCATCCACGCTGCGATTATGACCTGCGCTAGTTTGGATGCCGATGGCGAACGCAACCACCAGGCTCACCAACGACGCGCTGGCGTTCCTGACCGAGCGTCACCTGGCGATGCTCACCACCTTGCGTCTGGACAATTCCCCGCACGTGGTGGCGGTCGGTTTCACGTTCGACCCGAGGACGCACGTGGCGCGGGTCATCACCAGCGGCGGATCGCAGAAGGCGGTCAACGCCAAGGAACGCGGCATTGCCGTGCTCAGCCAGGTCGACGGGGCCCGCTGGTTGTCGCTGGAGGGCAGCGCCACCGTCAATACCGAGGCCGAGGCGGTCCGCGACGCCGAGCTGCGCTACGCCCAGCGCTACCGCACCCCGCGGGTCAATCCGCGGCGGGTGGTCATCGAGGTACGCGTCGAGCGGGTGCTCGGCTCTTCGGATCTGCTGGATCGGGCCAGCGGCTAGCCCGCCGGGGTCGGCCCAGCCGGCACCACGATCAGCTCGTGCGGGCGGCCGTTCACCGGCTCCGCGCCGTCGGCGGTGACGATGACGATGTCCTCGATGCGGGCACCCCACTGACCGGGAAAGTAGATCCCGGGCTCAATGGAAAACGTCATGCCTTGGGCCAACGGCAGGGCATTGCCCGCGACGATGTAGGGCTCCTCGTGCACCGACAGTCCGATGCCGTGGCCGGTGCGGTGGACGAACGCCTCGGCGAGACCTTCCTCGGCGAGCATGTCGCGTGCGACGGCGTCCAGCTGTTCGGCGGTAACCCCAGGGCGCACGGCCTCGACAGCAGCCCGTTGTGCCCGCTGCAGCACCGAATACCGGCGCGCCACTTCCGGGTTCGGCTCACCGATGCTGTAGGTCCTCGTCGAGTCGGAGTTGTAACCGGGCTCGTACGGCCCGCCGATGTCGACGACCACGATGTCACCGGGCCGCAACTCCCGGTCCGAGCATTCGTGGTGCGGATCGGCACCGTGCGGCCCGGATCCGACGATGATGAACGCTGGCTCCGAATGACCTTCGGCGACAATGGCTTCGGCGATATCGGCAGCGACGTCGGCCTCGGTACGACCGGGCACCAGGAACTCCGGCACCCGGGCGTGCACCCGGTCGATGGCCGCACCGGCCTTACGCAGCGCGTCGATCTCGGCTTCGTCCTTGATCATCCGCAGTCGCCGCAGCACGTCGGTGGCCAGCACCGGCAGCACGCCGAGCACGTTGGCCAGCGGCAGCAGGTGCAGCGCAGGCATCGAATCGGTGACCGCGACGGCGAGCCGTCCAGACGGGCCCGTCGCGGCCGGTGGGCCGCCCAGCGCGTCCGCTACAACCCGGTGCGGGTCCTCGCCATCGACCCAATCCCGCACCGGCAGACCGAGTTCCGTCACGGCAGATTCCTTCAGCGAAGCCAACTCCGGCCGCGGCACCACCACACTCGGCTCACCGTCGGCGGGCAGCACCAGTGCCGTCAGGCGTTCGAATGTCTGCGCCCGCGAGCCGACCAGATACCGCAGGTCATAGCCGGGGGTCACCACCAGGCCGGCCAGACCGGCATCAGCTGCGGCGGTCGCGGCGGCCCGCAGCCGCCTGGCGTAGACGTCGGCGTTGAATCGGCTGGGACCCATACCGGTCAGGCTAATCGGCGGCCGGCCGGGCTGGCAGGATGACGGGCATGCCCGCTCCCCTGTTGCTGCTCGACGGCGCCAGCATGTGGTTTCGCTCCTATTTCGGGGTGCCCTCGTCGATCACCGCGCCCGACGGCAGGCCGGTCAACGCCGTGCGCGGGTTCTTGGACTCCGTCGCAACGGTGATCACCCGCGAGCGGCCTGACCGGCTGGTGGTGTGCCGCGACGACGACTGGAGGCCGCAGTGGCGGGTGGATCTCATCCCGTCGTACAAGGCGCACCGCGTCGCCGAGGAGGAACCGGCCGGGCAACCCGACATCGAGGAAGTGCCCGACGATCTCACCCCGCAGATCGACATGATCATGGAGCTGCTGGATGCGTTCGGCATTCCGACCGCCGGCGCGCCGGAATGCGAGGCCGATGACGTCCTGGGCACCCTGGCCGAACGGGAGAAGAAGAACCCCGTGGTCGTCGTCAGTGGCGACCGCGATCTGCTTCAGCTGGTCCGCGACGACCCGGTGTCGGTTCGGGTGCTCTATACCGGCCGGGGGCTGGCGAAGGCGACCAAATACGGGCCCGCCGAGGTGGCCGAGCAGTACGGGGTTCCGGTGAAGCGGGCCGGGCCGGCCTACGCCGAGCTGGCGCTGCTGCGGGGCGATCCGTCGGACGGGCTGCCCGGTGTGCCCGGTGTGGGCGAGAAGACGGCGGCCACCTTGCTGGCCCAGCACGGCTCGCTGGATCGGATCCTGGCCGCCGCCGGCGACCCGAAATCCAAGATGTCCAAGGCATATCGGTCCAAGCTGCTGGCCGCCACCGACTACATCGCTGTCGCCGGGCCGGTGGTTCGGGTGGCCACCGACGCGGACGTCAGCTATTCCACGACATCGGACGAGCTGCCACTGGCCGCCGAGCATCCGCGGAAGGTGGCCAAGCTCGCCGAACAGTACGGCGTGACGTCATCGGTCGGGAGACTGCAGAAGGCGCTCGACCAGCTGCCGGGCGCCGGCTAATTACTTGGGACGTCCGACCTCGTAGGTGCCGTCGTCGTCCTGGAAGGTCACGGTCACCTGCCGATTGGTGCCGTCGATGCTGACCTCACAGTTGAAGGTGTCGCCCTTCTTCACCGTGGGACTCTGGCCGTTGTTGCAGGTGACGTCCTCGACGTTCTTGGCGCCGTAGCCGTTGGCCTCGTCGGTCAGGATCTGCTCGACACCGGACTGCGCCGAAGTCACGTCGAGCTTGGTGGTGACGAAGAAACCCGGCATCCAGAAGCCCAGCACCAGGACCACCGCAACGATCAGCGCGGCCAGCAGACCGACGACGGTTCCGACGACGGCAAGCGATCGCTTCGAGCCCTGCTCCGACCCGGGCGGCGCGTACTGCCCGTATTGGCCGGGTTGTCCGTACTGCTGCCCGTACTGGCCGTACTGCGGGTACGCCGACGGGTTGTACTCGGCGGGCGGCTGCTGGCCGAACTGCTCGGTCGGCGGATATTGCTGCGGCGGGTATGGCTGCTGACCCGGCTGCGGGTAGGAGGGATACTGCTGCGGCGGGTAGGCCGGCGGCTGCTGCCAGGCCGGCGGCTCCGTGGTCGGCTGGTCGCCGCCGGGCGCCGGCTGCTGCCAGGCCGGCGGCTGGTTGGACGGCTCGCTCGACGGCTGGTCCTGACCCGGCCACGGCTGCGTCTGGTCAGGTCCCTGCGGTCCGCTCATCGGCTCTCCTGGTAGTCCTAGTTCCCGGTGACGCTGATCTGGCCAACACCCTACCCCGCATCAACAGCGACGACGCCGCGTCGAATGTCGCCGATGGCGCGTTTCGCGGCGGCCCGCAGCTCAGCGGAGGGCGCGGCATTGCGTACCTGGTCGGCCAGGTCCAGCACCTGGCGGCACCATCGCACGAAATCACCTGCCGACAACGGCGAACCAGTGCCCGCGGCGTCGGACGCGGCGAGGGCGGCGGCCAGCTCACCGGTGGTCGCCCAGCGGTAGACGGCGGTGACGAAGCCCTCGTCGGGCTCACGGCTCGGCGAGATCCGGTGCCGCTGCTCGTCGGCCCGCAGCTCGGTGGCCAGTCTGCTGGTACCGGCCAACGCGCGGCGCAGTTTGGCGGTCGGAATGTCGGCACCCTGCGGCGCGCCCGGCGAATCGCCGCGGGACTCGTAGAGCACCGCCGACAACACCGCCGCCAGCTCGGCGGGCGCCAGCCCCTCCCATCCGCCCGCCCGCAGGCATTCGGCCACCAGAAGGTCGCTCTCGCTGTATATCCGCGCCAGCAGACGCCCGTCATCGGTGACCCGGAGGTCACCGTCGCGGTCGCGGATGAAGCCGCGCTCGGTGAGCAGCACGACGATGCGGTCAAAGGTTCGGGCCAGCGAGTTCGTCGCCGACGCCACCTTCTGTTGGATCTGCGCGTTGTCCCGTTCGATGCGCAGGTATCGCTCGGCGAGCCGGGCCTTGTCCTCCCGGTCGCCCATGCTGTGCGCCGGATGACGGCGCAGTTGCTCACGCAGGCCCTCGAGGTCGGGGTCGATGTCGCGCTCGGGCGCCGGGCCACTGCGCCTGCCCCTGGGAACTGCCAACCCCGCAGTGGCCGACCGCAGCGCCGACGCCACGTCCCGCCGCACCCGCGGCTGGCGGTGCTCCACCCGCTTGGGCAACGACATCGAACCCACCTTCGCCGAGGCGCCCGAGTAGTCGGCGGACGAAATCCGGCCCGCCCAACGGTTTTCGGTCAGCACCAGCGGCCGCGGATCATCGCCGTCGCGGGCCGGTTCCAGCACCACCGCCAAACCACCGCGGCGCCCGTGCGCGATGTTGATGATGTCGCCACGGCGCAACGCGGCCAGCGCATCGTTGGTCGCCCTGCGGCGCTGCAGCCGCGACGCCCGCGCCTGGGCTTTCTCGCGTTCGGAGATCACCGCGCGCAGCCGCACATAGTCGAGGATGGGCGCGTCGCGTCCGCCGAGCTCGGTGACGATCTCGTCGAGCATTCCCTCGCCGCGCGCGATGGCACGCACCAGCCCGACCACCGAACGGTCGGCCTGATACTGCGCAAAGGACCGTTCCAGCAGCTCGTGCGCTTGTGTCGGGCCCATTTGGTGCACCAGATTGATCGTCATGTTGTATGACGGCGCGAACGAGCTGCGCAGCGGGAACGTGCGGGTGGAGGCCAGGCCGGCGACCTCCGCCGGTTCCACATCTGGACTCCAGAGCACCACCGCGTGGCCTTCCACGTCGATGCCACGCCGGCCGGCGCGTCCGGTCAGCTGGGTGTACTCCCCCGGCGTCAGCTGCACGTGCTGTTCGCCGTCGAACTTCACCAGTCGCTCAAGCACTACCGTGCGGGCCGGCATGTTGATGCCCAAAGCCAGTGTCTCCGTGGCGAATACGGCTTTCACCAGGCCGTCGGTAAACAGCTCTTCCACGGTGTGGCGAAACACCGGCAGCATGCCGGCATGATGCGCGGCCAGCCCGCGCAGCAGCCCCTCCCGCCATTCGTGGAAGTCCAGCACCAGCAGGTCGGAATCGGACAGGTCGGCGCACCGGCGGTCGATCACCTCGGCGATGCGGGCACGTTGGTCGTCGGTGGTCAGCCGCAACGACGACCGCAGGCACTGTTTGACCGCCGCGTCGCAGCCAACGCGGGAGAAGATGAACGTGATCGCCGGCAGTAGACCTTCGTGGTCCAGCATCTCCACCACGTCGGGCCGCGACGGCATCCGGTGGATGCTCGGGCGGCCCCGGTATCCGCGGCCGCGCGGTCGCCAGTCGGACAGCCGGTCGGCCTCCCGGCGATGTGCGATGTGCCGCAACAGTTGCGGGTCGACCAGCAATTCCCGGCCGCTCTTGGCCGCGGCACCAGACCGGTAGTCGAACAGGTCGAACAATCGCTTGCCGACCATGACGTGCTGCCACAGCGGAACGGGTCGGTGCTCGTCGACCACCACCGTGGTGTCTCCACGCACGGTCTGGATCCAGCCACCGAACTCCTCGGCGTTGCTCACCGTCGCCGAAAGACTCACCAGGCGAACGTCTTCGGGCAGGTGCAGGATCACTTCCTCCCACACCGCACCGCGCATCCTGTCGGCCAGGAAATGCACCTCATCCATGACGACGTAGGAAAGGCCGTGCAGCGTGGGCGAATCCGCGTAGAGCATATTTCGCAGAACTTCGGTGGTCATCACCACCACTGGTGCGTCGCCGTTTATCGACTGGTCGCCGGTCAGCAGGCCGATGCGTTCCGGGCCGTAGCGGTGCACCAGGTCGTTGTGCTTCTGATTGCTCAGCGCCTTGATGGGCGTGGTGTAGAAGCACTTTCGGCCCGCTGCCAGAGCCAGGTGCACCGCGAACTCCCCGACCACGGTCTTGCCCGCGCCGGTCGGAGCGCAGACCAGGACGCCGTGCCCGTCCTCCAGCGCCGAGCAGGCGCGCTGCTGGAAGTCGTCGAGTTGGAACGGCAGCTGCTCGGTGAAGCCGGCCAGCTGGCCGCTAGGTGGCGTCGTCATCGACGCCCGGGCGCGCCGCTGTGGGCACCGCCGTCGGCGGCTCGATCGGTTCGACGCCGCCGATCGCCGCCGCCTGCTCGTCGGGAACGTCGTCCAGCGCGGCCCGACGGGCCTTGCGCTTGTCGTGAATTCGCGCGATTTGAATCGCCAGTTCCAGCAACAGCGTCAGCGCCAGCGCGAGCGCCAGCATCGAAAACGGATCAGAGCCCGGCGTGAAGAACGCGGCGAACACGAACAGCCCGAAGATCAGCCCCCGCCGCCACGACTTGAGCCGCTGGTAGGTGAGCACGCCCACCACGTTCAGCATGATGATCAGCAGCGGAAACTCGAAGCTGAAACCGAACACCAGCAGCAGATTGATCAGAAAGCCGAAGTACTGGTCGCCGGACAGCGCGGTCACCTGAACGTCGCTGCCGACCGTTAACAGGAAACCCAAGGCCTTGGACAGCACCACGTAGGCCAGCACCGCACCGGCGATGAACAGCACCGCGCCCACGCCGACGAAGGCGACGGCGAAGCGGCGTTCCTTCTTATACAGGCCGGGCGTGATGAAGGCCCACAACTCGTATAGCCACACCGGACAGGCCAGCACGATCCCTGCGGTCAGGGCGACCTTCAGGCGCAACATGAACTGGTCGAAAGGGGCGGTGGCGAGCAGGCGGCACTCACCGTCCGGGGTGATGCTCGCCCGCGCGGAATCCGGCAGCGAGCAGTACGGCCCCCGCAGCCAGTCACCGAGGCTGGGCAGCCATAAGAAGCCGTGGCTGTACCAGAAGAACCCGGCGATCGTCGTCACCACGATCGCGGCCGTCGCGATCAGCAACCGGCTGCGCAGTTCGTGCAGGTGGTCGACCAGCGACATGGTGCCGTCCGGATTGACCCGGGCACGGCGCTGACGGGGGTCGAGCCGCTTGAGGATTCCGGGGGTGCGCACGGGCTTGCCTTTACACGCGGCCTATCGACGTGGCCTCAGGCCACGGTCGATCGGTCGCCGTCGGTCAGGCCCGTCTTTTGTCCGAGGGCTCGGACTGCGCGGGGTCTGGGGTGTCGACGCGCTCCGAGGCGATCGGAGTGGCCGGCGGGGTCTCCGGCTTGGAGTCGGTCTGCATCTCCTTGATCTCGGACTTGAAGATCCGCATCGACTTGCCAAGTGAACGGGCCGCGTCCGGGAGCTTCTTGGCCCCGAAGAGCAGGACGAACACCGCGATGACGATTACCCAATGCCAGGGTTGTAGACCGCCCAATTTGGTCACCTCCGCAACGTCTGCGGCGAGTCTACTCGCCGACTCCATACGCACGCAGCGCCGCCGCCGCCGAGTCGCGCACCCGCCGGGCCAGCGATTCCGGTGAAACCACCCGCACCGCGGCGCCGAAGCCGAGCACGAACCGGGCCATCCAGTCGTCGGAGGCATAGGTCATCGCGGCCTCGCAGGCGCCGTCGGGCAGTTCCCGCACCACCCGCAGCGGGTAGTAGTCGAACATCCAGGAGGTCGACCGGTCGATGCGCAGTGTGGCCGATGGCAGCGCCGGGTCCGCGTCGAACAACGAGGTGTCCGGCGGCGCGGCCACGGCCGGCCCCGGCGGTGCCGACGTCTCGTCGAGGACGGAAGCGTCGACGATGCGGTCGAACCGGAACAGCCGCACTCCCTCGGCCGACCGGCACCACGCCTCCAGATAGCTGTGGTCGGCGACCAGCACCACCCGGATGGGGTCGACGACCCGGCTGGACAACACGTCATGTGAGGCCGAGTAGTACTCGATGGCCAGTGCGCGGTTGTCCCGCACCGCGGCGCGCACCGCGGCGGCCGCGTGGCTCTCCACCGGGGCCGGCTCGTCTACCGCCGTCTCGGCGCCGTGGCTCACGGTGCCGGCGGCCGACTCGATCTTCGCGATCGCGCTGCGCGCGGCCTCGGGGTCGACCATGCCCGGCACGTCAACCAGCGCGCGCAGCGCGACCAGCACACCGGTGGCTTCCGGCGAGGTCAGCCGCAGCGCGTGGTCGATGCCGGCGGAGAACGTGACCTCGATGGTGTCGCCGGAGAATTCGAAGTCGATCAGGTCGCCGGGGCCGTAGCCGGGCAGGCCGCACATCCACAGCTGGTTGAGATCGTCGCGCAGCTGCTTGACCGTCACGCCGAGATCGGCGGCGGCCTCGGCGTAGGTGATCTTCGGATTGGCCTGGAAATACGGAACCATGTTCAGCAACCGGACCAGCCGGGTCGAGACGGTACTCATGCCTCGACTCCCGCATGGGCGCGCAGCCGGTCGGTCACCTCGTCGCGCAGGGCCTGCGGCTCCAGCACCACCGCGTCGGCGCCGTAGCTCGCGATCTCGCGGGCCAGCCGGTCGCTCATCCCGATGTCGATGCTGATCTCTTCGCCGTCGCGGCCGCCGAGCGCGCGGGGACCCAGCACGGTCGCGCTGCGACGCAGCGCGGTGGCACGCCCGTCGGCGACCCACACCCTGGCCTGGGTACCGGTGGGCGTCTCGCCGATCACCCGGTGCACGATCTCGCGCAGGTTCACCCCGTCGGGCCGTTTGACGGCGCCGGGCGGACCGATGGCGGTCACCCCGGCGCCGATGCGCGACAACCGGAAGGTTCGGGTGGCGTCGCGGTCGCGGTCATGACCGACGAGGTACCAGCGCCCCCGATCGGTGACCACACCCCACGGTTCGACCGTGCGAACGGTGTACGGCTCGCTGCGCGCCGGCCGGTGCGGGAACTGCACCGCCTGACCGGAATCGATGGCGGACAACAGGATTCCCAGCACGTCCTCGGAACCACGAATGCCGGGCAGCCCCGCGGTGGAGGTGATCGCGACACCGGCCTCGCCGGGGTCGACGTCCACACCGGCCGCGCGCAGCTTGAGCAGCGCCCCCTGGGTCGCGGTGATCAGCTCCGGCGACTCCCACAACTGGGTCGCCACCGCGACCGCGGCGGCCTCGTCGGAGGTCAGCTCCACGGCGGGCAATGCGTAGGCGTCCCGGTTGATGCGGTAGCCCTCGGCCGGGTCGAACTGCGAGACCCGGCCGGTTTCCAGCGGGATGCCCAGGTCGCGCAGTTCGTTCTTGTCGCGCTCGAACATCCGGGAGAACGCCTCGTCGCTGGCGCTGTCGGAGTAGCCGTAGACGGTGTCGCGGATCCGGTCGGCGGTGATGAAGGTTCGGGTGGACAGCAGCGCGATGACGAGATTCATCAGCCGCTCGACTTTGGAGATCCCCACTCGGCTTAGCCTAGTGTCAACGGCCTGTGGCGAGTGCTCAGCCTGGCACGCAATTTCGCGCCGAAACCGTACAACGGTGAGCGCTCACGCGGCCGCGGTCTCTGGCCGGGCCGTCGGAATGAGACCTCGAACCATCACTATGCCGCGCCGGCCTGCCTGGGCTTTCGCAGCTGCGAGCAAGTCGCGGCGATTGCATGTCTGGCTTCGCAAAGCGGCGTCGAGCGTCGCCAACGCGCGGGGTCGGGGCAGGCTCCGCGCGACCTCGAGATGGCCCTCCGGGTTGAGAACATGCAAATCGGTGACGCCCTCGGTGTCGAACCCGAAAATTGCTGCGGCGGTGCCTAAACACACCGCGACATGTTCACCGCAGCGCAGGTCTAATCCGCGTAGCCGGGTGAATGCATCGGATGCACCCAAGCTGTAGATGTTCGGAAGAATCTTCACCAGCTCAGCGCTTTTCAGCCGACGCTGCATCCCGCGGCGGCTCAGGTGAAGCAAGATCTGAGCTGACGTGGCGACTCCGCCCTGCGCGGCGAAGACTGCGCTGAGCTCTGGCGGCATTCCGGAATTGTGGGTTGGGCCGGCGCGAAGCCGCCAGTTGGCCCTGTGGATAAGGGCCGAGCGCTCGTCGTTGTACAGATTTTCGAGCCGAAACCGTACAAGCCTGAGCCGCTCGCGCCTACATGCTGGCGATCAGCCGCTTGACGCGTTCGTCGACCGACCGGAACGGGTCCTTGCACAGCACGGTGCGCTGCGCCTGGTCGTTCAGCTTGAGGTGAACCCAGTCGACGGTGAAGTCGCGGCCGGCTTCCTGTGCGGCACTGATGAACTCGCCCCGCAGCTTGGCGCGGGTGGTTTGCGGCGGGGTGTTCACCGCGTCCTCGATTTCCTCGTCGGTGGTGACCCGGGTGGCAAGCCCCTTGCGCTGCAGCAGGTCGAACACACCCCGGCCCCGCTTGATGTCGTGGTAGGCGAGGTCGAGCTGGGAGATCTTGGGATCTGACAGCTCCATGTTGTAGCGATCCTGGTAGCGCTGGAACAGCTTGCGCTTGATCACCCAGTCGATCTCGGTGTCGACCTTCGCGAATTCCTGGCTTTCCACCGCGTCGAGCTGGCGTCCCCACAGGTCGACGACCTGTTCGATCTGGGCGTTGGGTTCGCGGGTCTGCAGGTGTTCGACGGCCCTCGAGTGGTACTCGCGCTGGATGTCCAGGGCGCTGGCCTGGCGTCCACCGGCCAGCCGCACCGGCCGCCGACCGGTCAGGTCGTGGCTGACCTCGCGGATGGCGCGGATCGGGTTGTCCAGTGAGAAGTCGCGGAACGGCACGCCGGACTCGATCATCTCCAGCACCAGCGCGGCTGTGCCCACCTTGAGCATCGTGGTCGCCTCGCACATGTTGGAGTCGCCGACGATGACGTGCAGGCGCCGGTACTTCTCGGCGTCGGCGTGCGGCTCGTCGCGGGTGTTGATGATCGGGCGGCTGCGGGTGGTCGCCGACGACACGCCCTCCCAGATGTGCTCGGCGCGCTGGCTCAGGCAGAACGTGGCGGCCTTGGGTGTCTGCAGCACCTTGCCGGCGCCGCAGATCAGCTGGCGGGTGACGAGAAACGGCAGCAGCACATCGGAGATGCGGGAGAACTCGCCTGCCCGTACGATCAAGTAGTTCTCGTGGCAGCCGTAAGAGTTGCCCGCCGAGTCGGTGTTGTTCTTGAACAGGTAGATGTCGCCACCGATGCCCTCGTCGGCCAGTCGCTGCTCGGCGTCGATCAGCAAGTCCTCCAGCACGCGCTCGCCGGCCCGGTCGTGGGTGACCAGCTGCACCAGGCTGTCGCATTCGGCGGTCGCGTATTCCGGGTGGCTCCCGACGTCGAGGTACAACCGAGCGCCATTGCGCAAGAAGACGTTGGAGCTACGTCCCCACGACACCACCCGGCGGAACAGGTAGCGGGCGACCTCGTCGGGCGACAGGCGGCGATGCCCATGGAAGGTGCAGGTCACACCGAATTCCGTCTCGATGCCCATGATTCGCCGCTGCACGTCACCGAGACTACTGGTTGGCCCCCGGTGGTGACGCATAAGCCTCGCCGACGCTCAGCGAGTCTGATGGCGCGCCCAGGATGCGTTCGAGCGCATCGGTGTAGGCCGCGATCACACTCCGGGCGTGGGATCCACGGGTGTCGATGATGGCATCGGCCAGGTGCAAGCCCATCCCGGTAATGATGATGGCCGCCTCGTGCGGGTGTTTGGTGTCGAAGACCCCCTCCCCGCAGCCCTGCCTGATGATCGCCTCGAGCAGCGGGGCCGTCGTGCGCATCGATCCGCTAACCATCTTCTGGCGCAGCAGCGCGTTGTGCTCGTCCCGCCAGAGCCGCATGGTGGTGGTCACCGCGGTGACGTTCTCGGTCTGCCAGGCGGTCGAGGTGGCGAAGTATGCGTGCAGCTTGCCGATCGCGTCGAGTCCGGGGTCGTCGACCACGGCCCGCAACCTCTGGCCGGCGCTTTCGCCCATCGCCTCGACGATGCCTTCGAGCAGCGCCTGCTTCGAGTCGAAATAGTGGTAGAGCGCCCCCTTGGACATCTGCAGCTCGGTAAGCACGTCCTGGATGGTCATCCGTTCGTAGCCCTTGTCGTGCATCAGGTGCAGCGCCGCGTCCAGAATCGCGCGTCGCCGCGCGGCGTACTCGTCGGGCTTCACATGGCGAGCCACGGCGCCATCCTATCAGTAGACCGCTGGTCGGTTTATTAATTCTCGTCGGTCCCCCCAGGCTGTGGATAACTTCGGCGCGGCAGCGCCCCAATCTGCCAGCATGAGGCATGGGGGGAAGTACCGAAGTCGATCTGACACAGCTGCGGACCGTCGCTGACCGCGTGATGGCGGCCGCCGACGCGCTCGCCGAAATGCGTTGGCCAGCACTGGATGCCGATGCGATGCGCGGTTCAGCGGTGGGCACCATCGCGGCGCCGGACCTGATCGCGGCCAGGCTCACCGACGTCGTCGCCAACATGCGCGGCTGGGCGGTCGCGGCGCACATGTCGGCCGATGCGTTCGAGCACGCCGACCGGCGCAACGCCAACCGCTTCAGCCGGCCGTGACGCGGCCGACCGTCGCGCAGGCGCAGGCGTGGCGACCGGAGAGCTTGCGACAGCTGGCTGATGCCTGGGACGCGGCCGCGATCGACCTGCAGGCGCGCGTCGAGGTGGTGGCGCGCGATGTCGACGAGAGCCGTGACTTCTGGACCGGTGCGGCCGCCGAGGCGGCCCGACAGCGGGGCGCGACGATTGCCGCGGGCGGTGCGGCGGCGACGCGGTGCCTGATCACCGCGGCAGTGGCCGCCCGCGACGGCGCCGATCAGATCGCCGCGGCCCGGGACGACGTGCTGGGTCTGCTGGAGGCGGCGCGCGCCGAGGGATTCGTGGTCGCCGACGACGGCTCCGTCACCGGAGGCGCTACGTCATCGCTGCTGGTTTCGTTGTCCGGTGGCAGCCCGGCCGTGGCTGCCCGCGACGTGCTCACGACGCGGATCGTCGAGGCCCTCGACCGGCTGGGCGCCGCCGACGCCGACGCGGACCATGACATCGCCGAGGCGTTCCGGCCGCCGCCGGCGCCACCCGCTTCGACCGCACCGGCGGGCAGCTGGCCGGTTGAGGCCGCCGACGTCGTCGCCGGCTGGTCGGCGATGAGCCAGGACCGCATCGCGAACCAAATCGCCGCGATGACACCCGAACAGCGCCAACGTCTCGTCGACGAGTTCCCGAAGCAGGTCGGTAATACCGACGGTGTGCCGTGGCACATGCGGATCGAGGCCAACCGTCTCAACATCGCCCAGGCGATCGCGGACGAACACCGCCGCACTGACAATCCGGAATCCCGCACGCGCATCGCGTTCTACCAAGGCCTGCTCGGCGAAGTCGACGACCCGGCCCGCAGCGGCAGCCGGGTGGACCGCCAGATTCTCGCGTTCGACCCCGACCGGGCGTCGCTCATCGAGCTCAACGGCAACCTGGGCACCGCCAAGAGCGTCGCGGTCCTGGTGCCCGGGCTGAACACCACGATCGAGGGTTCGACGGCGAACACCCAGACCGCCCGGCGCTTCGTGTCCGCGACCCGTGGGGAGGTCGCGACCATCACCTATCTGGGCGGTCCGTTTCCCCGCGGGGACACCCTTATCACGGGACTGATCGAAGCGGCTGATCCCCGCTACGCCCTCGACATGGCGCCGCGGCTGGTGGCCTTCAGCGAAGACGTCGACCGCACGGTGGACGGCACCGGCCGGGACATCCCCGTCACCTATATCGGCCATTCCTATGGCGGCTCGATCATGGGCACGGCCGAAGTATTCGGCCTGACCGCCGATCGGACGCTCTACCTGGCGGCCGCCGGCGCCGGCGTCGGCGTCGACGATCCGGCCGACTGGCACAACCGCAATCCCGACGTCCTGCGATTCTCGATGACCGCGCCCGGCGATTTCATCGAGGCGGTGCAAGGCATTCCGGCCGGACCGCACGGTGCCGACCCCGACGAGATGCCGGGCGTAATCAATTTGGCGGCAGGCGATTACGACGACCACCGGCCGATGGCCGGTTGGCGGGCCCACAGCGACCTCATCAATTGGCCGTCGGATTCGTGGCGCAACATCCTGGCGGTCATCACCGGCGATTCGGCAACTCTGCACAAAGCGGGGTGACGACCCGCACCGAAGTCGCCCGAGCGGGCGACAAAAGCTACTCCCCCGACTTCGAATCCTCGTCCGGCAGCATGGCTTCCAGCGCCGAGCCGATGATTCGCCGAAATGCCCGCCGGGGACGGTTGGTATCCAGGATGGCCACCTCGAGTGTCGAGGGACCGAGCGTTCGAGGCTCAGCTCCATTGCCGCCGTCGGCCTTCAGCGCAGCGACGGAGATCCTGACCGCCTCGGACAACTTCACGTTCTCGGTGTAGGACTCATTCAGCGCCGCGGTGATCGGATCGGTCGTGCCGCCCATCACCACGAAATGCGGTTCGTCGTTGATCGATCCGTCGTAGGTGATCCGGTACAGCTCAGGCGGTTTGGTCTCGCCGAAGTGCGCGACCTCCGCCACACACAGCTCGACCTCGTACGGCTTGGCCTGCTCGGTGAATATCGTGCCGAGTGCCTGCGCGTACTGGTTGGCCAACTGGCGACCGCTGACGTCCCGGCGGTCATAGGCGTAGCCCCGGGTGTCGGCGTACTGGATGCCGCCGCGGCGCAGATTGTCGAACTCGTTGAACCGGCCGACGGCGGCGAAGCCGATCCGGTCGTAGATCTCGCTGACCTTCTGTAGCGACCGCGACGGGTTCTCGGCGACAAACAGCACTCCGTCCGCGTAGGCAAGCGCGACGACGCTGCGGCCCCTGGCAATACCCTTGCGCGCGAGTTCCGATCGCTCGCGCATCGCCTGTTCGGGCGAGATGAAATACGGAAAACTCACTAGCCGTCACCCCGCGCGTCGACGCTTGGATGCTGGCCCGCATCTGGCCCGAATGTATCGGCGCGAGAACGGCTTTCGATGACCTCACGGGCCAGCGCCGCTATTCGTTCTTCAGAAACTTCCTCGGCGCCGTCGGCTCCGAGCGCGACCGCGGTCGGATAGATGCCGCGCACCAGGTCTGGCCCGCCGGTGGCGGAGTCGTCGTCGGCGGCGTCGTAGAGCGCCTCTATCGCGACTCGCAGCCCCGTATCCGCGTCGGTCACTTGGGAATACAGCTTCTTGATGGACGACTTGGCGAAGATCGAGCCCGAGCCGACCGACTGGTAGCCCTCTTCCTCGATGTTCCAGCCGCCGGCCGCATCGAACGACACAATTCGGCCCGCCGCCTGCGGGTTCGGATCGTCGAGGTCATAGCCGGCCAACAGCGGCAATGCGACGAGACCTTGCATCGCCGCGCCCAGATTGCCGCGCACCATGGTGGCCAACCGGTTCACCTTGCCGCGAAACGTCAGCGGCACTCCCTCGACCTTCTCGTAGTGTTCGAGTTCGACGGCGTACAGCCGGGCGAACTCCACCGCGATCGCCGCGATGCCTGCGATGCCCGTCGCGGTGTAGTCGTCGGTGATGAACACCTTCTGCACGTCGCGGCCGGCGATCATGTTGCCTTGGGTCGACCGGCGATCGCCCGCCATCACCACACCGCCGGGATATTTCAGCGCGACGATCGTGGTGCCATGTGGCAGCCCATCGCCCGAGCCAGCCGCGTCGGACTTGCTCACCGGCAGTAGGCCTGGCGCCTGACGGCGCAGTAATTCGGAAAAGGACGACAAGTCCATGGCAACGGAGGGTGCTCCGGTAGTGGGGTTAGAGAAGGCCGGCTGCTCGCGATGCGGCCAGGTCACTGTCCGCCCTTTTGGACGTACGCCCGCACGAAGTCCTCGGCGTTCTCCTCGAGAACGTCGTCGATCTCGTCCAGCAGATCGTCGGTCTCCTCGGTCAGCTTCTCGCGACGCTCCTGCCCGGCGGCCGTGCTGCCGGTGAGGTCGTCGTCCTCGCCGCCACCACCGCCACGCTTGGTCTGCTCCTGAGCCATCGCTGCCTCCTGCACTTGTCATCGGCGGGCTCTGTAGCCGCCCGCCGGTCACTCCACCCTACCGGTCAACGGCCGGATTGCCTGGGATAGCGCGCCATGGGGAGGTGGGTGGGAAGACTCAAGTGGTGAGCTGTTCGACCAGTTCGACCGCGCTGTCCACGGAGTCCAGCAGCGCCCCCACATGCGCTTTGCTGCCCCGCAACGGCTCGAGCGTTGGAATCCGGACGAGCGAATCCCCGCCCAGGTCGAAGATCACCGAGTCCCAGCTGGCCGCGGCGATATCGGCGCCGAACCGGCGCAGGCACTCGCCGCGGAAATAGGCGCGGGTGTCGGTCGGTGGGTTGTCCACGGCGTCGCGCACCTGCTGTTCGGTGACAAGTCGCTTCATCGATCCGCGCGCGACCAGCCGGTTGTACAGCCCCTTGTCCAGCCGCACGTCGGAGTACTGCAGGTCGACCAGGTGCAGGCGCGGCGCCGACCAGCTGAGGTTTTCCCGGTGCCGGAAGCCGTCGAGCAGCCGCAGCTTGGCCGGCCAGTCCAACAGGTCGGCGCAGTCCATCGGATCACGCTCGAGCAGGTCCAGCACTCCTGCCCAGGTCTGCACGATGTCGGCGGCCCGCGGATCGGGGTCGCGGCTGTCCACCAGCTTGGCCACCCGATCGAGGTAAATGCGTTGCAGCGCAAGACCGGTCAGCTCGCGGCCGTCGACCAGCGCGATGGTGGCTCGCAGCGACGGGTCCCGACTGATCACGTGCACGGCGTGTACCGGCCGCGCCAGGGCCAGGTCGGTCAGGTCGAGCCCCTCTTCGATCAGGTCCAGCACCAGCGAGGTGGCGCCCAGCTTGAGGTAGGTCGCTGTCTCGGCGAGGTTGGCATCGCCGATGATGACGTGCAGCCGCCGGTACTTGTCGGCGTCGGCGTGCGGCTCGTCGCGGGTATTGATGATGCCGCGCTTGAGCGTGGTCTCCAGGCCGACCTCGACCTCGATGTAGTCGGCGCGCTGCGACAGCTGAAAGCCGGGCTCGTCGCCCGACGGGCCGATCCCGACCCGCCCGGAGCCGGTGATCACCTGCCGGGACACCAAAAACGGCGTCAGACCCGCGATGACGGCCGAGAACGGCGTCTGACGGCTCATCAGGTAGTTCTCGTGCGAGCCGTAGGAGGCGCCCTTGCCGTCCACGTTGTTCTTGTACAGCTGCAGCTTCACCGCCCCGGGCACGCTGGCGACGTGCCGGGCGGCGGCCTCCATCACCCGCTCGCCGGCCTTGTCCCAGATCACCGCGTCGAGCGGGTCGGTGCACTCCGGAGCCGAGTACTCCGGATGGGCGTGGTCGACATACAGCCGGGCCCCGTTGGTCAGGATCATGTTGGCCGCGCCGACCTCGTCGGCGTCCACCACCGGCGGTGGGCCCGCCGAGCGGCTCAGGTCGAAGCCGCGGGCGTCCCGTAGCGGGGATTCCACCTCGTAATCCCACCGGGTGCGCTTGGCGCGCTGAATGCCTGCGGCGGCCGCATAGGCCAGCACCGCCTGGGTCGAGGTCAGTATCGGATTCGCGGTCGGGTCGGACGGCGACGAGATGCCGTACTCGACCTCGGTTCCGATAATCCGTTGCATGCAATCAGCCTATGCGACGTCGCGCAGTAGTCTGCGGCCGTGCCATCACCGCAGGCCAACGCGATCTCGGGCACAATGTTTGCCGTGTCGGACATGCGGCAGGTGCACGAGTGGTTCCTGCATCGCGGGCTGCCGCTGGTGCTGACCCGCCGGGTGCGGTCTCGCGCCCTGATCGAGCGCTCGGCGCCGATGGTCAGCGGTGTCGGCGCCGCCATCGCGTTGACGATGATGCTGGCCGAGCTCACCGACGGCGATCCCGACTTCGGCTACGTGATACGACTCGGGGTGCTCAGCCTGTTGCTGATTGCCGCTCCGTTCGCGCTGTATCTGCTGCACCGGTCCGGCACTTCGCTGGGCGAGGCCGGTCGGCGATCGGCGGCACTGCTGGTGATGGCGTTCTTTGTGTTCGGACTTCCGTTCGCCGACAGTGGATTCTCCGGAATCGCCGCGGCCGAAACCCTCGTGTTCGCGATCATCGCGATACTGGCGATCTGGCTGACCTACCTGGGCTTCGGTTCGATCGCGTTGTGGGCGTTCCGGTTCGCCTGGATGCAGTTCGGCGCACTCGGCACGCTGATGAGCCGTGCATTCCCGCTGCTGATGCTGACCGTGGTGGTGTTCTTCACCGGCGAGCTGTGGCAACTGGCCGCCCGCATGACTCGGCAAAGACTTTGGCAGACAATCGGATTCCTGGCTCTGATCGCCGTCATCTTCATGGTCACCACGATCCGGGACGAGGTCCGCGCACTGCGGGAGGATCGCGCCGAGCAGGACGATCCCGCCAAGCTTGTCGAGGGCACACCGCTAGCCTCCGAAGACGGCCACCAGCCAGTACGCACGGCGCTGTCACTCGCGGAGCAGGCCAACGTCGTCGCGGTCATGGTGGTGTCCCAGGCGATCCAGGTGGTGTTCTTCACCGTTGGCCTGTTTGCATTCTTTCTCGCACTCGGCATCGTCGCCATTCCCGATGATGTGGCCGTGCTGTGGTCGTCGGAGGAGACCTGTCCGGTCGACCAACCGCCTTGTCCGGGAACCTGGTTCGGCATTCATGTGCCGGTGCCTCAGACCGCTGTGCACGTGTCGCTGTTCGTCGCCGTGCTGTCCGGTCTGTACTTCACCGTGAGCACCAGCGTCGACCCGCTGTACCGGGAGCGGTTCTTCGACCCGTTGATCTCCGACGTGGCGGTCAGCCTGGCCGGCCGGGATGTGTACCTGGCGATGGAGAACAGCCACGGCCGAAGGCCCTAGTTGTACTTCGTTTCCGCGAGCGTGCGTGTCTGCGGCCGACACGCCGCTTACTGGCCGCACTCTGCGCACGCTCGTCAAGGAGCGTCATCGCGGGCACCACGTCGTGGCAACGCTTGTGGTGTCACGAGCGTGCGCGTTCTCACAAAAGAACGCGGCGTGTTGCGCGCAAACACGCACGCTCGCGGGGCGCGGGCCTAGAGGTACTGGCCCAGGTTGGACTCGGTGTCGATGGCCCGCGACGCGCTCGACGACTTGCCGGTGACCAGCGTGCGGATGTAGACGATCCGCTCGCCCTTCTTGCCCGAGATCCGCGCCCAGTCATCGGGATTGGTGGTGTTGGGCAGGTCCTCGTTCTCGGCGAACTCGTCGACGATCGAGTCGAGCAGATGCTGGATGCGCAGACCGGGCTGCCCGGTCTCCAGCACCGACTTGATCGCGTTCTTCTTCGCGCGGTCGACGACGTTCTGGATCATCGCACCGGAGTTGAAGTCCTTGAAGTACATGACTTCCTTGTCACCGTTGGCGTAGGTGACCTCCAGGAACCGGTTGTCGTCGATTTCGGCATACATCCGGTCGACGACCTTCTCGATCATCGCCTTGATGCAGGCCGACCGGTCGCCGCCGAACTCGGCGATATCGTCGGCGTGCACCGGCAATGCCTCGGTCAGGTACTTGCTGTAAATGTCTTGCGCCGCTTCGGCATCGGGCCGCTCGATCTTGATCTTTACGTCCAGTCGGCCCGGCCGCAGAATCGCCGGGTCGATCATGTCCTCGCGATTGGACGCACCGATGACGATGACGTTCTCCAGCCCCTCGACGCCGTCGATCTCGGAAAGCAGCTGAGGCACCACCGTCGTCTCGACGTCGCTGCTCACACCGGTGCCGCGGGTCCGGAAGATCGAGTCCATCTCGTCGAAGAACACGATCACCGGGGTGCCCTCGGAGGCCTTCTCCCGCGCGCGCTGGAAGATCAGCCGGATGTGCCGCTCGGTCTCGCCGACGAACTTGTTCAGCAGTTCCGGGCCCTTGATGTTGAGGAAGTACGACTTGGCCTCGCGGGCGTCGTCGCCGCGCACCTCGGCCATCTTCTTCGCCAGCGAGTTGGCCACCGCCTTGGCGATCAGCGTCTTGCCGCAGCCGGGCGGCCCGTACAGCAGCACACCCTTGGGTGGCCGCAGCGAGTACTCCCGGTAGAGCTCCTTGTGCAGGAACGGCAACTCGACGGCGTCGCGGATCTGCTCGATCTGACGAGTCAGCCCGCCGATGTCGCCGTAGCTGACATCGGGCACCTCTTCCAGCACCAGGTCTTCGACCTCGGCCTTGGGGATCCGTTCGAACGCGTAGCCGGCCTTGGTGTCGACCAGCAGCGAGTCGCCGGGGCGCAGCTTGCGCGGCCGCTCGTCGTCCTCGAGCTCGTCGTCGTAGCCGTCGGGCAGATCCTCCGCTGCGACCAACGGCTCGGCCAGCCACACGATGCGCTCCTCGTCGGCGTGCCCGACCACCAGCGCGCGATGGCCGTCGGCCAGGATTTCGCGCAGCGTGGATATCTCGCCGACCGACTCGTAGTTGCCGGCCTCGACGAGGGTCAGCGCCTCGTTGAGGCGCACGGTCTGGCCCTTCCTCAGCGACTTCACGTCGATGTTGGGCGAGCAAGTCAGCCGCATTTTCCGGCCCGAGGTGAACACGTCGACGGTGTCGTCGTCGTGGCTGCCCAGCAGCACGCCGTAACCACTCGGCGGCTGACCGAGTCGGTCGACCTCCTCACGCAGCGCCAGCAGTTGCTGACGGGCCTCCTTGAGCGTTTCCATCAGCTTCGAGTTTCGGGCCGCCAGCGAGTCGATCCTCGCCTCCAATTGGTGCACATCACGGGCGCTGCGCAGGCCGCTCTGCGGGCCCACCGCGTTTTCCAGCTGCTCGCGCAAGACCGCGGCCTCCCGCCGCAGCTCTTCCAACTCGGCCGCGTCGTCGCTGGACATGGGTGTCTCGAAGGGTTCAGAACGCCCTGACTCACTCATGTTGCGCTCCTTTCCCGCACCGGAAGTTGGTGCGGTGGATAGTTCAACGCTACCGGCCATTTTGCGATTCTGTGCGCTCTGGAAATCCGACACACTGGCAACACTGTTAACCTCTACCCTGAGTCGGGTCGATCGAAAGGACAGCCGTGACCCTGAAAACCCTCGTAACCGGCGCCGCAGCTGCCACTGTGATGGCCGGTGCGGCGGTGGGTGTGACTTCCATTGCATCCCCCGCGATATCTGCCGCCGACGAATGCGCCGTCGACTCGGGCACGCTTCAAGGCGTGCTCGACGGCCTCGCTGCGCCGGGACCCTCCTTCCGTGCGAAGGGCGGTCTGGTCGAAGGCGGCGTCGGGATCATCGAAGGCCGGACCGCCGATCGCCTGTTGAAGAACGCCTACGCCACGGGCACCCTGCCGGTGGCGTTCAACGTTTCGCCGCCGGTGTGCGCCGGCAACACCGCGACATCGACCGTTTCGGCAGGTAGCAGCAGCCAGCAGATCACCTTTGTGAACGAAGGGGGCGCCTGGAAGCTGTCCCGCGGGTCGGCCACGACGGTACTGAGCGCATTCAGCTGATTTCGTCCACTGCACGACAGCGGCTAGCGGTGATGCCCTTCGCCGCTGTCGTGCTTTCGGGTGTCATCGGGCTGGCCGCCTGCAGCAGCAACCCGTCGCCGACACCATCGCCGTCCCCGACGGCCGCCGGCGCACCAACCGTGCCCGCGGCTCCGGTTTCCTCTCCCCTTCCGCCGCCGACCGCGCTGACCGACGTGCTCTATCGTCTCTCGGATCCCGCCGTGCCGGGTGCGGAGAAGGTCGCGCTCGTCGAGTACACGACCGCCGACGACGCCGCAGCGCTGGACCGGTTCGGCCGGGCACTGGCCGACGGCGGCGCCATGCCGTTGACGATCGAGGCCACCGACCTGAGGTGGTCGGAGGCCGAGCCGGGCAACGTGCTGGCCACCGTCACGGTCACCGCCGCCAACCAGCAGGCGGGCAACTTCACTTTTCCGATGGAATTCACCCCGATCCGCGACAGCTGGCAGCTGAACCGGAAGACCGCGGATCTATTGCTCGAATTGGGCCCGCCAGCTACCCCGGCCACGCCAACTCGCTGACGACCGCGCCATGTGGATCGGCTGGCTCGAGTTCGACCTGCTGCTCGGCGACGTGCACTCGCTCAAGCAGAAGCGCTCGGTGATCCGCCCGGTGATCGCGGAACTGCACCGCAGGTTCAGCGTCTCGGCGGCCGAGACCGGGTCGCAGCACCTGTACCGCCGGGCCGGCGTCGGCGTGGCTGTGGTGTCCGCCGACCGCCGTCATGTGGTGGACGTGCTCGACGCTGCCGAGCGCCTCGTCGCCGCCCGCCCGGAGCTGGAACTGCTCTCGGCGCGGCGCGGTCTGCGGCGCAGCACCGACGACTAAGTCTGCCGCTTGCGGCGCAGCGGCGTCGGGGTCACGGCGCCGGGAGCCAATCTCCTCGCGCTGATCAAGAACGCGGTATGGCCGCGCATGCTGTGCTGGGGTCGCACCGCCAGCCCGACGACGTTCCAACCCCGCCGCAGCGTTTCCCACGCCCGCGGCTCGGTCCAGCACTGCTGCTCACGCAGGGCCTCCACGGACCGCGACAGCTGGGTCACGGTCGCGACGTAGATCATCAGCACCCCGCCGGGCACCAGCGCGGTCGCGATGGTGTCCAACACCTCCCACGGGGCCAGCATGTCGAGCACCACGCGATCCACTTCCGGCCCGGCGTAGTCCGCGACGTCCGCGATGACCAACTCCCAATTGGCCGGACGCTCACCGAAGAAGGTCGCGACGTTGCGCGCCGCGTGGTCGGCGTGGTCGTCGCGCAACTCGTAGGACACCACCTGCCCATCGGGGCCGACGGCCCGCAGCAGCGAGCAGGTCAGCGCGCCGGAACCGGCACCTGCCTCCAGCACCCGAGCGCCGCCGAAGATGTCGCCCTCGTGCACGATCTGGGCGGCGTCCTTGGGGTAGATGACCTGCGCGCCGCGCGGCATCGACATCACGTAGTCGATGAGCAGTGGCCGCAGCGCCAGGAACAGATCGCCGTTGGTGGACTTGACCACACTGCCCTCCGGCAGCCCGATCACGGTGTCGTGGGCGATCGCGCCGCGGTGGGTGTGAAATTCTTCACCGGGAGCCAAAACCATCGTGTAGTGCCGGCCTTTCGCGTCGGTGAGCTGCACGCGATCACCAACGGCGAAGGGACCCGTCGACGATTTTCCTGGCACGCTGTTCAGCCTGCCAGCAGACGCGCCGGGACGGGTGCTCGGGGTTGTCGGGGGCCCGCCATAAGCTGCCCATATGAACGGCAGTGACGACCAAGAGGCCCCGGCACCGCGCCGCCCGGCCCTGTCGCCGTCACGGGCCAGCGACTTCAAGCAGTGCCCACTGCTGTATCGGTTCCGGGCGATCGACCGGTTGCCCGAGCCGCCGTCCACCGCGCAGCTGCGCGGATCGATCGTGCATGCCGCCCTCGAGCAGCTGTACGCCCTGCCCGCGGCGCAACGCGTGCCCGAGACCGCGATGTCACTGGTCGCGCCGGCGTGGGAACGGCTCCTCGCGGCCCAGCCCGAATTGGCCGCCGACATCGAGCCGGCGCTGCAGACCGAACTGCTCGAGGAGGCCCGCGCCCTGCTGTCCGGCTACTACCGGCTCGAGGACCCGACCAGGTTCGACCCGGAGAGCTGCGAACAGCGCGTCGAGGTCGAGCTCGCCGACGGCACGCTGCTGCGCGGGTTCGTCGACCGAATCGACGTCGCACCCACCGGTGAGGTGCGGGTCGTCGACTACAAAACCGGCAAGGCGCCGCCGGCGGCACGGGCCCTGGCCGAGTTCAAGGCGATGTTCCAAATGAAGTTCTACGCGGTGGCGCTGCTGCGGTCGCGGGGGGTGCTGCCGGCCCGGCTGCGGCTGCTGTATCTGGCCGACGGCCAGGTGCTGGACTACTCCCCCGATCTCGACGAGCTGCTGCGGTTCGAGAAGACCTTGATGGCCATCTGGCGGGCCATCCAATCCGCCGGGGCGACAGGCGATTTCCGCCCCCACCCGTCCAAGCTGTGCGACTGGTGTGCGCATCACGCGCACTGCCCGGTGTTCGGCGGAACCCCGCCGCCGTACCCCGGCTGGCCGGAGCGCCCCGCCGAAGGCGGCGATGACGCGGTGCTGTATTCGTCGGAGCCCGCTGCGTGATCGGCCCCCACTACCGTCGGCTAGCGGCCGACGGCCAGTACCAAGTGTTCGAATCCACCGACAACACCCGCAGCAACTGGGATCCCGACATCCAGCACGGCTCGCCGCCGCTGGCATTGCTGACCAGGCTGATCGAGGAACTCGCCGGTGACTCCGGGCGGCGCGTCGGCCGGCTGTCGTTGGACATCCTGGGCGCCATACCCGTTGCGCCGGTGCGGGTTCGGGCCTGGGTAGAACGTCCCGGCAGCCGCATTTCGATGATGGCCGCCGAAATGCTCGCCGCGCGTCCCGACGGCCCTGACCGCGCGGTCGCCCGCGTCACGGCGTGGCTGCTGGCCACCAGTGACACCGCCGACGCCGCGTCCGACCGCTATCCGCCGCTGGTGGAGGGCGAGGCGGACCCGATGCCGCACAGCTGGGAGGGCGCCACCGGCTACCTGGAGGCGATCAGCTGGCGCAGGCAGAAGTCACTCGACAACGGCGCGGCGGTGGTTTGGCTGAGTCCGCTCGGCCACCTGGTGGACGACGAGGAGATGACGGAGGTTCAGCGGCTGGCGTTGGTGGTCGACTGCGCCAACGGCGCGGGCGCGGCACTGGATCCCGAGCGGTTCATGTTCATGAACACCGACACCGTTGTGCACCTGCACCGGACACCGGTCGGCAATGACTTCGCGCTACGCGCCCGCGGGTCCATCGGACCCGACGGCATCGGCCTCACCACCGCCGAGATCTTCGACCGGCAAGGATTCATCGGAACCTGTGCCCAGACGCTGTTCGTCCAGCGGCGTCCATGACTGACGACCTCTTGTGGCAGTTTGACCTCGCCTGGGCGCTGGCCGACCTGCACTTGTCCGCGCTCACTGACGACGACTTTCTGTGGGAGCCCGCACCGTTGACGTGGACGGTACGGCCCGACGCCTCCGGTTTATGGCGGCCAGACTGGGCCGACACGGAACCCGATCCGGTGCCGGTGCCGACGATCGGTTGGCTCACCTGGCACATCCAATGGTGGTGGTCGGTGGCCATCGATCACCTTGCCGGCGTGACGCCCCGTGAACGCACGGACGTTGTGTGGCCAGGCAACGGCACCGTGAGCGTTGCACGGCTGCGGGAGTTGGCGGCGCAGTGGCGCGAGTTGCTGTCCAATCGGACCGCCGACGATCTAGCTGCGCCGTCGTCGTTTCCGTGGGACGCCGACGCAGGCCGCACCCTCGCGCACACCGCGTTGTGGGTGAACGTCGAGTTGACCAAGAACATCTCCGAAATCGGGCAGCTGCGCCTGCTCCATGCCAGCCTTCGTTAGCTATATCTACTTGCATCTATATAGATGTGATGAAATACTCGCGGCGTGGACGTCTTTGAAGCGGTCGCCGAGCCCAGCCGGCGCGCGCTGCTCGACGCCCTCACCGACGGCGAGCGCACGGCGGGTGAGTTGGTCGCGACCCTGTCCGGGCTGACCCAGCCCACGGTGTCACGGCACCTACGAGTGCTGCGCGAGGTCGGCTTGGTCGAGGTGCGCCCGGATGCCCAGCGCCGGATCTATGCGCTGCGCGCCGACGGCCTGGTTGAGATCGACGAGTGGATCGGCCGTTATCGCCGGTACTGGGCAGAACGCTATCGGGAGGTCGCCAACTCATGACGCCGCACAACGGATTTGACGGCTTGGCTACTCCAGCGGCTTCATCTCCTGCAGCAGGGTCGGCACCAGCTCACTGACGGTCGGATGGATATGCATCGTGCGGGAGATCGCGGTGTAGGGCTTCTTGGCCGTCATTATGTCGACGATCGCGTGGACAACCTCATCGCCACCGGTTCCCAGGATCGCCGCACCGAGGATCTCCTTGGTCTCGGCGTCGACCACCACCTGCATGAAGCCCTGGGTCTCCCCCTTCTCGACCGCCCGTCCGACCCGTGTCATGGGTCGTTTGCCCACCAACGCTTTTCGGCCAGACGTGCGTACCTGGCCGACCGTCATACCGGCCCGGCCCAGTGGCGGGTCGATGTACAGCGCGTAGGTGGGCACGCGGTCGGACAGCCGGCGCGGATCATTGTCGAGCAGATTGGCGGCCACGATCTCGTAGTCGTTGTATGAGGTGTGGGTGAATGCGCCGCGGCCGTTGCAGTCTCCCATCGCCCAGATGTGGTCGACGTTGGTCCGACACTCGTCATCGACGATGATGTTGCCCCGCTCATCGGTCTGTACACCCGCGTTTTCCAGGCCAAGGTCGTCGGTATTGGGCCGCCGTCCGATGGCCATCAGGAGGTGTGAGCCGGCGATTGAGGCCGCGCCCTCCCGGGGTATCACCTCGAAACCCTTGTCGCGCTTGCTAAATTGGATGTCCGTGGCGTCCAGTTCCACGGCGATGCCCTCGTTTTCGAGGATCTCCTTGATGGCCTCCGACACGTCCTCGTCCTCGCGGGATGCCAGGCGCGGTCCCTTCTCGATCACCGTGACGCGGGCGCCGAACCGCCGATACATCTGGGCGAACTCCAGCGCGATGTAGCTGCCGCCGATGATGACGAGATGTTCTGGCAGCGTGTCGAGTTCGAGGATGCCGACGTTGGTCATGTAGTCGATGTCGGACAGGCCCGGCATGTCGGGCACCACCGCCCGGCCACCGACGTTCAGGAAGATCCTGTCGGCCTCCAGGAGTTGGTCGTCAACCTGAATGGCATGCGGATCTTCGAAACGCGCGTGCCCGCGGATGAAGGTACAGCCGTCCATGCCCTGCAGCCAAGACTCGACGCCGTGCCGGTCGTCGAGCATGATCTTGTCCTTGCGTGCCTTGACTTTTCGCATGTCGACGGCGATGTCACCGGTGCCGACGCCGTAGTCCGCACCGCGGCGGGCCAGCTGAGCGGCATGCGCGCTGGCCACCAGCGTCTTGGTGGGGATGCAGCCGTAGTTCACACAGGTGCCGCCCACCAACTTGCGTTCGATCACCGCAACGGTCTGACCGGCGGCGGTCAACCGGTTAGCCAGTGGCGGCCCGGCCTGACCGGCGCCGACCACGATGGCGTCGAATTTTTGTGTTCCGGTCGGCATTCAGATGACCGACGCGAGCGCCACCACCGCAAATCCGCCGAGGACCGCGACGGCATCTTCGGTCAGCGCGACCGGCAGGTCGTACCCGTCGGTGGCCGCGGCGAGGCGCTTGCGGCCCTCGGCGCCAGCCAGCGTTCCCAGCACGGCGCCGATCCAGGCGGCCCCGACAGCGGCGATGATCTCCCACGCCGTCGGCTCGAAGATCGCACCGGTGGCGAGCACGGCGCCCGCGAAACCGCCGGTGGCCAGCCGGGCCGCGAACTGCATCGGCGTCCTGCGGCTCGGCGTCTTCGACAGCTTGTCGGTGATCAACTCCGCGACCGCGAGGATGGTGAGCACGGTGACCGTGATCGGGTGCGCCATCCACTCCGCCCACGTTCCGTCGAGGCTGATCCAGCCAATGGCGGCCGCCCATGCCACCACGGCGGGCGCGGTCAGCGCGCGCAATCCGGCGACGACACCGATCAGCGCAGCGAGCAGCAGAACACAAAAGAACGTCATGCGGACCTCCCGACCTGTGGAAACGACACCCGGACGCTAGCACGCAGAACGGCGCGAGACCGGCCGAATCAGAAGCGGCAGAACCTGATGTCGGAGGCCAGGATTGCCTTCGCCCCGATGCCGGAGAGTTCGTCCATGATCGCGTTGACGTCGCGACGTGGGACCAGCGCCCGCACCGCCACCCACGAGGGATCGGCCAGCGGGGCAATGGTGGGCGACTCCAATCCGGGCGTGACGGCGGTCGCGCGGTCGAGCAGGGTGCGCGGACAGTCGTAGTCCAGCATCAGGTACTGCTGGCCGAACACCACGCCCTGCACGCGCGCCACCAATTGGTCGCGGGTCACGGTATCGACGTCACCGGGGTCATCAGCATCAAGGCGTTCGATCAGGACGGCCTCCGAATCACACAGCGGCTCACCGAACGCCACCAAGTCGTGCAGTCCCAGCGTGCGGCCCGAGCCGACGACGTCGGCAATGGCGTCGGCCACGCCGAGCTGAACGGATATCTCCACCGCGCCGTCGAGCCGGATCACGGTGGCATCAATACCGCGCGCCGCCAGATCTTTTCGCACCAGGTTGGGGAACGCGGTGGCGATCCGCTTGCCGGCGAGGTCGCCGACGCTCCAGTCCCGGCCCGCGGGCGCGGCGTAGCGGAAAGTGGATGATCCGAAGCCCAGGGCCAGCCGCTCTCGGACCGGGGCATCGGATTCCGCCGCCAAATCCCGTCCGGTGATGCCGAAATCCAATTGTCCCGACCCGACATATATCGCAATGTCCTTGGGCCGCAGGAAGAAGAACTCGACGTCGTTGACCGGGTCGAGGACCGTGAGGTCCTTCGGGTCGGTGCGGCGGCGGTAGCCGGCCTCCGCGAGGATCTCGGCGGCCGGTTCGCTCAACGTGCCCTTGTTGGGTACGGCGACCCGCAATATGCCGTTCACAGCTTCTCGTACACGTCGTCGAGGGTGAGCCCGCGCGAGATCATCAGAACCTGCGTCCAATACAGCAACTGGCTGATCTCGGTGGCCAGCGCGTCGTCGCCGTCGTGCTCGGCGGCCAGCCACACCTCGCCGGCCTCCTCGAGGATCTTCTTGCCCAGCTCGTGCACGCCGCCGTCCAGCGCGGCGACCGTGCCGCTACCATCCGGGCGGGTGCGCGCTTTCTGGCTCAGTTCGGCGAACAGGGCGTCGAAGGTCTTCACGGCACGCGATTGTTTCACGCGAAGGCCGGGCCGGTCACGCGGGTTTTGCCGCGGCGCCGGATTTCTGGTGCCAGGCCTCGCGGTGCATGTCCTCCAGGTGCATGCCCTTGGTTTCCTCCACCCACCGCCAGACGAACAGCAACGACAGCACCGCGCACAGGGCATAGAACCCGTAGGCGGCGCCGAGCACGTCACGCAGCCCCGGGAACGTGGCGGTGATCAGACAGTTGGCCACCCACTGGGCTGCGGCGGCCAGACCCAGTGCGGCCGCGCGGATGCGGTTCGGGAACATCTCGCCCAACAGCACCCACACCACCGGGCCCCACGACATGCCGAACGCCACCACGAACAGGTTGGCCGCGATCAACGCGATCGGTCCGGACGCGCCGGCAAGGACCGGCTGCTCCTTGCCGTCCACCACCTCGCGGCCGGCGGTAGCGAAAATCACCGCCATGGTGCCCAGCGTGACCGCCATGCCGGTCGATCCGATCAGCAGCAGCGGCTTGCGGCCGATCTTGTCGATCAGAGCGATCGCGATCAGGGTGGTGACGATGTTGGTTATCGACGTGATCACGGTGATGACGAACGCCTGGCTCTCGCCGAAACCGACCGCCTCCCACAGCACAATGCTGTAGTAGAAGATCACGTTGATGCCGACGAACTGCTGGAACACCGAGAGACCGACACCGACCCAGACGATGCCGTAGAAACCGCCGGTCGGCTTTCTCAGATCCCGCCACGACGGTGGCTTCTCGGCCTTCAGCGATTCCTGGATACGTGTGATGGTCAGCTCCAGGTTCTTCTCACCGAGCAGCAGCGTCAGCACCCGACGTGCTTCCGGAACACGGTATGTGGCAACGAGATAACGGGGTGACTCGGGAATCGTGTAGGCCAGAACGCCGTACACGATCGCCGGAACCGCCATCATGAAGAACATCCAGCGCCAGGCCTCCATGCCCAGCCACAGGTCCTCGCGCGACCCGCCGGCGAGTTCGGCCAGCAGATAGTCGACGGCCAGGGACAGGAAGATGCCAGACACGATCGCCAACTGCTGCAGCGAGCCCAGCCGCCCCCGGATACGCGGTGGTGATGTCTCGGCGATGTAGGCCGGCGCTATAACCGAAGCGACGCCGACGCCAATGCCGCCAACGACCCGGAACAACACGATTAGCCAGACACTGTTCGCCAGGCCAGTGCCGATCGCGCTGATCAGGAACAGCAACGCGGCGATCTTCATCACCGACAGCCGACCGATCTTATCGGCGAGGCGGCCAGCCGTCAGTGCCCCGACCGCCGCACCGATCAGCGCCGAGGCGACCGCGACGCCCACGGTGAAGTCACCGATATTGAAGTGATCCTGAATCGCCGATACCGCGCCATTGATCACCGCGCTGTCGTAGCCGAACAGCAATCCGCCGAGAGCCGCTACCGACGCGATCCGGACCACACGACCGGCGTGCTCGGTTTCTTCGTAGTCCACATCAGAAGGGGAACCATCGACGGGTCCGTGACTGGCCATGTGACGACCTTTCGCAGCAATGCGTGATGGACGTCACATTCAATCACAAACCCAAGGTCAAGCGGTGCGTTCTTCGAACTGCGAATTCAGTTGCCATGAACGACACGCAGACCGGCGACATCGAGTTCGGCCAGCGAAGAAAAAAGGTAAGGATCCGGTGCGGGTTTGCCCAATGGCACCTCGTCACCGCAGACGGTAGCCGAAAAGTAGTGGCGGCCAATACTGTTCAGTACATGATCGGTCAGGCCGCGCCGCGTATTGGTGACCAGCGCCATCGGAGTGCCCTGGGCGGCAAGCGCTTCCAACAACTCCTTCGCGGCCTCGCAGCACGGCAAACCCCCGTCGAACAGTTCTGCGGTGTAGTCGTGCAGCCAGCGGTCCGACTCGGCCATCGCTCGCGGGTCGTGTTCCAGACAATTTCTCGGAGTCGACGAGGGTGCCGTCCATGTCCCAGAGCACCGCTCGCACGCGGCGATTCTGTCATGAGGACGACGTAGCGTGGAAATCATGACCATTCTTGTGACCGGCGCCACCGGGAACATTGGCCGCCGCATCGTCGATCACCTGATCGACCTCGGCGCCAACGACATCCGTGCGTTGACCACCAACCCCGCGAAGGCGAGGCTGCCCGGCGGTGTAACGGCGATAACCGGTTACCTCGGTAATCCGGACTCGCTGCCGGATGCGCTGGAGGGTGTCCAACGGATCTACCTGGCGCCGTTGCCGGACACGCTGGACGTGACGCTCGACCTGGTGAAGACCGCCAACGTGGGCTACGTGGTGGCCTTGTCCGGCGCCGGTGACTGGCAGGAGCATGCCGACAAAATCACCGCGTCCGGGCTCGTCAACACGCAACTCGGACCGGGCGAGTTCACCGACAACTTCACCATCTGGGCCGAACAGATCAAGGCCACCCGCACCGTCCGCGATCCGTATCCGTCGGTGGTGGAGGCGCCGATCTCGATGGACGACATCGCCCGCGTCGCCGCGACGCTACTGGTCGAGGCCGACCAGCAGCACTACGGCGAGACGTACCCGATCACCGGCCCGCAGTCGCTAACGCGCGCCGAAATCGCCGAGCAGCTCGGCGCAGGGATCGGCGTCGATGTCGGCTTCGAAGAGTGCAGCCGGGCCGAGGCCGAGGCGGCCTTGCGGCCAGCCATGGGCGAGTACGCACGCTGGTATCTCGATGAGATCGCAACCGGCGTCGATGCGCCGCAGCATGCCAACCAGCTGGTCGCCGACCTGACAGGCACCCCCGCGCAATCGGTGGCGCAATGGGCTGCCGCGAACGCCGCCCTGTTCCGCTGACCTACGTGTTGAAGTACTTGGCCTCGGGGTGGTGCAGCACGAACGCGTCGGTGGACTGCTCGGGGTGTAGCTGCAGCTCCTCGGACAGCATCACGCCGATGCGGCCCGGATCGAGCAGTTCCATCATCTTGGCCCGGTCATCGAGGTTCGGGCAGGCGCCGTAGCCGAATGAGAAGCGCGCACCGCGGTAACCCAACTTGAAGTAGTCCTGCACCGAATCGGGGTCCTCGGCGGCCATCGCGTGATCGGGGAACTTCAGTTCCTCGCGCACCCGCCGGTGCCAGTACTCGGCGAGCGCCTCCGTCAGCTGCACCCCGATGCCGTGCACCTCGAGGTAGTCGCGGTAGGAATCCGAGGCGAACAGCTCGTTGGCGAAGTCGGCGATCGGCTGGCCCATCGTCACCAATTGGAACGGCAGCACATCGACCTGACCGAGTTCGGCGGCTCGGTCGCGGGACCGGATGAAGTCGGCGACGCACAGGAACCGGCTCCGCTGCTGGCGCGGGAAGGTGAACCGGAAGCGTTCCGGTGCTCCGGGTGTGGGCTCGGCCAGCACGATCACGTCGTCCCCCTCGGACACCGCCGGAAAGTACCCGTACACCACCGCGGCATGCGCGAGGATGCCGTCGGTGGACAGCCGATCCAGCCAATAGCGCAGCCGCGGACGGCCCTCACTCTCGACGAGTTCTTCGTATGACGGGCCTTCGCCGCCGCGCGCGCCGCGTAACCCCCACTGCCCGAGGAACAACGCGCGCTCGTCGAGCAGACCCGTGTAGTCGGCGACCGCGATGCCCTTGACCACTCGGGTACCCCAGAACGGCGGGACGGGCACGTCAACGTCGGCAGCGACGTCGGATCGCGCTGGCACCTCGACCGGGGTCTCGGCCGCTTTGCGCTCGGCCGCAATGCGTTTCGACCGCTCGTGCCGGGCCTTGCGCTCGGCTTCCTTCTCCCGCGCGGCGATCGCCTCCGGACTGTCGGTGTCGGGCGCCTCACCACGCTTGACGCTCATGATGGTGTCCATCAGCCGCAGGCCCTCGAACGCGTCGCGGGCGTAATGGACCTCGCCTTCGTAGACCTCGGCGAGATCGTTCTCCACATAGCTGCGGGTGAGAGCGGCGCCGCCGAGCAGCACCGGGAACTTGTCGGACACCCCGCGGGTGTTCATTTCCTCGAGGTTTTCCTTCATCACGACGGTCGACTTCACCAACAGCCCCGACATTCCGACCACGTCGGCGCTCTTGTCCTGCGCCACCTCGAGGATGGTGTTAATCGGCTGCTTGATGCCGATATTTACGACCTCATATCCGTTGTTGGTCAGGATGATGTCGACGAGATTCTTGCCGATGTCGTGCACGTCGCCCTTGACCGTGGCCAGCACAATGCGGCCCTTACCCGCGTCGTCGTCGGAGCGCTCCATGTGCGGTTCCAGGTACGCCACAGCGGCTTTCATCACCTCGGCGGACTGCAGCACGAACGGCAGCTGCATCTGCCCCGAGCCGAACAGCTCACCGACGGTCTTCATGCCGGCCAGCAGATTCTCGTTGATGATGGCAAGCGGCGGCTTTTCGGTCATCGCCTCGTCGAGGTCGGCATTCAGCCCGTTGCGTTCGCCGTCGACGATGCGCTGGGCCAGCCGTTCCAGCAGCGGCAGCTTCGCCAGCTCCGCGGCGCGTGATTCCTTCGAGGAGGCAGCAGAAACGCCTTCGAACGACTGCATCAGTTCCTGCAGCGGGTCGTAGCCCTCGCGGCGGCGGTCGTAGACAAGATCCAGTGCGACTTCGCGTTGCTTCTCGTCGATCCGGTTGATCGGCAGGATCTTGGACGCGTGCACAATCGCCGAGTCCAGACCCGCCTCCTGGCATTCGTGCAGGAACACGGAGTTGAGCACTTGGCGCGCAGCCGGATTCAGCCCGAACGAGATGTTCGACAAGCCCAGCGTGGTCTGCACGTCGGGGTGCTTCTGCTTGAGCAGCCGGATGGCCTCGATGGTTTCGATGCCGTCGCGCCGCGACTCCTCCTGACCGGTGCAGATGGTGAACGTCAAGGTGTCGATGAGGATGGAGGATTCGTCAACTCCCCAGTTTTCGGTGATGTCGGCGATGAGCCGCTCGGCGATCTCCACCTTCTTGTCGGCGGTGCGCGCCTGGCCCTCCTCGTCGATGGTGAGTGCCACCACCGCGGCGCCGTGTTCGGCGACGAGCTCCATGGTCTTGGTGAAGCGGGACTCCGGCCCGTCACCGTCCTCGTAGTTCACCGAGTTGATCGCGCACCGGCCGCCTAAATGCTCCAAACCGGCTCGCAACACCGGGGTTTCGGTCGAGTCCAGCATGATCGGCAGGGTCGACGCCGTCGCCAGCCGACTGGCCAGCGCCGTCATGTCGGCGACCCCGTCACGGCCGACGTAGTCGACGCACAGGTCGAGCAGGTGCGCGCCGTCGCGGGTCTGGTCCTTGGCGATGTCCAGGCACTTCTGGTAGTCCTCGGCGATCATGGCCTCGCGGAAAGCCTTGGAGCCGTTGGCATTCGTCCGCTCGCCGATCATCAGCACCGACGCGTCCTGGTGGAACGGCGTCGACGAGTACAGCGACGCCACGGCGGGCTCGAAGGTGATGTGGCGCTCGGCGCGCTGGGATTGCTTGACGGCCTCGGCGACGCGGCGGATGTGCTCGGGCGTGGTGCCGCAGCAGCCGCCGACCAGCGACAGGCTGTAATCGGACACGAAGCCCGATAGCGCCTCGGCGAGTTCGTCTGGGGTAAGCGGATATTCGGCGCCGTTGGCCCCCAACACCGGCAGGCCAGCATTGGGCATGACCGATACCGGCGTCCGTGCGTGTTGCGACAGGTAGCGCAGGTGCTCGCTCATCTCGGCGGGCCCGGTTGCGCAGTTCAGCCCGATCATGTCGACGCCGAGGGGTTCGACGGCGGTCAGCGCCGCACCGATCTCGCTGCCCAGCAACATGGTTCCGGTCGTTTCAACGGTGACGTGCGCGAAGACCGGAATGTGGCGCCCAAGTTGCGCCATTGCACGCCGCGACCCCAGCACCGCCGCCTTGAGTTGCAGCAGGTCCTGGCAGGTCTCGACGAGGATCGCGTCGGCGCCGCCATCCAGCATTCCGAGTGCGGCCTCCGTGTACGAGTCGCGGATCACCGCGTATTCGGTGTGCCCGAGGGTCGGCAGCTTGGTGCCCGGGCCCATCGACCCCAGTACATATCGCCGGCGGTCAGCGGTGCTCATCTCGTCGGCGACCCGGCGGGCGATGGTGGTGGCCTTCTCCGACAGTTCGCGGATCTTGTCGGCGATGTCGTAGTCACCAAGATTCGACAAATTGCAGCCGAAGGTGTTGGTCTCGACCGCGTCGGCGCCGGCCTCGAAGTAGTTGCGGTGGATCTGCTCGATGACGTCCGGGCGGGTCTCGTTGAGGATCTCGTTGCAGCCCTCGAGGTGGTTGAAGTCGTCGAGCGTCAGATCGGCCGCCTGCAACTGGGTGCCCATGGCGCCGTCGCCCACCATTACCCGCTGCGACAGGGCGTCGAGCAGGTCGGTGTCGTAGGTGCGGTCGTTGGGGGCAGTCACATAAACAGGGTAGTGGGTCTACCAAACCGGGCATTCGCCCAACGGCTTCACCGAACCCGAACAAGCCTTACGCTGGCGTAGTGACCCCGTCGGATGCGACCGGCCGCAAGCCCGCCGACCTGCCCGAACTCCGCGACACGATTGTGGTGGCGGCGTTCGAGGGCTGGAACGACGCCGGCGATGCGGCCAGCGACGCGCTGGAGCACCTGGACGCCATCTGGGAGGCCGAGCCCATCGTGGAGATCGACGACGAGGCCTATTACGACTATCAGGTCAACCGCCCGGTGATCCGTCAGGTCGACGGTGTCACCCGGGAGCTGGTGTGGCCGTCGATGCACATTTCGCACTGCCGTCCGTCGGGCTCGGATCGCGACGTCGTGCTGATGCACGGTGTCGAGCCGAACATGCGTTGGCGGACGTTCTGCGCGGAGTTGCTCGCCATCGCCGACAAGCTCAACGTCCAGACCGTCGTCATCCTGGGCGCGCTGCTGGCCGACACGCCGCACACCCGGCCGGTGCCGGTGTCGGGTGCCGCCTACTCCCCCGACTCGGCGCAGTTCTTCGGCCTGGAGGAGACCCGCTACGAGGGTCCGACCGGGATCGCGGGCGTGTTTCAGGACGCCTGCGTGGCCGCCGGCATCCCGGCGGTGACGTTCTGGGCGGCCGTCCCGCACTACGTCTCGCAGCCGCCCAACCCGAAGGCGACGGTGGCGCTGCTGCGCCGCGTCGAGGACGTCCTCGACATCGAGGTGCCGTTGGCCGACCTGCCCACCCAGGCCGAGGAGTGGGA
>NZ_JBOGDB010000307.1:0-2366 GCF_050701515.1 Mycobacterium sp. | reverse complement strand
GCTCTGGTTGAGCGCGTCGGCGGTGAGCGCACTGAAGTCGCCGAGTCGGTCCACGGCGTGGGTCAAATTGTTGCGCTGGTCTTTGAGCACCTCCAACGCATCTGGAAGGGTTTGCAGCGCGCGGTCGACCACCGGATCCTGCGCGGCGAACTGGCTTACCAGTTTGTTCAGACTCTCGGTTGCGGTGATGATGTCGTTGGTCTGGTCGTTGAGATAGCTCACGAACCTGTCCAGCTGCCCGATCAAGCTTCTCAGATCCTGTTCGCGTCCCGCGAAGGCCGTGCTCAGCTCCGCGGTGATGTCGTGGATCTGTCCGATGCCGCCCCCGTTGAGCAAGAGCGACACTGCGGCCAAGGTCTGTTCGGTGCTCGGATATGCGCTGGCTCTCGACAGCGGAATCAGGGAACCGGTTCGCAGCTCGCCTTCCGCAGGCTCGTCGGTCGGGGGCGCCAGCTCCAGATGCAGCGACCCGAGCAGGCTGGTCTGGCCAAGCGTGGCGGTGGCGTTCGCGGGAAGCTCGACGTCCCCGGCGAGTCGAGCGGTGACCAGCGCGTGCCAGCCTTGCCGCTCGATGCTGGTCACGTTGCCGACTGTGACGTCATCGACTCGGACCCGCGAGTTCGGTTCCAGGGTACGGACATCCGCCAACTGCACCTGAATGGGGTAGGAGCCCGGCCCTCGGCCGGCGGTACCCGGCAACGGCAGCGAGTTGACGCCACGCCAGTCAGCACAGCCGGACAGCGCCACGACCATCAGCGCAACTAGCAGCGCTGCAAGGAGACCGCGGTTACCGAAGCGGATCATCGTCCACCTCCTGGCGGCGCCATCATTCCGGGCAGTCCTGCGGCCGGGTCGGTTGACGTAACCTCAGCCGGGAACGGCCCGTGGTCTGCGCCGGCGGCAGGCGGAGGCGCCGGACTGCCTACCGGTGAAGGCCCCGGCGGTGGTGCATATGGTGGGGGAGGAAAAGGCGGTGCTGTACCTGGCGGGGGAGCAAAAGGCTGCCATGGAGCAGCGCCGGGCAGCCGACCTTCGTAGAAGTCCCTGATCCGTCCGGCGTCGGTGACCGATCTCAGCCAGTCCTCACTGAAGGTGACTTCGTTAGCCCTGGCTTGGGCGCCGACGACCGGGTTGATCCCCAGCGGCAAGAAATTGTATTGGCGGTTCTTCACGATTGGAGCCAGGTATTGCACGCAGAGTTTCGCCGACTGCTCGTTGTTCAACCGCGACGCCGCCTGGATTGCCCCGCAGATGAACGTGATCGGGTCGGCGAAATTGCTGAACGCCAACATCCCGGTGAGCGCACCGTTGGCCGGCTCGTAGATGTTGATGAAGTTAGAGAAGGCCGGCGGGGCGATGTGCAGCGTCTGCTTGAAATCGTCGAGGCTGTCGACGAGCGCCTGTGTCACCGAGGCCAGCTTGTCCGACGTTGTGCCGAGCGACTCGCGGTTCTCCCCGACGAAACTTTGTACGTCCGCGACAGCTGAGTTGAGGTGTTCGACGGCGTCGGCGACCTCGTGGGGGTCGTTGGCCAACAGACCGGTCACCGATGCCAGGTTTCGGTTCAGTTGGCGCATCAAGTCGGTGCTGGACTGCAGCGCCGACACCAGCGTCGACAGATTCTTGATGGTGCCGAAGATGTCATCGCTGTGGTCGCCGAGAGCGGAGAATGCCTGCGACAGCTGGATCAACGTCTCGCGGATGTTGGCGCCCTGTCCGCGCAGGTTCTCGGCGGCCGTGTTGACCAACGCCCCCAGGGTGCTCACTCCACCGGGTTGATCGGGCTGCAACGTCTCGGTCACTCTCTCCAATTGCTGGAGCAATTCGTCGAACTCCACGGGCACGGCGGTGCGCTCTCGGGGAATGATCGCGCCGTCTGGCATCGTAGGCCCGCCGGTGTAGGCGGGGGTCAGCTGAATCGCTCGTGCGGTGACCAGTGTCGGGTTGATGATTACGGCTTTGGCGTCGGCCGGTACCTTGTACTTGTCATCAAAGATGAGGGTGATCTTCGCCCGCTCGGGTTGTGGTTCGATCGTTTCGATCTTGCCGACAGGCACGCCGAGAATCATGACGTCGTCGCCCGGGTAGATGCCGTTGCTGTTCTCGAAGTAGGCGACAACCTTCGTTGTAGAGATCGCGCCTGGGGCCCGCAGAACCACGACACTCCCGATCACAAGCAGGACAAGTGCGACGGCGAGCACAATCCTCTTCCTTCGTGGAAGGCTCATTGCCCAATCCCCTCGCTCGACTGGGCCGGACCGGGTAACGGACCGACGGGTGCTGGCACGGGCGCCACCTCGCCCGGAGCCGGCTGATAGACCGGCGACGGTGTCGGTTCAGGCACCGACGCGATCTCCGGTGGTGGT
>NZ_JBOGDB010000306.1:0-24986 GCF_050701515.1 Mycobacterium sp. | reverse complement strand
GTGCAGTGCGGCGCTGGAATGCAGGGGGTTCCTTCCGGGAGACGAGACGGATCCCTCCGCTCACCCGTCGCAGGCGTAGGTGGCGTCGGATGAACGGAGGGAAGCACGGTGGGACCGGCTACGTGGCAGGGGTATCGGTGCCGGACTTGGTGCGCCGGTGCCAGGCCGGGTCGTACACCGAGGCCAGACCACCCAACGTGAGCGCGGCCAGCAGCAGGCCGAAGTCGCGCAGTGCGACGTCGTAGAAGCCGGGGTAGCTCAGCAGGTTGATGATGATGCCGGCCAGCCAGGCGGCGACGATGTAGGCGGCGTATCGCGGCTTGATCGCCACGGCGACGCCGGCCACGATTTCGATCACGCCGACCACCAGCATCGTCTGGTGCGCGCTGATCGGGCTGATGTCCACGATCCACGGGGCCAGGTAGCCCTCCCACTTGGTGAGTACGTTGGTGAACTTGTCGATGCCGAAGACGATCGGCAGCACCGTGAATCCGATCCGCAGCAGCAGGAACGCGGCGTAGCGCGGGTCGGAGCGGGCGCGCTGCAGCACCTCGGAGGGGGTGTGGGCGGCTGAGTTGGGTAGCGCTGAGGCGGTCATCGCAATCTCCTTTGTAAGACCAATCAGAACTAGTTTTAGAATCTGCCGCTCGCGCCTATTTGTCAATACTTTTTGGTGTTAGAGTCGGGGTATGTCCATCAACCGCCACGCCGATCTGGCCGCGCTGAACGGCTTGAGTCACCTGGACGACCCGTTGCGGCGGCAGTTATACGAGTGCGTGATCGAGAGCAACGGACCGGTCTCGCGTGAGCAGGCCGCCGCCGCCGCGTCGATCGGGCGCACCCTGGCGGCCTATCACCTGGACAAGTTGGCCAAGGCGGGTCTGCTGACCGTCAGCTACCAACGGCCCGCTGGGCGTGGGGGACCGGGGGCGGGGCGGCCGGCGAAGCTATACACCCGAGCCGCCCAGGAGATCACGGTCAGCGTGCCGCCCCGGGACTACGAACTGCTCGCCCGTCTACTCGTCGCATCGGTTGAGCAGGACGCCAGCGGAGCGGTGCGAGAGGCCGTGAACAGCGCGGCGCATGACGCGGGGCGGCGTGCCGGTGCTCAGACTGGGGGAAGTGTGGTGGGCGCACTGCGCAATTGCGGCTACCTGCCCCACGCGGGCGACGATGGCCGCATCGATCTCCGGAATTGCCCGTTTCATTTGGTCGCTAAGGACCACCGAGACGTGGTGTGCGGGTTGAACTTACGCCTCGTCGAGGGTGTCATCGCAGGTTGTGGTCACCCGCTCGCGCACGCCGAACTCGATCCGGCCCCTGACCGGTGCTGCGTGGTGGTGCACGACGCGCAGCCCTCGGCACGCGCGCGTCGCCGACGCCGACCCGATCCAGCCGTCCCCGCCGACAGCGAAGCCACCAGCACTGACCGGCCGGCACCATGACCGCGTCGATCATGTCGCCGATCGTCGTCCGCGACACGGGGACCGCGCGCATCGCGCGGCCCGACTGGGGTGGGTGTGGGTGATGACCCGGCTCGAGCGGCTCTACACCTACCAGCGGCAAAGCCCGTGGCTGGATAACCTCACCCGTGCATACCTGCGCGACGGCACATTGGCCGCCTTCGTGGCCGACGGGATACGCGGAGTGACAGCCAATCCGACGATCTTGGCCAAGGCCATCGGCGCCTCTGATGCCTATGACGCGCAGTTCCACGCACTGACCGCCGCGGGCTGTTCGGTCGAGGATGCCTACTGGGAGTTGGCCGTGCACGACGTCATCGATGCCCTGGCCGTGTTGCGTCCGACCTACGACAAATCGCGCGGCAGCGATGGTTTCGTGTCGATCGAAGTCGCTCCGGAGCTGGCGCGAGACACCGCGGCCACGATCGCCGCGGCCGCCCGATTACACGAGCGCATCGCCCGCCCCAACCTGCTGGTGAAAATCCCCGCCACCGCCGAGGGCATCCCGGCGATCGAAGCGACGATCGGCAGGGGGTTGAGCATCAACGTCACCCTGATCTTCTCCCTGTCCCGCTACGAGCAGGTGATCGAGGCCTACCTACACGGCCTCGAAACGTTGGCCGCACGCGGCGGAGTTCTCGCGGCGGTCCGCAGTGTGGCGTCGTTCTTCGTCAGCCGCGTCGACACACAGGTCGACCGCAGGCTGGAGCAGATCGGCGGTGCGGACGCGCTGGCGCTGCGCGGACGTGCCGGCATCGCACAGGCACGCCTGGCCTACCAAATGTTCCGGGACCGATTCGCCGGGCCGCGGTGGGAGAAACTGGCCGCCCTCGGCGCCCACCCGCAACCGCCATTGTGGGCATCAACCTCGACCAAGAACCCCGACTACCCCGACACCCGCTACGTCGACAGCCTCATCGGCCCCGGCACGATCAACACGATGGCCGAGTCCACCATCGCCGCATTCGGGGACCACGGCACCGTCGCCCGCACCATCGACACCGACATAGGTGAAGCGACCCGCGTCATGCAGAACCTGCGCGCGGTGGGGATCGACATGGACGACGTCGGGCACACCCTCGAAGACCAAGGCGTCACCGGCTTCCAACAATCGTTCGCCCATCTGCTGATCACCCTGCGCGACAAAGCCCACCAGCTGGCGCAGCAATGATCGCCCCGGCGGTGACACCACGCCGAGCGGGTGCGAAAGATCGACGAGTTTCGCGGGCCAGTCGAGAGGTGCGCCGCGCCACGACGGTCCGCGAGAAGCAAGCAACACAACAGGATTCGGCTGGGCGACACATGAACACAATTGCCGCCCACACAACGAGAAGGAGACGAACGTGAGTGCACAGCAGACATTTGTCATCGTGGGCGCCGGGCTAGCCGGCGCCAAGGCCGCCGAGGCGCTGCGCACCAACGGTTTCGACGGCAAGGTCATCCTCATCGGCGATGAGGATGACCGCCCATATGACCGACCACCCCTGTCGAAGGGCTACCTGCTGGGCGCCACCGAGCGCGAAAAGATCTACATCCATCCCGCGCAGTGGCACTGCGAACACGACATCGACCTGCGTCTGGGTACGCGGGTCACCGAAATCGACCGCACTGCACACAAAGTGCGCACAGCGTCGGGAGAGACACTCGGCTACGACAAGCTGCTACTGGCGACCGGGTCGTCGCCCCGGCGCCTCGAGGTGGCTGGTGCGGACCTGCCAGGTGTGCACTACCTACGCAGAGTCGCCGACAGCGACGCACTGCAGGCCGCATTCGCCGCCGCGCAGCGGGTAGCCATCATCGGGGCCGGCTGGATCGGCCTGGAGACCGCGGCCGCCGCCCGCGCCGCCGGCTGTCACGTGACCCTCATTGAGCGGGGATCGCTGCCACTGCTGGGCGTCCTCGGCGCGGAGGTGGCCGAAGCCTATGCGGCCCTGCACCGCGCCCACGGTGTCGAGCTGCGTCCGGGCGCCGACGTGGCCGAGATCATCGGCGCCGCCGACAAAGTGACCGGCGTGCGCCTGTCCGACGGGGACGTCCTGGCGGCCGACACGGTCGTGATCGGCGTGGGCATCCTCCCCAATACCGAGCTGGCCGCGGCCGCAGGTCTGCCGATCGACAACGGCGTCGTCGTCGACGAGTACCTGGCCACTATCGACCCCGACGTATTCGCCGCCGGCGATGTCGCCAACGCCTACTACCCACTGCTGGGCACCCACCTGCGTCTTGAGCACTGGTCGGCCGCCCTCAACCAAGGGCCGGTCGCGGCAGCGAACATGAAGGGCGCGGCCACCTCCTACGACAAGGTGCCCTACTTCTTCTCCGACCAATACGACAGTGGCATGGAGTATTCCGGCTACGTCCCGCGCGACGGTTACGACAAGGTCGTCTTCCGCGGCGACGTCGCCAGCGGCAAGTTCATCGCCTTCTGGATGAAGGACGGAACGGTGCTGGCCGGCATGAACGTCAACACCTGGGATGTCACCGACGCCATCGAGGCGCTGGTGCGCTCCGGTGCGCAGCCCGACCCATCGAAGCTGGCCGACCCCGACGTGCCCTTGACTGACCTGACCGGCTAGCTCTTCGCGCACAGCGCGCAGACGATGCTCACCGAGTCGGCATCAATTTCGCGTTGATCTTCGCGAAGCGTTCAACCTGGCGATGCACAGTTCTGGTTCGACGAACGGGTCGAGCCTGGCCGACAGTCCTTGATCTCGTGTGCCGGGTTTACCACCGGCGGCCGCGGCGTGGTCAAGCAGGCCCTGCAGCAGTCCCAGGTGGATGCTGCAACCCACCTCAGGGTGGGCCCGGGCCAAATCCCGTACCGGGCAGCCGCGCAGCCGAATGACCCGTTCACGTCCGACGATCTGCTTGCTGTCAGCCGACAGCGATGCCATTGGCTCGGATTCAGCAGCCAGTTCTGGGTCGAATCCCATCCGGTCGAAGACCTCCGCGGCGAGTGTGGCTCCTCGATCCAGCGGGTCATCGGCCGACGCAGTATCCGTATCGTCTTGGCCCGCAACGGGTTCGTCCTGCGAGCCCGCGATCCGGGCGGCCCACTGCACTCCGACGCGCTGAGCACGACGAGCACGTGCCTCCGTTGTGTCTCCGAGCTCCATCGCGAGAATCTCGGCGAGTATCCGATAGTCCAGCCGCTCCTCGACCGCGCGGTATCCAGTGCGCGGACGACCCACACCGTGCCGGTTCATCCGGGTGCGCTCGATCGCTCCCTCGTCACATAACGCGTCCAGGTGGAAGCGCACGGTGGTGACGTGCAACCCGATGCGCGATGCGAGTTCGACGGCGTCAATCGCGTCGCCGTGCGCACGCACCATCTGAAGCACCCGTTCACGTTGCCGGTTGCGCGGCAGGCGATCTCGCCGGCTGCGCCCGGCCTTGGAGTCTGCTTCTTCGCCCACCAGCACCCTTACTGTTCTTATATTTAACGGATATACTTCCTCTATATTAGCAGTGTTGCGATGAGAAGAGCAGAAGATGACCGTCGATGGCGCCCACAAGGTTGTCGGTGACCTACCGCAGACCGAGTTCACGCCGACGCACACCGACTTCGCCGGGTTCCTGCTGCCGTATCAGTGCGCCATTTCCGCGCTGACGACCAAGGTCAATATCGTCAAGGACGAACTCACTCACGCCGATCACTACTGCCCGATCCGCCACGTCACATCCCGGCTGAAACCGCCCGACAGCATCCTGGGTAAGGCCGTGTGCATCGGCTGCCCGCCCACCGTCGACGACATCCGCGCCAACATCCTCGATATTGCCGGGGTCCGCGTCACCTGCGGCCTCATCTCGGATACCTACCGGGTCGCCACCCTGCTCAGCCAGCACGCCGACCTCACCGTGATAGAGGTCGAGGATTACATCGCCCACCCGAAGCCCGGCGGCTACAACGGCTTTCACATGATCATCGAGGTTTCGGTCTATCTGAGCGACCGCGTCGAGCGGGTGCCCGTCGAACTCCAGATCAGAACGATCGCGATGGACTTGTGGGCCAACCTGGAGCACAAGATCTACGACAAGCACGACCACGCCGTGCCCCGCCGACTGCTCAACGAACTGATCGACGCCGCCGCCGTCGCGCATCGACTCGATGTGAAGATGCAGCGGCTCTACGACGAGGCTGGCGAGCCCACCGCCGGGGACCACGGTCACAACGGCTTTCACCTGGAGCTGCTGGCGCCGCCCACAATCGACGGCTGGCGGCCTGGCCGAGGACGGTATCTATGACCGAATCGACCACCGAAACATTGGCGGCCGCCATGCGTGGTGTCGCGACCGGTAGTCACCACCGCGCAATCAGTGCGCCGAAAACCCCGCCCGTGTCATTGACACCGAGGGTGCTACCAAACCTCACCGACCTCGGCCGTCGAGGCCAACCGGGTTGCACGCTACACACACTCCCGGCACGGCGGATCTCTCGAGGCCCACCCAGGCGCCGGCCGAAACACGATCTGACCCATTCACCCGACAAGTCCAGGCGGGAGGCCCGCACATGTCCGCACCAATTCTGTCCTTCCAGACCGCGCACGCGCGCCGACCGGGAACCGGTAATCTCCGATTGCGGTTGAAGCCCGCCCACCGGTCCTGCGGATCCGTGCAGGGCGCCTGGTGGCCCCGCACCAATCAACTGCACACCGAACTTCCACTCCTGCTCGCAGCCCTCTGGCCGCGGGTGGGATCCGTCGACCGGGTAATCTACGACGAGACCAGCTGGGCCCCAGCATCATTGCGGATGCAGTTCAGGGGTCACAACGTCATCCTGGAGGGCTCCAACACCACCTCGACCAACATCCTGTCGCTGATCGGCGATGGGTTCGGCCAGCTGGTGCTGCTGGTCGTTCCTCCCTGCACCAACCCCACCCGCGCGTACACGGCTGTGATGACGGCGTCGAAACCCGACGATGTGTCGACCCCCGACGAACTGTTGGGGATCGGGCCGCGCGAAGCGCAGGATCGCCGACTCGTTCTTTTGGCGCAACAGCGTTGGGAGTCAGAAGGCGGTGCACTGCGCCGTCTGGGCCAGGATCGCGGTAACGGTGCCGTGGTAGGGCAATTCGAGGAGGTGCGGCGTGCTCAGTGACGACGACTTCCAAGCCCTGCGCGACATCGAGCGCCGACTGCGCTGGAACAGCCCGCAATTGGTTCAGCTGTTCAACAGCGTGCATCCGCAGCCGCAGACGAATCACCATCGGCGGGCCAGGATCCGAGTGCTGCTGGCCGCGGCCGCGCTCGCCGGCCTGGCGCTACTGGGACCACGCATGCTCACCGAGGCCGAAATCCGAACCCAGCAGCGCCGGCCGCTGCCGCGAACCGCGCCGTCCGACACCAGCATCGCCCGCCGGACCGACCCCCTTTCGGGGCCCGCCGCGCCGACCGCCCCGATCGAGGTCGCCGACACACTCGTTTCGCCGTCAACCATTGTCGCAACACCGCTGTGTCGAGCGGCCTGACGATTCACCGCTATTAGAGCCCGAGCTCACCAACGACTACCGAGGCCCGGGCGGAACTGGAGAGAAAAATGACCCTCCTCTACGCACTGGCCGCCGTATTGGGCCTCGGTGTGCTCTGGCTGGGAACCAACCTGCGCGTCGTCAAACAATACGAACGAGGCGTGGTCTACCGATTCGGCCGCGTGCAAACCGGTGTTCGCGCACCGGGACTGACGATGCTGATCCCGATCGCCGACCGCCTCGAAAAGGTCAACATGCAGATCATCACGATGCCCATCCCCGCCCAAGACGGCATCACCCGCGACAACGTAACCGTGCGCGTAGATGCCGTCATCTACTTCAACGTCGCCGATCCAGTGCGCGCGGCCGTCGACGTCCAGGACTACACGTCTGCCATCGGCCAAGTCGCACAGACATCGCTGCGATCAATCATCGGCAAAAGCGACCTCGACGACCTGCTCTCCAACCGCGAGGGTCTCAATCAGGGCATGGAGCTGATGATCGACAGCCCCGCGCTCGGCTGGGGTGTCCACATCGACCGCGTCGAAATCAAGGATGTGGTCCTGCCCGATTCGATGAAGCGCTCGATGTCGCGCCAAGCCGAAGCCGAGCGTGAACGACGGGCACGGATCATCACCGCCGACGGCGAACTGCAGGCATCGGAAAAACTTGCCCAGGCAGCCGAGGTGATGTCCGAACACCCGGCCGCGCTGCAACTGCGGCTCTTACAAACCGTCGTTGAGGTCGCTGCCGAGAAGAACTCGACCCTGGTGCTGCCCTTCCCCGTCGAACTGCTGCGGTTCCTGGAAAAAGCCACACCACAACCCGGGGCCCAAAACACTGCAGACACAACCCCCGCCGCCCTACCCAATGGCGAGACACCGCATGTGGTCACCCCACCAATGCTCGACGACCCTCGCGATCTGCCCCTCGAAACCGTTGCGGGCCAGCCCTTCCGGCTCAGCCAATAGCTCCCGATTGGCTGAGCCGCCAGGCCGCACGCATGCGGGGTTCTCGGTCACCGACCGGCCTGCCGCGCAAGGGGGAACCGATTAACTATGAACACTCCAACGATGTCGTCCGGCTCGCACGGAGAACAAGCGAGACAGACATTCGCGTCGGCCGCCCGCTTCACGGGCCTGGTCGTGGCTGTCGCAATGCTGGTTCTCGTCTTGGGACTGCTGTGGGTGAATGGCTGCAAGTCGGGGACCGGTGGCGAGGCGCTAGCGTGCTAGCTGTTCGATCCGGTGTCGGATTGAGCTGCGATCCACGCCTCAAGCGCCTGATCCAGTGCCGCGTCCTTTGTGATACCTGAGGCAGCGACGACCTTGTTGAACTCGGCGACGAGTGTCGCTTTTGCATTCGCCTCCAGGCGCAGTCGATCCCTCGTAAACTCTGGCGGCTTTACCTTGAGTTCCTCGGATGGAAAGGCGGTCAGCAGTTCGAGGTAGTTCACGGGCGTCGGGATCATCGCCTGCCCCTTCGTGAACCACTTCAGCAGGTTGTTCTTCGCGGAGTTCTTGCAGAAGCCGCGAGTGTGGACGTAGTCCTGGCGCATGTTCCGGAGATCGCCGAAGTAGTTCAGCCTGATGGCCTCCGGCTCACAGCCGAGCGCCTCGGCCAGGGCAGGCCGGTAGTGCTCCTCCCATTCGGTGTAGAAGGTGACGATCAGCTGCGCGGCGAACTGTTTCATGATGGACGGCTGATCAGCCGGGTTAGGCTGCATGGCCTCAGCCCACGTGCTCGCGATCGTGTTGTCGACCGAGGCGGCGAACGCCGCGAGGGGGATCGACGTCGCCGTGGGGACATTGACGAGTGTGTTGGTTGCGAAGTCGAAATGCCTCGGTGGCAACCGAAATCCAGTGCGCGCGGCTTCAGCTTGCTTGGCGAGCTCGTCGTCGATGACCTTGATCGGGCCCAGGTGGCTCGTCCCGGCGACCAGTAGATTCACTTTCAGCCACATCTCCATATCGGCGACAATCTGCTCCGCCGTGGGTGCGAAACCAGTACCGTCACTCAGCTTTTCGCGTGCAGCGGATACGGCATCCAAGAGCTGGTCGATCTGCGGCTCCATTGGCTCGTAGGGGGTGAAGGCATGGGCGGCATCGTGGACAGGCTGGAGAACGTCCTTCAGCGACGAGTCATGCGGTGGGTCGGCCGCCCACAATTCTTTGAACCGCCCTGTGTAGGTGCCGGAGATCATGCTGTATGCATTTGCCGCAGGCAGGTCGGCACCCGTCTTTCCGCCGGCAAGCGCCCGGCGCGTGTTCCGCCCGGACGGAGAGTCGTCGACCCGCTGGATGTCCTCCAGCACCTTGTCCCAGCGGGCGGTCGCATCCTGAGTTGCCATACTGCAACGGTAGCGAGGTCGACGGACAAAACGTCGTTCTCGGAATCGGTGTCAGCAGCGGTCTTCGGATCGCGCTGTGAGTCCAACCCCCGGTGTGCCCAGAGTGTGCCAAGACGCGCAACAACGACCCGTGAAACGGTGGACGCGGTGACACGCCTGAGACCCGCCACCAGGACATATCGACACCACCGGCACTCGGTGAGACGGTAGGGACGCTTTGGGGCAGCTTTACACACCAGCGGTCGAAGGTTCGATCCCTTTCGCGCCCACCAGGGTCAGTCCCGACGCTGCAACACGTAGCTGGCCGCCGAGAAGCGGTTGCGAAGCTTGGCGATCGATCGTTCGTGAGGCGCCGTGGCAGTCACCAACGGCTCATCCGCCGCCGACAGCAGCGTCCATGCGGGCGTGAACCGGCGCTCGATCTCCGCCCTATCGGCGCGCAGAAATCGAAGGGGCCCACCGGGTTTGATGGCGACAATCAATAGCCGTGCGCGCGGCGCCGCAGCCACGGTGATCTCATGGACATACAGGTCACGGTCGCGGTCACTCATGCCGTGCAGGGTGCCGGTGTCCACGATCAACTGGAAGCCTGAACCGATTTTGGCCTGACTCAAATGCGTAACGTCGCCGTGCACGAAATTCACCGAAACGCCGGCGGCACGGGCCTTGCCGCGGGCCTTGTCGAGCACCATCGGCACGAAGTCGACACCGGTGACATGCCATCCGTGTTGAGCCAGATAGATGGATGCGTCTCCGGTGCCGCACCCGACGTCAAGCGCCGATCCCGGCGGCAGCGCGGGGGCATCGGCGGTTCCCTCGATCAGTTCCCGCAGCCTCGTCGCAAGCGGATGACCTTCCCACGGGGTATACCCGACCCGGTAGAAGATCCGAAACAGTGCGCGTTTAGAAGCCATCGCCCATACGCCATTCGGTCGCTCGCGGGGCGCCGCTATCCGGCCGGCGGTGCGAAGAACTCGAGCGCGATGCCGTCGGGGTCGCGGAAGCTCAGCCCCGAGCCGTAGTGGGCGTCCACGATGCCGCCGTGGTCGATGCCGAGTTCGTTGAGCCGGTTGACCCAGGTCTCCAGCTCGGCGCGGTCCGTGCAGCCGAACCCGACGTGGTCGAGTCCGGCCCGGAACTCGGTGAATCGGTCGCCCTCCATCGGCCGGTCATGCTGGTGGATGCCGAACACGGTGCCGTTGTCGAACACCCAGACCAGGTGCCGGAATCCGGCGTCGGTGTGCTCGTCGAGCATCGGGTCGGCGCCGAACAGCGCTCGATACCATGGTCCGCTTGCGTCGACATCACGCACGGTAAGCGCGACGTGGTTAAGTGCCGTCATACAACCCGCTTTCCTCGGCGCGCGCGAGCACGCATGTCCCACAAGTACATTCGATAGCCCAGTATCCACACCTCGCGGGGAATGACCCGGTCGGCGATCCGCAACGCCGTCAACAACCACTCGAACCTGCGCTGCTGGCGCGCGGTCCATGTCATTGCCATGAGCGCCCGAAACTCCGGGGCGAGAAAGCCCGTGGTGGCGAAGAGATTGAAGCGGCCGGCGAGCAACCGCAGCGGGGCGGGCAGGAACGCCATCGCCGCCACCCCGTGCAGGTGCTCGCGCACCGGCGGGTCGATGTTCAGCTCGTCGAGTGAGCGCTTCCAGAACTCGTCGAACGCGATGCGGTCAGCCGGCCACATGTCCTCGCGCACTTGCAGCGTGGTGCCCAGCTTCCTGGCATCTTGGTACACCGCGTCGGCGGCTTCGTCGTCGAGCGGCCCGTAGAGGAACTCGTGCTGGTCGATGTAGTAGCGATAGAGGCAGGCGGCCACCCACAGCTGCAGCCGCGGATCGAATGCGTTGTAGGGCAACGGGCTTGACGGCTTCGACCGGACCAGCTCATGCACCTTGTCCACTTCGTCGCGGATCAGCGCACGGTCGGCGTCGGTGCCGAGGGTGGCCGCGGCCAGGTAGGTGCCGGTGGTGCGTGCCCGCTTGAACGGATGCTTGTAGACGTTGCCGCTGTCCACCGGGCTTTCCAGCACGCCGTAGCCCACGCTGGGCGACGACAGCTGCATGATCACGTTGGCCGCCGGCAACAGCACCGCCGCGGGATTGATCAGATCGACCGCGCGGGTCGGCCGCCGCGGTGGGCCCAGCCTCATGTTTCGAGTAGACCACTTTGTGAGACGCTCGCAGGCGTGTTTGCGTCGACGTGTCGTGGCCGGGCCGTGGGCATCGCGGCCGGGTACCTCGCCGACGTGGTGCTGGGCGACCCTCGGCGCGGACATCCAGTTGCGCTGTTCGGCCGCGGCGCCGCCGCCCTCGAGCGGTTCACCTATGCCGACGACCGCTGGGCCGGTGCGTTGCATACCGGTGTTCTGCTCGGCGCGTTGTCCCTACTCGGCGTCGCGGGGGAGCGGGCCGCCGCGGGGCGGGGCACCGCATGGACCGCCGCGAGCACGGCCGCGGTGACGTTCGTGGCGCTCGGCGGCACCTCGCTGACCCGCACCGGCGGGCAGATGGCCGACCTGTTGTCGGCCGACGATGTCGGTGGTGCCCGACGACTGTTGCCGTCGCTCTGCGGACGCGACCCGGCCGCCCTGGATGCCGACGGGCTGACCCGCGCCGCGGTGGAGTCGGTGGCCGAGAACACCTCCGACGCGCACGTCGCGCCGCTGCTGTGGGCGGCGGTCGGCGGCCTGCCCGCGCTGCTGGTCTACCGCGGTGCCAACACCGTCGACGCGATGATCGGCCACCGTTCGCCGCGCTACCACCGATTCGGTTGGGCGGCGGCGCGGTTCGACGATGCGCTGAACTTCGTGGCGGCCCGCGTCACCGGTCTGCTGGTGGCCGTCTGCGCTGCGGTGGTCGGCGGGTCACCGGCGGGCGCCCTGCGAGCCTGGCGACGCGACGCGACCCGACACCCCAGCCCCAACGCCGGGGTGGTGGAGGCGGCGTTCGCGGGTGCGCTGGGTGTCCGGCTCGGCGGGCCCACTCAATACGCGCACCAGCTGGAGATCCGGCCCACACTCGGCGACGGGCCCGCCCCGCAGGTCTCGGATCTTGTCCGGGCGGTGCGGCTTTCGCGGGCGGTCCAGGTGCTGAGTGCGGCGTTGGCGGTGTTGGTCAGCGCCGCTTGCCGTAGCGGTCGGCGAGTTTCTCTTCGGTGGTGAGCGGGGCATCGAACGGTCGGGTCTGCTGGGCCTTCTCGCGTCGCCGCACCCGGATCTCCGACACCACGAAGTAGCCCAACCCGAGCGGTGCCAGGATGCCGAACGCAATCCACTGAATCCCGTAGGACAAAAACGGTCCGGCATCCAGATGGGGCAGCGGGATGACGCCCAGACCGCCGGGCTTGTCCTCAACCAGCAGCAGGTAGGACCCGGTCAGCGGAACGCCCGTTAGCGCCGCGATCTGCGCGGTGTTGATGGAGTACACCTGCTGGGCGCCGTCCTGGCGGAATGGCGCCTTGCCATCGACGGCGGGTTCGGAGTCCCGCAGCCGCGCCGTGATCGTCACGGTTTGAGCCGGCGGCGGCGGGATGACCGGCACCCGTGAGCCCTGCTCCGGTCGGACATATCCGCGGTCGACCAGGACGGTCGGGCCGCCGTCAACGGCAAACGGCACCAGCACTTCGAACGCCGGCTCGGCATCGACGACGCGCAGTCGGGCCAGCACCTGCGCATCCGGAAGATACCGTCCGGTGGCCGTCACCCGCTGCCACTGTTCGTCCGGGGCCGACGAATTCTGTTGTGGCAAAAGGCTTGTCACCGCAACCGGGTCGGCGGTCAGCGAACGGGAGATCTGCTCGTTCTCTCGCGACGTCTCGGTGTTCTTGCCGAGCTGCCACGGCGCCAGCACGGTGAAGCACAGGTAGGCGAACGCGATGACCACAACGAACAACGCGAGCCAGCCCGGCCGCACCAGGAAGGCCCACCTCCGGATCAAACTTCGCCTCTTCACTTCGTTCATCGCCGGCCTAGCTGGCTAATCCCCGGTCGGCCAGTTGTTCGTCCACCCAGTCGTGCAAACCGGGCAGCGCGGCCTCGATGACGGCGAAGACGTCCTCGAAGTCTTGATGGGTGCCGTAGTAGGGATCCTCGACGTCCAGCGCATGGGCACCCGAGCGCGGGTCGAACGATCGCAGCATCCGGATTCGGTTGGGCGCAACGCCCATTTCCCGCAGCATCCGCTCGTGGTTTCGGCCCAGCGCCACCACCAGGTCGGCGGACAGGTGGTTCTCGTCGATCTGTGCGGCGGTGTGCGTCGTCGGGTATCCGTGGTCGCGCAGCACCCGGTTGGCGCGATCGTCGGCGCAGTCGCCCGCATGCCAGCCCCCGGTCCCCGCGCTGGTGACCCGCACTTCGTCGGCCAGGCCCCGCTGGTTGATCTGGTGGGCGAACATCTTCTCCGCCATCGGCGAGCGACAGATGTTACCCGAGCAGATGAATGTGACGTGCAGCGTGGGTTCAGACACCGGAGCCGCCCGCCGGCCGACTGGGGGTACCTCCCGCTTGCGGGGGACAGACACCGAGCACCTCGCGCAGGTCGTCGACCGTCGTGACGTGCGCGATTGCGCCGACGGCGGGCGCCCCGTCGAAATCGGCCTGCCCGTAGCCCCAGCCGACCACCACGGTGTCGATGCCGTGGGCGGCCGCGCCTTCCACATCGTGCGATCGGTCGCCGACCATCACCACCCGGTCGGGCTGGGGGCACCTCCCGCTTGCGGGGGACGGCTCGAGCTGGGCAAGCGCGTGCGCCACCACATCGGCCTTTGTCGCGCGGACGCCGTCGACACTGGCCCCGGCGACGACCTCGAAATGCCCGTCCAGCCCGAAATGCTCGACGATCCGGCGGGCCGTCGGCTCGGCCTTCGACGTAGCCACCGCCAGCCGCACCCCGGCGGCCCGCAGATCGGCCAGCAGCTGCGGGATGCCGTCGAACACAGTGTTCATCGCCCAGCCGCGGGCGGTGTAGTCGGCACGGTAGGCGGCGATCGCAGCGTCGGTCTGTTCGCCGAGTCCCATCGCGCGCAGCGTGTGATGCATCGGAGGGCCGACGACGCGGCTGGCCAGGTCCCCATCGGGAACCTCGGCGCCGATCTCGGACAGGGCGTGGCGGAAGCTGGACACGACGCCCTGCGCCGAGTCGGTCAGGGTGCCGTCGAGGTCGAAGATCACCAGCGTGTCTGCCACGGCTTCATTGTCCGTTACCTGAAATGTGGGTGTTGTTTGACTGGGCATTTCAGGCAGCTTCTCCTTGCGGAGTTGCGGTCCCCGCACCGGGGTGAGTGGTGTGCGGGGTTGACGTTTCGTCGCCTCCTGCCGTCCGCACCGCACCAGGGGTGGTGGTGTGACTGGTCTTGTGGATGGCTCCACGTCCATCTCCAGCCGTGACGCTAGCGGCCGGCCTACTGCCGGTACCGGTCCCCGTTTGCCCATGATTGGGGTCGCCGAGGCGGGCGAGGTTGATCGCCGCGTTGAGATCCCGATCGATCGGCGGGCATCCATTGCGGCAGTGCAAGATGCGGTCGCGCAGCCGGAGTTTGGTTTTCACCCCGCAGCGCGAACACAGTTGAGTCGACGGAAATGACCGTGGCGCGGTCACCAGCGCGGTGCCATACCAGGTGCTCTTGTAGCCCAGCTGGGTGCGGATGCGCCCGATCGCGGCATCCCCGAGCGCGCGGTTCAGCCCGCGTTTGCGCCGACCACCTCGGCGACTCATGTTCTTGACGGCCAGCGCCTCGACCACCACGACCTCGTGACGGGTCGCCAGGCGGGCGGTGGCTTGGTGAATCTCGTTGGCCCTGATCGCGGCCACCTTGGCATGAATCCGGCCCATCCGGGCATTGGCCCGCTGCCAGCGCTTCGAGGGCTCTCGATGACTCTTTGTCTCAGGATCGTAGGGGCCACACCTGCGCGCCGCTCGCCGTTGAGCCGCCCGCATTCGAGCCTGCGCCCGAGTCAACGGTTTTGGCGCGGCCACCCGAGCCACCTCCACGCCGTCGGCCGTGGCGACCACCAACAGATCCTTGACCCCAACATCGACACCCACCACCCGATGCGGCGATCGGCGGGCGTGCGCGGGACGGCACTTACCCGTCACGATCACCTGAAACGCACACTGCCAGCGCCCCCCGACCAAACTCACCGTGGCCGACAGAATCCGCGCCGTACCGGCCCGCAGCCGCCGCGCCAGCTTGCGCGTCGACTCGTGAGTACGCACGCGCCCGATACGCGGCAACACCACATGACGGCGATCGGCCGCTACCCCGATGGCGCCGGTGGTGAACCGCACCGACCGCGCGCTGCGGTGCCGGGTCTTAAAGCGCGGGAACCCGACCGGGGCGCCGGCCCGCGCACCGCTGCGCGAGGTCGACCAGTTCAGCAGAGCGCGAGCCAAACCGTCTAACCCCGAGTTGTAGGCCTCCTTGCTGTTGGCTTCCCACCACGGCGCCACCGCATTCTTGCGCGCATTCCAGGTCTTGCGCAGCTGGGCCAGCGACCACCCCTGCACCGGGGTCAACTCCTGCTCGGCGATGCCATAGGAGCGTTCGGCGCTGCGCTGATCCAGATTCGCCTTCACCACACCGAGCATGTGGTTAAACGCGAACCGCGCCGCGCCGCAATGCGACTCCAGCATCGCCGCCTGGGCCGCGGTCGGATCCAGCGCGAACCGATACGCCTGAGCTGACCACCCGTCGGGAATCTCAAACCGCGCCATCACCACCCCCAACGGCCAGTCGCGAATTTGCGGATGCGTGACGCATAACCCAACCATCCCCGAACCCACCGACAAACGCTCACACACCCGCGATCACACACATTCGCCCAGCAGCCCCCAACCCTGATATTGACCGACGTCCCGACCTGGCCCGGCCGCTGGCGCACTACTGTTCGTGTTGTGCCAAGTCTTCCCCGGCGGGCGGCCCGCTACCACGGCGACGTGGCCGCAGCCCCGGGCATGCTGGACTTCGCCGTCAACGTGCGTGCCGACGAACCGCCGTCGTGGCTGGTGGAACGGCTGGCATCACGGCTGGCCGACCTCAGCGGCTATCCGAGCGCGGTCGATGAACGCCGGGCGACCGAAGCCGTGGCGGCCAGACACGGCCGCACCACCGACGAGGTGGCGCTACTGGCCGGGGCGACCGAAGGGTTCGCGCTACTGGCCAACCTGCGGCCCAACTTGGCGGCGCTCATCGCGCCGTCGTTCACCGAGCCGGAGGCAGCGCTGGCGGCGGCCGGCGTCGCGCTGCGACACGTCGTGCTCGCCCCGCCTTTCGACCTGGACAACGCCGTCGTCCCCGAGGACGCAGACCTTGTCGTCGTTGGCAACCCGACCAATCCGACGTCGGTGCTGCACCACCGCGACCAGATTCTGGCGCTGCGCAGGCCCGGCCGAATCGTTGTGGTCGACGAGGCGTTCGCCGACGCGATTCCCGGCGAGCCCGCGTCACTGGCTGCCGACCCACTGCCCGACGTGGTGGTGCTGCGCAGCCTGACCAAGACGTGGTCGCTGGCCGGGCTGCGGGTCGGCTACGCGCTGGGTGCGCCCGAGGTCCTGAGTCGGCTAACGGCGCGCCGCGCCCACTGGCCGTTGGGCACCCTTCAGCTGGAGGCGATCGCGGCGTGCTGCTCACCACAGGCGGCGGCCGAGGCCGATGCAGGGGCGCGCGGGCTGGCGAGAATGCGCGCCGAAATGGTGGCCGGTCTGACCGCGGTGGGGGCGGACGTCGTCGACGGTTGTGCGCCGTTCGTGCTGTTCACCGTGCCCGACGCGGAGCTGATGCGAAAGCGGTTGGACGCCAAGGGCATTGCAGTGCGCCGCTGCGATACGTTCGTCGGGTTGGACGGACAATACCTGCGAGCCGCTGTCCGTCCGGACTGGCAGGTGCTGGTCGATGCGGTCGCTGAGGTGCTGAGGTGCTGATGTGACTGCGAGCCTCTCGGACGTCATCGGCGTGCTGGACGCGGCGTATCCGCCTGGGCTGGCCCAGGATTGGGACTCGGTCGGCTTGGTTTGCGGCGATCCGGGGGAGAACGTCGACTCGGTGACTATCGCGGTCGACGCCACCGCCGCCGTCGTCGACGAAGTGCCGGAGCGGGGGCTGCTGCTGGCCCATCACCCGCTGCTGCTGCGGGGCGTCGACACCGTCGCCGCGAGCACGGCCAAGGGGGCGCTGGTGCACCGGATGATCCGCACCGGACGGGCACTGTTCACCGCCCACACCAACGCCGACGCCGCTTCGCCCGGAGTGTCCGACGCGCTGGCCGAAGCGCTGGGGCTCACCGTGGAAGAGGTACTGGCGCCGGCGGTCGGCGGTCCCGATCTGGACAAGTGGGTGATGTTCGTGCCTCCCGAGAATGCCGACGCGGTGCGGGAGGCCATGTTCGCCGCGGGCGCCGGTCACATCGGCGACTACTCGCACTGCGGCTGGGCTGTCACCGGCACCGGCCAGTTCCTCGCCCACGAGGGCGCGACACCCACGATCGGTAGCGTCGGATCCGTCGAGCGGGTGACCGAGGATCGAGTGGAGGTCATCGCCCCGGCCGGGCTGCGCGGCCATGTGCTGGCGGCGATGCGGACCGCACACCCGTACGAGGAGCCCGCCTTCGACATCTTCGCGCTGGCACCCGTTCCGGCCGATGCCGGGTTGGGCCGCATCGGGTCGTTGCCGCGACCGGAGACGTTGGCGGCGTTCGTCTCTCGCGTGCATGACGCGCTGCCCGGAACCTCATGGGGTGTGCGCGCCTCGGGTGAGGATGACGCCGCGGTGTCACGCGTCGCGGTGTGTGGCGGCGCGGGAGACTCGCTGCTGGATGTCGTCGCGGGCGCGGGCGTTGACGCCTACGTGACGGCTGATCTGCGGCACCACCCCGCCGACGAACACATCCGGCGATCCGATGTCGCGCTGATCGATGTCGCCCATTGGGCCAGCGAGTTCCCGTGGTGCAATCAGGCCGCGGAGCTGCTTCGCGGCCGGTTCGGTGACGCGCTACCGGTGCGGGTGTCCGCCATCCGCACCGATCCGTGGAATATCGAGAGAAACGAGTTATGAAAGCTGAAGTCGTCCAACAGCGTTCGCTGCTCGAATTGGCAGACCTCGATGCCGAGCTGAGCCGGATCGCGCACCGGTCCGGTCACCTGGCCGAGCAGCAGCGCCTCGAGCAGGCCCAGGCCGAGCATCGCGAGGCCAACGATCGGCTGGCGTCGCTACGGCTCGTGCTGGAGGATCCGGATGCCCAAATCTCGAAGTTCGAGTCGGAGATCGACGCGGTGCGAGCGCGTGAGGAACGGGACCGCGCGCTGCTCGACGCGGGCACCATCGACGCCAAGCAGCTCACCGAACTGCAACATGAACTCGAAACCCTGAAACGTCGCCAGTCCAGCCTGGAGGACTCGCTGCTGGAGGTGATGGAGCGCCGGGAAGAACTGCAGAGTCAGCAGGCCGACGAACTGGCCAAGATCGACGCGCTGGAAAGCGGGCTCGCCGAAGCACAGAGGGAGCTCGACGACGCGCTCGCCGCGATCGAGCAGGCCCGTCACCAGTGTGCTTCCCGGCGTGACGAGTTGACCGCGGAACTGGACGCCGAATTGGTTTCGATGTACGAGCGTCAGCGGGCCCGCGGCGGCGCGGGTGCCGGACGGTTGCAGGGACGTCGGTGCGGAGCATGCCGGATCGAGATCGACCGCGGCGAGCTTGCGCGGATTTCCGCCGCGGCCGACGACGAGGTGCTGCGCTGTCCCGAGTGCGGTGCAATCCTGTTGCGGGTCAAGGGTGCAGATCAGTGAAGGTAATCGTCGAGGCCGACGGTGGATCCCGCGGCAACCCGGGGCCGGCGGGATACGGCTCGGTGGTGTGGTCCGCTGACCACAGCACGGTGCTGGCCGAAAGCAAGCAGGCCATCGGGCGCGCCACCAACAACGTCGCCGAATACCGCGGCTTGATCGCCGGTCTGGAGGAGGCGGCCAAATTGGGCGCGAGCGACGTCGAGGTGTTGATGGATTCCAAGCTGGTCGTGGAACAGATCTCGGGCCGCTGGAAAGTCAAGCATCCCGACCTGATCGCACTTCACCAGCAGGCCACCGCCCTGGCGGCGAGGTTCGACCGCATCAGGTTCGGCTGGATGCCTCGGTCGAAGAACTCTCACGCCGACCGGCTGGCCAACGAGGCGATGGACGCCGCTGCCGAGTTGGCGGCGACGGAACCCGAGGTGTCGGCCAAGGCCACGGAAACGCCGGCCTCCCCGGCCGGCTGGACCGGCGCCCGCGGTGCACCGACCCGGTTGCTGTTGCTGCGGCACGGCCAAACCGAATTATCAACGCAGCGGCGCTATTCCGGCCGGGGAAATCCGGCGTTGACCGACGTGGGGCGCCGTCAGGCCGAAGCCGCGGCGCAGTATGTCGCGCAGCGCGGCGCAGTCGCGGCCGTCATCACTTCGCCGCTGCAGCGGGCTTACGACACCGCTGCCGCCGCGGCCAAGGCGCTGGGCCTCGACGTCGCCGTCGACGACGACCTGATCGAGACGGATTTCGGGTCTTGGGAGGGCTTGACCTTCGGCGAGGCCGCCGACCGCGATCCGGAGCTGCACCGCACCTGGCTGCGCGACACCAGCATCAGCCCGCCCGATGGCGAAAGCTTCGACAGTGTGCTCGAGCGGGTGCAGCGGGTCCGCAAGCGGCTCATGGCCGAGCGCGGCGGCGAAACGCTGCTGGTGGTGTCGCACGTGACGCCGATCAAAACGCTGCTGCGGCTGGCGCTCGACGCCGGGCCCGGCATCCTGTACCGGCTGCACCTCGACCTGGCATCGCTGTCCATCGCCGAGTTCTACCCGGACGGGGCGTCGTCGGTGCGGTTGGTGAACGAGACGTCTTACTTGCAGTGACCATGGACGACGACACACAGACGCACTGGGAAGAGCACTACGGGGAACGCGAGCGCGTTTGGAGCGGTCGGGTCAACGTCCGGCTTGCCGAGGTGGCCGCTGAACTACCACCCGGGAGGGCGCTCGATCTCGGGTGTGGCGAGGGCGGCGATGCCGTGTGGCTCGCTGAGCGAGGCTGGGACGTCGTCGCGGTCGACATCTCCGAAACCGCACTTGGCAGGGCAGCGGGGGAAGCGAGTTCTCGTGGCGTCGCCGACCGCATCGAGTTTGTCCAACACGAGCTGTCCGACACCTTTCCGGAGGGCACGTTTGACCTGGTCTCTGCGCAGTTCCTGCACTCCACCGTTCGATTGGACAGGCCGCGAATCCTCGCTCATGCGGCCGAGGCGGTGCGCCCGGGTGGGCTGCTGCTGATCGTCGACCACGGCTCGGCCCCACCGTGGGCATCGAAGCTCGACCATGTCCACGAATTCCCCAGCGCCGAAGAGGTGGTCGCCAGCTTGGACCTGAGCGCCGATGAATTCGAGCGGTTGCGAGTGAAGGAGGTCGAGCGTGAGGTCACCCGTCCCGACGGCGAGGTGGTCCCGTGGATGGACAACGTCATCGTTTTGCGTCGGCGATTGTAGCCCTTCACGTTTCACGCCGCGTCGTGGAAAACCAGCCCGAGGGTGAAGCGCTCGCCGAAGCGGACCGCCGACACGCCATGCCGGACGGGCGCGGCCGACCAGCCTCGTTTCGATTCCACCGGCCGCTCGCGGGTGGTGAACACGAAGCCGTGACCGTGCGGCGGCAGGGTGGAGGTGCCGCGGGACTGGGCCCGCGGTCGCTGCTCGACGAGAAGGAATTCACCGCCGGTGTGATCCACCTCGGGCTCGGACAGGTTGATCACCACCTGTAACGGAAACACCAAGTCTCCGTACAGGTCTCGATGCAGCGCATTCCAATCACCCGGCCCATACTTGAGCAGGATGGCTGTCGACTTGGTTTGGCCCGCGGCATGGCACATGTCGAGCCAGTCGTCGAGCTTGTCGGGCCATGGCGGCGTCCGGCCCAGCTTGTGCCACCAGTCCCGTGCGATCGGCAGCAGTCGTGGGTACAGCGCCCGCTTGAGTTGCTCGATCGGTTCGGGATAGGGCTTTTCGAAGTAGCGGTATTCGCCTTCACCGAACCGGTAGCGGGCCATGTCGATGGTGGTGCGGAACAGGTCGTCGTCGGGATACAGCCCGCGAAACTTGGCCGCCTCGGTCTTGGTGACCAGCTTCGGCAGCAGCGCACCGCCGAAATCGTTGACCTCTGCGGTGATGGCGTCCCAGTCGCCCGAGTCGACCCGCTTCTGATATTTCGTCACGGCCATCAGAACAACCGGGCCTCCCTTACTTCGGCCGGCTCCTCGAGGTCGAGCAGGAACTGCTTGCGTTCGAGTCCGCCCGCGTAGCCGGTCAGCTTGCCGCTCTTCCCGACCACCCGGTGGCACGGAACGATGATCGAGAGCGGATTGCGGCCGACTGCCGCACCGACCTCCTGCGCGGTGGAACCGTCGGCAAGCTCGGCCGCAAGTTCGCCGTAGGTGACGGTGTCGCCGTAGGGGATCGTGGTCAGCCGGCGCCAGACGCGTCGTTGCAGGTCGTCGCCGCGCAACGCAATCGGCAGGTCGAATTCGGTCCGCTCGCCGGTCAGGTATTCGGTGATCTGGGTCTGCGCCGTCGTGAACAGGTCGTCCGCGTCGGCCGTGGGGCCGAGGGTGTCCGCCGCCGGCCGGTACCAGTGGTGCGGGAAATACAGGCCGGTCAGCGCGCTGCCGTCGGCGACCAGCGTCAGCTCTCCCAGTGCGCTGTCGATGACGGCATATCGAGTGTTCATCTGTCTACCTCCTCACCCTGTAGACGACCGGTGGGGGCGGCGCGTGAGATCGAGGCTCTAGTGTGCAGTCAGATAGCGATTTCGACCGATTTCGGGCGTATCCACGATCTGACCGCACACTAGGCGGCCGACTCCTTCCAGGGCGTGAGCCGCGGGGTCCATGCCGGCACGTTGCGCCGGTACTCCTCGTACTGCTCCCCGTATGTGCGGACCAGGGTGGGCTCTTCGTACCACCGCACGAATGATGCGGTCGCGATCCAGCCGAGTGCGGCGTACAGCACCAACCAGGGACTGTCGAAGAGCAGTGCCTGACCGAGGATCGCGGTGAGCAGGCCGACGTACATCGGGTTGCGCACGAATCGGTTGAATCCGGTGACCACCAGCCGCTCTGTCGGTGCGATGGGCATGGGCGTTCCGCCGGCCTTGACGAACTGGATGAACGCGTGCACGGGCGGGATCAGGCCCATCACGATCAGCAGCACGCCAAAGATCACGCGCAGCGGCGGGCTGGACCCCGGTATCTCCCAATGGGTGATCAGCCAGGGGCCCAGCCCCACGAAGGTGCCCGGCGCCACCACGAAGAACGCCGCCGAGCCGACCGCCGCCGCGGATGTTCGCATCTACCCAGTATTGGCCGTGATGTCCGCCAGTTGGGTCAGTCGCACACTATTGCCGGACGGGTCGCGGAATCCGCTGTCGATGCCATAGGGCATTTCATGCGGCTCCTCGGTGAACTCGACACCGCGGGCCTTCATCTCCTCATAGCTGGCCTGGCAGTCCTCGGTGGTGAGAAACACCGTGCCGGCGAAGCCCTTGGCGGTCAGGTCCAACACCTGCTTGCGGGTGGCTTCGTCCATCACCGGCTCGCCGGGCACCGCCATCAGCACGATGGACACGTCGTCCTGTCCGGGCGGACCGACCGTCAACCAACGAAAGTCGAGCTCGGGCATCGAAACGTCTTGGCGCACTTCCATACCGACCTTCTCGGTCCAGTACTTCAGTGCCACTTCCTGGTCGTGCACCCACAGATGGGCGCTTGCAATTTTGATCATGGCCACGACGCTACGGCGGGTCGTCGCGGCCCGTCTTCTCCCCGTGTGCTGTTTTGACTCGGCTGTCGGCGAGTGGGCGAGTGTCCCGCTGCAGGACGCAGCTGGGCACGCGTGCATGCATGGCGGCCGGCGGCATGCTGGCCCGGTAGGCGGCGGGCGGCAGGCCATACACGCGGGCGAAGCTCGTCGTGAACGAGCCGAGGCTCTGCAGTCCGACCATGACGCAGATGTCGGCCACCGACCGGTCGGTGTAGCGCAGCAGCGCCGCCGCCCGCTCCAGCCGCCGGGTCTGGAGATACGCCCGTGGCGATTCGCCGAACTCTCGGGTGAACATCCGGCTGAAGTGTGCGCGGGACAACCCCGCGGCAGCGGCCAGATCGTCCACCGTGATCGCCTCGGCGTAGCGCGCGTCGACAAGATCTTTCGCCCGCATCAGATAGCGGACCGGTGGAACCCGCGGCATGGCCACAAGTATGGCCTGCTCGCGGAACAGGCACCCGACGCAGTACGTTTAATACTGCGGACGAGTTGGCCGGGCGGCCGCGGATCACCGCAAGGTGGTCCGAGGAAAGTCCGGACTTCACAGAGCGGGGTGATTGCTAACGGCAATCCGAGGTGACTCGCGGGAAAGTGCCACAGAAAACAGACCGCCACCATTCGGTGGTAAGGGTGAAACGGTGCGGTAAGAGCGCACCAGCATTCCGGGTGACCGGGATGGCTAGGCAAACCCCACCCGAAGCAAGGCCAAGTAGGCCGCACCTGGTGCGGCCGCGCAGGCGTCCGAGGGTTGCTCGCCCGAGCCTGCGGGTAGGCCGCTCGAGGTACCCGGTGACGGTGTGCCCAGATGGATGGTCGCCGCCTCGTCGCCGTGGTCCTACGCGGCGGCGAGGGACAGAATCCGGCTTACAGGCCAACTCGTCCGCCCGCTATTGCGTCTTGCGCACCGACTTCTTCAGTTTCTTCAGCGCATCGTCGAGCTGCTCGCGCGCGCCGCCCGCTAAATCGTCCTCCTGCGCATACAGCAGCCCGTAGGTGAACGTGTCCTCGCCGGCAGCGTGCGCGGCTTCGGCCTGCTGACTCAGGTGGGTGCGGCTGACCACGCTGTCCTGGTGGTCACCCAGCAGGCTTTGAATGTCCTTGGCCCGATCGGACACCTCGTCGGCACCGGTGGCCGCCGCGGTGTAACGGAGCCGCTTGGCGCCCTTGCGAATTCGGTGCAACGCCTCGTCGCGGTCCTCGTCGGCCGCGCCGGCGGCGTTCTTTGCGGCCTTGCGCACCCGCTTGTAGGCGGAGTCGATCGTCACCGCCGCTGGCTCTTCGCCCGGCTCCGTGGGTGGCGGCTCGGCGGCCACCAGCCCCTCGAGCGCGTCGAGCAGGCGGAAGTAGCGCGGCGAGCGCATCGCGAGCAGCGATCGCCGCAGGCCGGACCGGTACCGCCGCTTGGCGCCGTCGACCAACCGTCTCCGGATCGGACCACGGACCAGATCTTTCGGCAGTTCGTCCAGCGCCTTTTCGTACCGCTCGGCCAGTACCTCGGCGTCCCGGGCCACACCGAGCACACTGGCCAGTTGCCGCAGCTCGTCGAAAATCCACGCGTCGTTGGAGATGCCGAAAGCGCCCTCGGACGCCTGCAGCAGGCTGCGAATCTTGCGTGTGGTGACCCGCATCTGGTGCACCGAGTCGTAGACATCCGCCCGCACCGCGCGGTCCCACTCCAGCAGCTGCTCGACCTGTTCGGCCACCGCGCGGTGCACCGGATCCACCTGCGTGGTGTCGGGTTCCGGTTCGCCGTCGTCCTCGCCCGGGGCCCCGGCCAGCACCCGGGCCAGTTTGGAACCGTGTCCGGCCGACACCGCGCCGGCGTCGAGCAGCCGATTGGCCAGTCGGTCCAGCAGATCGGGTG
>NZ_JBOGDB010000305.1:0-2717 GCF_050701515.1 Mycobacterium sp. | reverse complement strand
CTTACAACTGGTGGTGTCAACCTCCAAGCGCCTCGCGAGGCTGACTTTACATAACCAGTCTTATGGGCGGCCGGCGAACGAGGAGTGACCACCGCCCGGCGGTTGCGCAGCTTGGGTGTCAGTGGATGCGCAAGTGAGATGTCAGCACGGCCGCACGATCCACTGGTCCTCATCCCAAGGCTCCGATGGGTGCAGCCAGCGGTCGTTGAGCAGCAAGGAGTAGTCGACCGGCGGGGTCGTTCTCATGCAGCCCTGGCGGTGGTCGACAAGGCCACGTCGTCTGGCGACGTCGGTGTGCTGTCGTTCGTCGTCCCGGACCCTCGCCACGCCGGAGATGGCCCGGAACACGAACTTCGCGACGGGCTCCTCGAGGTTCGGCGACGCTCGTGCGCGCTCGATGCTCATTCGGGCCCGCCCCTCCGTAAGGTCCAATCGGCCTGCGAGGGCGACGCGTTTGCCGTTCCTCCTGGTGCCCTGTCGACGGGCAGGCGTTCGATTGCGGCCTGGCGGTCCTCTTCACTGGGCAGCGCGTAGCGGCGGGCTGTCTCCACGCTGTGGCCCAGAAGCTCCGCCACGATCACGATGTCGGTGCCGGCACGCGTCAGGACCGGACCCAACTCTTCGTACTGCCTCGACGTCGAAGGCTTTGGTACGCACGATGGTGCACGGGTCGAGCTTTGGAGTTGCTCGGGCGGGCCCAACCAGAAATGGTACTTCTTGCGGCCGAGCCCTAATAGCGGACGGCCGAACCCGGAAGACTTCCAGGTCGAGTCTGCTCATTCCGGCAAGTGCCTTGATGTCACGGGAATCAGTTCAGCCGACGGTGTGGGCATGCAGCAGTGGGGCTGTGCGGGCCCTCCTGGTCAGAACCAGCACTGGCGAATCGGGTAGCTGTCTCGCTCCGTGGTGGGAGGAGCGGGCGGGCCGCCCCGCCGCACCTGCAACCCGAGGATTTTGTCCAGCCTCGTAAACCTTTCTGACTAGCCACGCGTAGAGTGTGTGTGGATATCGCAGGCAGATCCACTTTCGAAAGTGCCTTCGACTCGCTCTACCCCCGAGCGTGGCACCTGGCGTACAGGCTCGTCGGAGATCGTGCTGAGGCCGAAGACATCGCATCCGAGGCCCTCGCGCGAGCCTTCGTGCACTGGAAACGGATCGAAGCATTGCCGCACCGTGATGCTTGGGTACTCCGAGTTGCGGCGAACCTGGCCATCGGATCAATTCGCCGCCGACGACCCGTCGTGGCCGTGGAAGAGCCCATCGCACCCGAGGACGCTGTCGCAACACGTTTAGCTCTCGCAGCCGCGCTACGGGCCCTGCCCAAGCGCCAGAGAGAGGCGGTTGCCTTGCGGTTCATCGGCGATCTCAGTGAAGCCTCGGTTGCGGCCTGCCTGGGTATCTCGACCGGCACGGTGAAATCTCACACTCATCGGGCGCTAAAGGCATTGTCGCGACAACTGGGTACTAACCCACTGGAGGGACCTATTGGCAACCCATGACTTCTTCGAATCGACCGAGCAACGGGAGCGGCTCCTGAAGGAGACCTATCGACGGGCTAAGCGGCTCAGACTCCGCCTCGTGGTGGGAGGCGGCATTGCCCTAGGAGCGCTGTCGTTTGCGGTCTTCGCGCTCGCTGGGTCAACTTCAGGACGAAACGAGAATCTATCTGTAGCGACCGGATCGAGAAGCATGTCGCCTAGCACAGCATCGACGACGACTACGATCGGTCTAGGCGAAGGCGGACGAAACGATTCGCTGATCGAAGGTTTGTCCACTCCATCATCGGTGGCGTCCGTGTCGCAGTCGACGGCTACTTCAACGACGACCGCTCAGACGCCCATCACCCCCACCACGGCGGCGCATCCGCAAACCACGAGTCCGCCAGCTAATTCCCAGCCGGTCCCCACTACGTCGAGTAGCTCTCGCCTTGTCGTTGAGCCTGGTCAATGGGCTCTAATAGACTCCGCTCCTGATCAGCGGTCGCTGCGTATTCGGGTGCTGGAGACGGGCTGCGTCCAGTTTCACCACACTGAAACCGAGGAGAACAATACGAGCGTCCGAGTGACAGCTTATGTTGAACGGGAAGTTGTGTCATCACCAAACTCCGGCTGTGGTGGTGTCCTGCTATTCGAAGAGGTCGTCGTGCCGCTCGAGTCGCCCCTCGGAAGCCGACGACTCGTGGGTGCTTGCGAGCCTGGGAGCGCACCCGGAGATCAACGAGCGTGCGCCTTGTTGTCGAACTAAGACCGTGAATGTTGGGATGCACAATCGTTCGATTTTGAGACGACGGGCACGACGGGGCCGATGGACCTCTTCGGCGCGTTCACAGGCCGTGTCCGCAATCATCGTCTCGGAACCGTTGGTGAGGGTCCCTTTGTTGGACGTCGGCGGGGAGGTTGACGGCGTGCGTGCCCGCGGACCGCCTCGGCATCAGCCGACAGGCCGCCTGGGAGCGCTTCGGCGGCGAGGAGGTCGCGCTCGAGAAGAAGCGCAGAAAAACAGGCGCCGGCGTGACCGATCGCCGGGTGATCGTTCAGCTTGGCCGCTCCACTCCTGACCCCCGATAACTGACAACGTCCTGGTCCGCCTCCGACGCCGACCAGCCCTGGGGCGCCGACGTCGACGGTCCCGTAGGGACGTTGGCGGCGATCGAGGGTCACGGCGCTCGGGGCTTGGCCATCGAACTCGACCTCACCGAGCGGTGTTCGGCCGCGAAG
>NZ_JBOGDB010000304.1:0-1775 GCF_050701515.1 Mycobacterium sp. | reverse complement strand
CCCGTGGAGCGGACGAAACCGCCGTACGAACTGCCCGATGCGCTGGGTGATCTGGCGACAACGATCAGCGGATTGAACACCGACCAGGTGTCGGAGTCGTTGGCCACCCTGGCACAGACGTTCTCTGACACACCGTCGGATCTGAAGATCGCGGTCGAAGGGGTGGCCCGGTTCTCGCAGACACTCAACGAGCGCGATGCCGATCTGCGATCCCTGTTGGCCAACGCTTACAGGGCCACCGCGGTACTCGCCGAACGGAGCGATCAGGTAGTCAGCCTCATCGCAAACACCAACGCCCTGCTGGCCGAACTGCAGACCCAAAGTGCCGCGCTGGATCAGATTTCGGGCAATGTGTCCGCACTGGCGCAACAACTGTCTGAGCTCGTCGGTGACAACCGTCATAGCCTTCGGCCGGCGCTCGACAAACTCAACGGCGTTCTCGCGATTGTCGAGAACCGCAAGGAGCGGGTCCAGAAGACGATCGAGCTGTTCAACGGTTATGCGATGTCGCTGGGGGAGTCGGTGGCATCCGGTCCCTTCTTCAAGGCGTATGTCGCCAACCTGCTGCCCGGCCAGTTCCTGCAGCCGTTCATCGACGCGGCCTTCTCCGACCTCGGTTTGGATCCGAACGTGCTGCTGCCGTCGCAGCTGACCGACCCGCAGACGGGCCAGCACGGCACCCCGGCACTGCCGGTGCCCTTCCCCCGTACCGGTGCGGGCGGGGAGCCGCATCTGACCCTGCCCGACGCGATCACCGGAGTGCCGGGCGACCCCCGGTATCCGTATCGGGAGCCGCTTCCGGCGCCACCGCCAGGTGGTCCGCCGCCGGGCCCGCCGGCGTTGCCGCCCGCAGTAGGGTCGGCTCTGGGGCCCGTTGCGTCATCCGCGGAGGTAGGCCAGTGACGGTGTCGCGCATCAGGAGTGGGCTCGCCATCGTCGTGGCGCTCGCGTTGGTGGTCGGGCTGGTCGTTGCCTCACGCTCACTGTGGCGGGCTGCGGGCGAGACGACCGTCGTCGGCTACTTCGAGAACAGCAACGGGCTGTTCAAGGGTGACGAAGTGCGGATCCTCGGCGTGCCGGTCGGCGTCATCGACAGGATCGAGCCACAGCCGCAGCGCGCCAAGATCACGTTCTCGTTCGACAGCAAATACCAGGTGCCGGCCGACGCCAAGGCCGTGATCTTGTCACCACAGTTGGTGACCGCGCGGGCCATCCAGTTGACGCCGGCCTACACCGGAGGGCCGCTGCTGGCCCACGGTGCGGTGATTCCGCTGGACCGCACGGCGGTGCCGGTGGAGTGGGATGACCTACGTGAGCAGCTGGAGAAGCTGACCGAAACCCTGCAACCGACGCGACCGGGCGGAGTCAGCACGCTGGGTGCCTTCATCGACACCGCCGCAGCCAATCTGCGCGGCGAGGGCGCCAGTATCCGCGAGACCGTCATCGAGCTGTCCCAGGCACTGTCGGCACTCGGTGACCACAGCACGGACGCCTTCGGCACGGTGAGGAACTTGTCGGTTCTCGTGTCGGCGCTGCAGTCGAGCGCCGATCTGATGAAGCAGCTCAACGGAAATCTCGCCTCGGCGACCGCATTGTTGGCCAACGACCCGAACGAGGTGGGACAGGCGGTCGATGACATCAATACAGCCGTCCACGACGTCCGGAGCTTCGTGGCTGACGCCCGCGAAGCGCTAGGCACCACGTCTGACGAGCTGGCGTCGATATCGCAGGCCCTGGTGGACAGCCTGGACGACATCACACAGGCCCTCCACGTC